>JAZKYQ010000059.1:0-14823 GCA_045612205.1 Acutalibacteraceae bacterium | reverse complement strand
GCAACTTTTATGAACTCTTTTTTTCGTTGGGCAAGGTGAGTGAAAAATTCATTTGTCAAAAAGACTTATTATCGAAAGGAACATTGGAAGAATTTGAAGCATTGTTTGATGGGAAAATAATAAGAATGAACGTGAAGACAGGGGACGGTTCTCTGTGTTCGAATGAAAAAGACTAAACTACGGTGACTTGGGCGGTGCGTAGGTAAAAGCAGTGCACCGCCCATCCAGCGTACTGAACAAGCAAAACAGTCAACGGTGTAACAAGACAACGTATAATTGGCACAAAAAAACAAACAGTAACTCCCTAAAAAAGAATACATATGCTTAACGTTATAGAGGAATTATACCACGGCAATCTCGAACCAATGGAAATGAGCAGTGAAAATGCACCAAGGTTAAAGAAACAGCTAAGCAAATTGACGGCAATAGAGGAGAGACTGTACGAAAAGCTTTCGGTTGAAGATAAGACTATTTTTAACTCTTACCGTGATGCTTGCGGAGAATTCACCTCGATGAGCTGTGCTGACAGCTTTCTTAACGGCTTCAGATTAGGAGGCAGGCTCGCTGTTGATATGTTGATTGAATGAAAATGCGAAGTCCCGGAATAAACTCCGGGGCTTCGTTTGTTATAGTCTTTTATCTGTCATCTCCATATGGAGAGTTAAGATCTCATTCAGTTCCACCATAAGATCCACGTAAGTGAAATCAGCAAACTGTTCACCTTTATCAATCTCGCTTGAGATTATATCTTTAATTAATTCAACAAGTGTATTCGATACGATAATCGAAGCAATCTTTACATCTTTAATATTCATACGGTTTTCTCCTTTCACGGTTCTATAATTAGTATGAAAGATGTGAAAGGAAGAAGTTGAAAAATTAAGCACTCACATTGAATGTGAATGCTTAATGAGATTACTCAAGGATAATGTGTTCTTTAGCAAATGCTTTAATTATAGACTCATCCAGCGTATATTCTGACGATTCTTCAACATAGATGATAACAATGCTATCCATATTGTTTATATAACCGCTGGTAGCCTCGACATATGTGCTGTAACATCCGATAGGGGAGAGCGTAGCACAATCTAATGTTATGTATGGATGGGCCATAGTAAAAGGTTTATCTGGTGGATTGTTGGTTTCTTCAAAAATTTGTTTGATCTTGTCAATCGGAACACATTGAAGAGGAACCGAAGTGTCAGGGATGATTGGCTTGGGTTTTATATATAAGGGTTGTCCTTCAGCAGGTGCTGCTCCGGAAGCACCGTTTGCCGTTTCATTGATGGACATACTTGATCTGTAGAAATTATTGACTGCTTTTAAACTTTCTGAGATACGTCTATCATCTTCTTCTGTTCTTGCATCATAGAAGACCCTTATTGTATCTACCTTCGCATGTCCTGTGTGCTTTATCAATGTGAGTTCGGTAAGACGAGAAGCCATGTTTGATATGTGTGTTTTTCGGAAGGTGTAAAATTTGAAATCCTCAACACCTTCTTTGTTGGGGCAAATCTTCTCACGAATTATACTTGCATAGGGGTTGAATGAGGAGGCTTTTATATATTTACCGTTTTTATCAACATTTATAAAATCAGGCATTGGAATTGGTTTGCGATTAAGATTTCTGTTATCTATTACTGTTATGCTGTTTTTGGCCCATAATTCAGGATTTGCTTTCTTGCCTTCGATTTGCTCTTGCTTCTTTTTGTAAAGTGCTTCTATCAACATATCAGGCATATCGACATCTCTGGTTGTTTGGTCTGTTTTTGGGGTGGAAATAACAAGAATTCCACCGGGTTCTTCGACGATTCTTTTATTGATGCTTAATTTTTTGGTGGAAAAGTTTATATCCTGCCAACAGAGACAGAAATTTTCTGAGGTTCGTGCCCCTGTACATAAGGTTATAAGAGCAGGTAAATAAAGATCAGTGCCTTCCAATAACTTGAAAATAGCAGCAATTTCCGCACTTTTAAGGATTCGGATTTTTTCCTTATCAGATGCTTTTCTCTTTGGTGGCATTTTTTCTTTAGTGTTAAAAAACTCCTCGAATTGTTCTTTATCCATATACTTATTTTCGTAAGTATAGTTATAGAACCAGTAGAACCATTTGAGGATTCCTTCGACGAATCCGTAACTGTAACCGCCTTCTCTGCCACATGCTCCATCACCGACAACATAAAGCGTAGCAAGTAATGTTTTGATTGCACCTACGTTAAGGTCTTTGATTTTTGTGTTCCCAAATACTGGCTTGATGTGATGCGTATATACAGAGGTGTGCTTTCTTATAGTGCCTGCACTTTTCTGTGCGGTTTCAAGCATCTCTTGCCACACGTAATCAACAGTATTATCCGACATAGTAACAACGGCATTTTTTTCACGACGTTCCATTTCTTCAAGTTGATGTGTCAGGGCTTCTCTTTCGGATGTGAATTTCTTCTTCGTTACCTTATCCTGAATGCAGAATGTATCGACACCTATTTCAGGCATATATAGACGATAAGCATAATGAATACCATCTTCACTTTTAAAAATATTGGGATGTTTAGTATAAAAGTATTTCTTCTTGTTGTAAATTCTATAATCTTTCATCAAATCACCTCGGTTATATTATATCCCAAGACAATATCCCAAATCAAGTCTTTTTACAAAAATAAATCCCAAGCACATATCCCAAAATGAAAAATGCTGCAGGTAAAATCCTACAGCATTTATATTGAAAATATGGGGGATTTTTGTGCAAATCTTAACCAAAATATCTGTTAAGCAGACCTTCGAAAGCCTTACCGTGTCTTGCTTCGTCACGAGCCATTTCGTGAACTGTGTCGTGGATAGCGTCAAGACCGTGCTCCTTAGCCATCTTTGCAAGGTCGAACTTACCCTGTGTTGCGCCGTTTTCAGCAGCAACTCTCATTTCGAGGTTCTTCTTTGTGCTGTCAGTTACAACTTCACCGAGAAGCTCAGCAAACTTTGCAGCGTGTTCAGCTTCTTCGTAAGCTGCCTTTTCCCAGTAGAGACCGATCTCGGGGTAGCCTTCTCTGTGAGCAACGCGAGCCATTGCAAGGTACATACCAACCTCTGAGCATTCGCCGTTGAAGTTGTCGCGAAGACCCATGATGATTTCTTCGGGAACGTTAGCTTCCTTGCCAACGCCAACGATGTGCTCTGCAGCCCATACCATGCCTGCGCCTTCTTCTCTTTCCTTCATCTTTGCCTTACAGATAGGGCAAACGTCGATTCTTTCGTCACTTTCATAACCGCATACGGGGCAATAATACTTTTTCATTTTGTTTTCCTCCAAGTTTGTTTAAATTTTTTAGTTAGTTTTTGTGCAATCGGGGCAGATGCCGTAGAACATCAATGAATGAGATGTTACAGTACCGTCAAAATCACGGGGGAGAGAGTTCAATGTAACTCCCGGATCAATTTCAAGGTCAATAACTCTTCTGCAGTTAAGGCAGGTGAGGTGGTAATGACCGTGAGTGTGTCCGTCGAATCTGTCGCTGTCACCTGTGGGGATTTTCAGTATAAGACCTTCACCTTCTAGAAGCTTCAGGTTTCTGTACACTGTTGCGAGGCTGATTGTGGGGACCACTTCCTTCACTGCGAGGAAGATATCCTCAGCGGTAGGATGATCGTACCGTGATTGCAGATTTGCCAGCACCGCATCCCGTTGCTTACTGGATTTAAGTGTTGACATAAGTCCTGCTCCAATCGTTTGATTTAATAATGATAATCATTATCATTATCGTGGCTTTATAATAACACAGGATTTTGCAGTTGTCAATACTTTTTTTCAAAAAAATCAGAAATTTTTTCAGGAATGTTTTGCCACGCGGGTAAGCGCCGCGCAGAGGTGAACTCCAGCCCGCCAATTTGAGGTAGGTACACGGCGTGCCGTGTCCGCTACTGAATGCAAAATGCAAAATTCAAAATGCAAAATTGAGGTCGCGGAAAGGTTTTGATATGACCTGTATGTTTGTTGACGCGCAGGGGAGAGGGATATTTTTTATATTAAATATTGATTTTTTTCCTTTTAAGTGGTAAACTGAAGGTACCACATCAAATTAAATATTGTAGTTCTCGTTCACGAAAAAGGTGAGCCTTTTTTGCTTTGGCAAAAATGCAGACTTTATATTGTCTCACTTTTTCGGTGAACTTGATATTTGATTTGGTGTGGTAGCTAATCAGGTCTGTGTTTTTCGTGTGTGCGGACTTCGGTTAGCACACACTTTTTTATTTTAAGGAGATGGTTTAAAAATGAAGAACACGATGAAGAAAGTTTTATGCACACTACTTGTGGTGGTGATGTTGGTGATTTGTGTTCCTATTATTTCATTTGGTATTAGTTCACATAATGTCAATATCACGATGCATGTAGAAGATAATTGGGACAATGCTGGAGGACAATTTTCAGTAACTTTGTATTATATTGAAAACGGTATTCATAAATCTATTGTTTGGACTGCGCCAGAGTCATATTTTGGAGTAGATGAGGGGAGTGTATTGGGTCTCGGTTCATTTGCAATATCTGGCTATCCAACTGGAATTGAAATTTATGGTAGAGTATCATTAGCCAGGTCATTAGTATTTAACAATTTAAGAATTTTTGTTGATGGAGAAGAAGTAGAACATAGCTTTATGAATCAGCAATATGTTATGGAAAATAGGATGGGGTCTTCACCTGAAGAGTATGTTTTAAATGTGTTTATAAATCAAAGCAATGTTCCTCAATTCCCTTCGGGTTATAATTTTGATGAGGATAGTTATGGATTTCCTAACTATGATACAAATATTTCAAAAAAATATTTTACAACTATTTATGAGTCGTCACATGGCAAAAAATTATATAATGCAGGTGCAGGAAAAACAGCAGAAAATGGAGTATGCTTTGGTATAGCATATACAACAAGTGCAATATATAATGGTTTACCAGCAATTAATCAAATGTATGATTTAAATTCAAACGGTACTAGAACTTATTTAGATAAAATACGAAGTGCAACTACTTCATCGAGATTGAATATAAACGGAAATGATATATCGTTAGATGATTATATAAAATATGCATTTGTATATCAATGGTCATCTGAGCATAATACATTATCTGGAGACAGATTGAAAGAATTGCTGGAATCTTATATTGCGAATGGGAATTTTGGAATAACTTTAGAACTTAGAAAATATGAAAAAAACAGTGCTGGAGAATTTGTTTTAGATTCTAAAGGTAATAAAAAGTTGGTATCAGGTCATATAGTAGTTGCTGTAGGTATTGAATATGATGCTGATGGTTA
Source organism: Acutalibacteraceae bacterium (assembly GCA_045612205.1). Taxonomy (GTDB): domain Bacteria; phylum Bacillota; class Clostridia; order Oscillospirales; family Acutalibacteraceae; genus UBA6857. The sequence goes on along the minus strand of JAZKYQ010000059.1, from coordinate 9,529 downwards.
TACCGTATTAATTGATGATAGTAGTGAAAGATATGCAACGCCTTACAAATATAGAAGAATGACAGTAAAGAATGATGGTTCTTGGAATTACAAACAATGGAATAATACTGATTCAACCTTGGATATTGCTATTGATACATTTAAACCTTATACTATTTTAGCAACGGGTAACAAAACAACAATGTCAAACGATGCAATTCAAAAAAATGCTCTTAATGCTACAGAAACTTATATTGAAGGAATGGAAAAATTGAGTTCAGATAAAACTTTATTGTCAGTTGTAGGCGGAGATTTTTCTGTTTCGGGAGATGTGGAGTATCAGAAAATTCAAATTGATTCATTGTCAGGTGAATCAACAGCTGAAATTTTGGATATGGAAATGTTTTGGGTGGATTCAAATTCTGTTCAGTTATCTGACTTTACTGCTGAAACCAATGAAGTTTCTCTCGCTGGTGACGACACAATCCTTACAGCAAATGTTACCAAAGATTCAACTGTTACTATGACGATTTATGAATCGGAGATAAACGCTCAGATTGAAACAGAAAAAGGTGAAGAATACACTGTTTCAGTTGAAACGATTACAAGTGATGAAGATTATAATGATGTTGAAACATTAGCCACCATCACCGGCATAGCATCCGACACCGAAATCACCGCAACCCAGACCGAAACAGGTCTTCTTGTTACAGGTATCTCCGACGGTACAGTAACTCTCACCAAGGATGATGAAGTAATTGCAACTGAGGAAATCAAGGATGCTGTTAGTGATATTGAAATCACTTACGACAAAGATGGTGAGGACGAAGATGTTGAGCTTGATTATCATTCACACTCATATACTTCCGAAATCACCACCACTGCAACTCACACAGCTGAGGGCGTTATGACTTACACCTGTGACTGTGGTGACAGCTACACAGAAGCTATTGAAAAAATCGCAGAGCATACCTACGAAAAAACCGAAATCGCTCCCACCTGCACCGTAAACGGCATTATAACCTACACCTGTGCTTGTAACGATTCCTACACCGAAACAATCAAGGCAAAAGGTCACTCCTATGCTGATAACGGTATCTGCGATAACTGCGGCAATTATGATAAGGCTTATGACAAGAGCAACAAAACAGACAACTGCTCCTGTAATTCCCATAAAGGCGGCTTTATGGGCTTTATCTGGAAGCTGATTAATTTCTTTAATAAGCTCTTTAAAACGAATAAAACCTGCTCCTGCGGCGTTTCTCACTATTAATTGAATAACAATAATAAAGAAGACGGTAGCCTGAAAACTACCGTCTTTACTTTTTGTGTAATCCCTCTCAGTCAAAATCTGCGATTTTGCCAGCTCTCCCAAGGGGAGAGCCAAGGAGGTGTCTGAAAGAGTTCTTGCCTCTCCCTACGGGAGAGGTGGCAGACCATAAGGTCTGACGAAGAGGGTTGAATACGCAAGATAAACAAAAAAGTCAGGAGCACGGTTTCCCGTGTCCTAACTTCTTGCTACTTACTTTTACTGTGCCGCAGGTGCTGTAGCCTGAGCAATAATGCGCTTGATGATTGCCTTTGAAAGGGCGTCAACCTGATCCTGAGTCGGGTCAAGGCTTATCTTCTTTACCTTTGCGTCAACGGTGAGTCTTGTTGCTTCGTCACACTTGTTGTAAAGGTAATAGAATGCGTCGGTGTAAACACCGTTGGTTGAAGAGAAGTTCTTCTTGCCCCAGATTGTTGTGCCGTCAGCACCGATGCCTGTGAACACAAGGCTTCCTTCGTTAAGCTCCCAGTCCCACATGAAACGGGGATAAAGCTTATATTCAACACCGTCAACGGTGAGCTTGTAATGGTCGCCGTCCTTGTCGAGAAGGCCTGTGGTGTTAAGGTCAGTGTTCTTTGCAATGTCGTTGGATGTGATAACCGCATTGGAGAAAATGCTGATGCGCTGTGAAACGCTTCTTGCAACGGCCTTGTAATCCTTCTTGTCAGCACTTGTGTCAAACACAAGAACATCCCAGTTGCCGAGAAGGTCAGCTTCGTCATAACTCTTTGAAGCGGCTCTGCCTGAGAACATTTCGGGCATTGCGACAGGCCAGCCTGTGCTGTCCCATGCAAGCTCTCTGATGTCAAGGCTTGGCTCTGTGTTTACGACGATTTCCTCTTTTTCAGCAATGACTGAGCCTGTAACAATGTCGGCACCGACCTTGTAATAAAGCTGAGCCTGAGTTGCCATAAGATATGTTCCGTTGGAAGCCTTGATGAGCTTGGGACTGCCCATTGAAGCCTTACCTGTGTGAGTATATGCAACGCAACCGTTACTGCTTGAAGCGAAGTTGTAGCCGCCAAGGAGCATGTAACCCTTTTCGTACTGATTGCCCGAGACGTCAGCCATGGAGCTGCCGTTGAAGTCAGTGTAGGGGCCTGTGATGCTTGTTGAACGTGCAACTCTTACGTTGTAGTTTGTATCATCCACACCGTAGGTGGTGAAGAGATAGTAGAAGCCTGTTGTGCTGTTGTAGATAAGATCGGGTGCACCGATAAGGCTTGTGCTGAGAGGACTTGAGCCGGGTGCTCTGCCGGGCTTTGCAAGAAGTGTGCCTGCAGTTTTTGCCTCTGAGCCGTGAATTGTGCCGATCTTTTCACCGTTGGTGTTGATTGAGCTTCCTGACTTGAGTAAGCCGTTGGTGGGGTCAAGCTCAAGAAGATAAATGCCGCCGTTGATGTTGTCGCTTCCGAAGTAGCCGCCATAGGTCATGTAAAGGCTTGTTCCGTCAAAGAGCACGGAGGGATGAACAGCATTTGCAGGATCATACTGTGCGGAAACATTTGTCTGAACGGTGTTTCCGTTTTCGTCCTTGGTCTTGTATGTGCCGCTGTGATTGCCGCAGCTGCAGATTACCATGCCGCCGTCAACCCACTTCTTTGCGTTGATTGAGGTCTCAAGGTTGTTTGTCTTTACAACGAAGATAGCGGATTCGTTAGCACCTGTCTGCTTTGAAAGTGAGAAATAAAGGTAATAGATTGAACCGATTTTAACAATGTCGGGAGCAAGAGGTGTTCTGTCTGATTTGCTGTCGGAAATAGCGTAGGAATCATCGTAGCCGTGAGCTTCAGCCCATTTTCTGACGCTCTCGAACTGTCTGAAGTCCATGATGGCATTGGTGTTTGCATTTTCGGGAGTGCTGAAGTATGTTGTTCTGCCGCTCCAGTTTACAAGGTCCTTGGACTTGATTACAACATTGTCAGAGCCGAAGCAGTAATAGTAGCCCGAAGCATCATCTTTGAAAATCGTGGGATCCTCAACGTCGTAGGCGGCATATGCGCCCACATACTCGTTGTCGTAAGCCTTGCTTATCACGGGAGCCTTTGCCGTGCCGCTTGCTTCGTCCTCAACAAAGCCTGCAGGAGCAGTGCCCTTTTCAAAGAAGGCGAGGACGGAAAGCTTTTCTGTTACGGGTGTTCTGTACTGAAGCATGCTTACCTGCTTTGTGACATCAACGCCGTTAACGATGAGCTTGGAAAGGTTGTAATATGAGTCAGCTGTTCTTTCGGGATTGATGTTGATTGTGATTGTTTCATCACGGTCCCAGAAAACCTTGTACTTGCTGTCGGTGCCTGTTGCCTCGGAGCTGTCAACGGTGAGAACACCGTGATCAAAGCTTTCAATGAAAACAGGGTACTTTGACATACGCATATATCTCCAGTAAAGTCCGAAAACAATACCGAAAAGTACAACGGTTATTGTGAAAAACGCAAAAAATTTGGATTTCATAATATTTTTACACTCCTTATCAGTATTTTATTCAACAGTCAGTGAAGCTATGACGTCAGAATAAATATCAACAGCGTTGTTGTAGAAATTACGCTTGACAATTTCTATCTGTCTTTCGTCAGTGACATAAACAGTGACCTTGAGAAGCTCTGTGTCCATATCGGAAACAGTGAAGGTGACGTGATAGCCTTCGCCGTGAGGCTCCCAGGTTACAGTGCTTTCCTTTTTGATTCTGTCACGCTGAAGCACGTTGAGAGCTGCATTGACTGCTCTTTCACGCAGAGTTCTCGGAAGATCCCTTTCGATGATTGCAACAGAAAGCTCTGTACGGGGAGTGATTGTGATAAGCTCGTCATCGTCAATGATTTCGCTTGTAATCTGTCCCGAGGATACAAGATCACTTACAGCACCGTTTATTTCAAAATAGTTTGCAATTTTATCCTTTTGCAGAATTTCGTTTATCTGCGTTCTTGTCAGAGGTTTGTTCAGGGTCTTGAGCAGATAGCAGACCATGAGTTTGATTTCTGACCTGTCCTTAAGTCCGCCGGGAGCAACACCCAGGCTGAATGCGTCGTTATCCATTGATTACACCGCCCATTAACGGGCATTTCCTTTCGCTACGCTCATAATTATACATCTACAATTTTACCACAATAAAGAAAAAAGTAAATACTTATTTTAAAAAATTATATCAAAATATCCGATTGACAGCTTCTTTATTCTTTAGTAAAATCAATATGTAATAAAAAACAACGGAAAGGAAGAGGTAAGATGAAAAAATTTTCAACCTTATTGCTTGATGCGGACAATACCCTTCTTGACTTTAATAAGGACGAGCATCAGGCACTCGTGAAAGCTCTTGAGCATTTCGGAGTGCCTGCTACAAAGGAAAATACGGAGATTTATTCAAAAATAAATCAGGGAATGTGGAAGCAGCTTGAAAGAGGTGAGCTGACAAAGCCCGAGCTCAAGCGTACACGCTTCAAGCTCTTTTTTGATGCCATTGGCTTCGACTGTGCCGAGGACCCTTTTGTAGTAAACGAATATTATCTTAACCTTCTCGGAGAAGGCGGAAATACCCTTGACGGTGCCGTTGAAACCGTAAAGATCTTGAGTGAAGCCGGTATAAAGCTTTACATTGTTACAAACGGTGTTGCGGCAACTCAGGCGAAGCGTCTTGCTAAAAGCGGGCTTATGCCGTACATCAAGGAGGTTTTCGTTTCCGAAACAATCGGATATCAGAAGCCCCGTAAGGAGTATTTTGACTTTGTGCTTGATAAAATTTCCGAAAAGGATAAGGATAAGATTCTGCTTGTGGGAGATTCTCTTACTTCTGATATCAAGGGGGCAATGAATTCAGGCCTTGCTTGCTGCTGGCTTAACCTTTTTGGTGAAAAAATGGGCGAAGAATACTCTGCTCAGTGGGAGATAAATAAAATCACAGAGCTTCCGGATATAGTGCTTTAACTGCAGAAGCGGTGTCTGCCGATAACGGTTATTACGGGACGGGAATGCATAAAAGCGTTGCTTGTTTTGGCAGGGTTATAATAGTAGATAGCTCCTCCGCTCGGATCCCAGCCGTTGATACAGTCCTGTGCGGCCTTTAGGGATTCTGCCGTCGGCTCAATTTTCCAGTTGCTGTCGTTGACACAGGAGAAAGCTCCCTTCTGATAAATCACACCGGAGATGCTGTCGGGAAAGGATGCGTGGGAAACACGGTTTAACACAACAGCGCCGACAGCAACCTGACCCTTATAGCTTTCACCTCTTGCTTCAGCGGCAATAAGCTTTGCAAGAAGCCGTACATCACTGTTTGTGTAAGCTGAAGAGGATGAGCCTGAAGAGGCGAGACCGAGGAACTTCAAGGTTTTTGCCCCTGCAATTCCGTCGGCAGTAATTCCGCAGCTTTTCTGAAAATCTGTTACGGCTTTTTTTGTTGATGTGCCGTAAATTCCGTCAACACTGCCCTTATAAAAGCCAAGGCTCTTCAGCTTCTGTTGAATTCTTCTTACCTCGTCGCCTCTTGAACCAAGCTTGGAAAGAGTGCTGATGCTTATGTCTGTATCTGTAAGGGGATAAGAATTGACTATAGCTGTGCTGAGCATAATTATAGCCAGAAGAAAAAAGGCAATACTCCGGATAAGCTTTTTATTTTTAATCAAATGAAACACCTCGGGAATATTTTTACCCGAGGTGTAAATTTTATGCAGTTATATGAGCATCCATTCGTCATTTTCTTTTTTGAAATAATCAGGAAGAAAGGGGAGAACGAAATCAAAGCTTTCCTCAAGGCATTTCCTGCCCTTCCTGAGCATAGTAACAATTGTCCAGGCGTGCTGACTTACAGCTCCGTCACCTCTGAACATTCGGTAAGGAATGTTATATTTTCTAAGCTCCCTTACCAGATCCATCGTCTCAAAGCGAAGATAATCCTGAGTTGACCAGGCAAGAAAAGAGGGTGGGAATCCTTTGCCTACCTGAGGATTGAGAAGCCTTCCTTCAGGGGTTTTCATATAAGAATTAAGCTCGTCTCTTTTCATTCCCGTGAAGGATTCAACCATCACCTTCATATCAGGGAACCTTGACTGCGGCTTTTGAGTATCGCTGAGATATTCCAGATTGTAGCAGCCGCTGTGGGAAACTATAGCCTTCACCTTGAATTTGTCCTTGTTTTTAAATTCTATTCCAAGCTTTTCAAGGGCAGAAGAATCCGTTGCGCAAGCTGCAAGATAGGCGATAAAATAACCGCCTGCACTTTCACCTGAAAGGACAATGTTGTCTGTGTCTATATTATATTTTTCCGCATTGCCAAAGATATAATCAACGGCATTGTAAACCTCCTGAAGCTGAGAGGGGAAAACCTTGTTCGGTGCATAAGTGTAATTTACCGAGCAGGCGAAAAAGCCTTTCTTTACCCAGTTCATTATATAGGTGTTTCTCATTTCGGTAATTCCTGAAATCCAGCCGCCACCGTGAATATAAATTAAAAGAGGCTTTTTTCTTCCTTCAAGCTCCTTGAGTGTGAGGGTGTTGATGTACTGGTTTTTGTCTTTTCCGTAGTGAACCTTTTTTTCGTAAGCTATGCTTTCAGGTATAGGTCTGCCTGTAATTATGTAAGCGAGAGTTTCTGTAAAGTTATACCAGGGCTGAGCAATAAGTCCGCGGTAGTAAAGCTTTTTGTCCATATTTCCACCTCTTTTATTTAAAGGAAAATCCTCTTTAATAAAATTTTAACATAAACAAAGGCTCCAATCAATCAAACGTATGTTTTTTAAGAGTTTTTAACTTTTAATAGCTTTAAAAGAAAAACAGCGGTGCTGATGAACAGTACCGCTGTAATTGATTTTGTTTTTACCAGGTGATGTCGTAAATGAGCATTTCGTTGTAAAGTCTTGCTGAACCTGCAATGTTTGCAACGAAGAGCTGAATGTCAGCGTTGATGTCAATTACAACGTGGTGAGTGATGGAAAGCACCTGATTTGTTTCGGGATTGTAGATGCAGGAGAATTCACATTCTCTGTAACCGAGGCTGAAATCATTTATTCCGAGACCGGGAATTTTTGAAGTGATTTTCTCAACCTCGTCTACGATCTCCTGCCTTGAAAGAGGCTGCATAACTGCACCGTGCTTTGATACGGGAACAAGAGTATCGGCAGGTGTGGGCTCTGCGTTCATTTCCTCCTTAAGGGAGAAGCTGATTTTCTTTGTGCCGTCACCGACATCCTCGCATTTTGCCCATGCAACTGCATCGTAATCTGTAAGTAAGCAGCCTACCTCTGAATTGTGAATAGGCATATCCCATTTGATTTCCTCTGCTGAACCGGCAGCTCTTACAAGCTCCTCACATTCGTCTTCGGTAACCATATAGCCTGCAGCAATGTCAAGAACAACATTACCTGCTGTGCCGAGGTTGTGGAATTCTTCGGGAAGTGACTGGAATTCCTTTTTCTTGTAAGCAGGCTTTTCCTGTTTGAATTTGTTAACAAGAAGGGTGTACTGCTCGATGATTTCCTTGTTGCCTGTAGGATTTCCTGTAAGTGCGGTTTCAACGCTGTCGGCTGTATTCTGAACTGCCTGTGATACCGATTCGATAACAGAAGGCTGAGTTGTTGCAGGAGCAGCCTTCTGTGCTGCAGGTGCTGTCTGAGCTGCAACGGGAGCTGCAGCGGGAAGATAACCGTTAAGATTTACCGTAACATCCATAGGAAGAGCGAGGATTACAACGACGCAGATCAGGACGGAAATAACAGCTGTGAAAATTGAATTCCTTTTCATTATTAATTCCTCCTATATTATTCTTTTGAGAAAAGAGGTCTTGCAACGTAGCTTGTGTGAAGAAGCTCGTGAGCCTTATGGCTGTTAGGTTCACCGAGATATTCAGCGTAAATGGTCTTGACATCTTCGTTGAGATGACTCTTGCGAAGAGGACGGTTTTCATCGTTCTTGTAAAGAGCAGAGGCTCTGAGTGATTTGAGATCTGTGAAGTTACGGACTGTTGCAGGCTGAACAGGCTGACCGCCGCCGTTGATGCAACCGCCGGGACAACCCATAATTTCAATAAAGGTGTAATCAGCAGTGCCGTCCTTAACCTTATCCATAAGAACCTTTGCGTTCTTTGTTCCGCTTGCGATTGCAACCTTTACATCAAGGTCGCCGAGCTTGTAGGAGGCTTCCTTGATGCCTTCCATACCACGGACATCGTGGAATTCAGGGCTTTCGAGCTCCTTGCCTGTGATAACCTCAGCTGCAGTACGAAGAGCAGCTTCCATAACGCCACCGGTTGCACCGAAGATAACGGCTGCACCTGTGCCCTGTCCGAGAGGATCGTCACAGTCCTCCTCGGGAAGGAGGTTGAAGTTGATGCTGGCAGTGTTGATCATTCTGCCAAGCTCTCTTGTTGTAAGAACAAAGTCAACATCGGGATAGCCTGCACCGTTTTCGTCATCTCTGCCGCATTCGAACTTCTTTGCAGTACAGGGCATAATGGCAACGGAAACGATATTTGCAGGATCAATGTTGTTCTTTTCAGCATAGTAGCTCTTAATTACTGCGCCCTGCATCTGCATAGGTGACTTGCAGGTTGAAAGGTGGTCAAGCTCTGTGGGATAGTAGTGCTCGCAGTACTTGATCCAGCCGGGGGAGCAGGAAGTGATCATGGGAAGCACACCGCCGTTTTTGACTCTGCCGAGAAGCTCGGTTGCTTCTTCCATAATTGTAAGGTCAGCGGCAAAGTTGGTGTCGAATACCTTGTCAAAGCCGAGACGGCGAAGAGCGGCAAACATCTTGCCTGTGACATCTGTGCCGACGGGAAGACCGAAGCATTCACCGAGGGTTGCACGGACAGCAGGAGCTGCCTGAACAACAACATGCTTGTCGGGATTGTTGATTGCTTCAAATACCTTTGCAGTGTCAACCTTTTCATAGATAGCCCCGACGGGACAGTTAACGATACACTGACCGCAGGAGATACATGAGGTTGAAGCAAGGGGAAGCTCAAAGGCTGAGCCGATATGAGTGTCAATGCCTCTTGCGTTTGCACCGATAACGCTGATGCCCTGATTGTCACAGGCGGCAACACAGCGACGGCAGAGGATGCATTTGTTGTTGTCTCTTATCATATGAGCGGCAGAGTAGTCAATTTCATAAACGGGCTTGTCACCGTCAAATTTGTCTGCTTCTGCAACACCGTATTCAAGGCAGAGCTTCTGAAGCTCGCAGTTACCGCTTCTTACGCAGGTAAGACACTTTCTGTCGTGGGTCGAAAGGATA
>JAZKYQ010000058.1:0-12357 GCA_045612205.1 Acutalibacteraceae bacterium | reverse complement strand
GTACCGACGCTGTGGCTGATATGCCCGTTTTCCGTCCTCTCATCGGTATGGACAAGGACGAGATCATCACCATTTCAAGAAACATCGGTGCTTTTGAAACATCAATTCTTCCTTACGAGGACTGCTGTACAGTCTTCACTCCCAAGCACCCGAGAACAAGACCTACCTTACAGCTTATTGAAGAGGCTGAAGGTGCCTTCGGTTTCTCAGAAATGATTGAAAGAGCAATCGAAAGCACCAGATACGAATATATTGACTAAAGTTTACCTTTTGTTATCAATATTAATCTTTTTTCTTTAAAACAATTTAAGCTATAATTCTTACAACTATGAAAGGAGAGAGGTAATGAACTGCGAGCTTATTTCTGTCGGCACGGAAATTCTTCTTGGCGACATTCTCAACACCAATGCACAATACTTATCCCGTGAAATTGCTTCTCTCGGCTTCAATGTGCTTTTTCAGTGCACTGTGGGAGATAACAGAGAAAGACTTCTGAAAACCCTCAAGGCATCAGCTTCAAGAAGTGACATTCTCATTCTCACAGGCGGACTCGGACCGACTCCCGATGACATGACGAAGGAGGTCTGTGCAGAGTTCTTTCAAAAGGAGCTGCTTCTTGACGAGCCTTCACTGAAAAAGATTGAGGATTTCTACAAGCTCAGAAAAATCCCGATGCCTGAATGCAACATCAAGCAGGCTCTTATCCCCGAGGATGCAACCGTTCTTGAAAACGAAAACGGCACTGCTCCCGGTTGCATAATGGAAAAGCAAGGAAAGATAATTATCATCCTTCCCGGTCCTCCCAAGGAAATGATTCCTATGTTCAACGATAAGGTCAGACCTTATCTCTCAGCCTTTTCAGAGGATACCATCCTCTCCCATAACGTGCGCACCTTCGGAATCGGTGAAAGCAGCATGAGCGAAAGGGTGGCTGACCTTCTTGAAATGAGCAACCCCACAGTTGCCCCTTACGCCAAAAACGGTGAAGCTCTTCTTCGTGTAACGGCAAAGGCAAAAACAAAAAAAGATGCCGAAGAGCTTATGAAGCCCGTTCTTGCCGAAATTGAAAAGCGTCTCGGCTCATTCATTTACGGAATTGATGCAAACAGCGTGGAAGAGGCAACTGTAAAGCTTCTCAAAGAAAAAAATCTCACCGTTGCCTTTGCAGAATCCTGCACCGGCGGACTTTGTGCCAAAAGAGTGACCGATATTTCAGGTTCTTCTTCGGTATTTCACTGCGGTGTGGTTTCCTATTCAAACGACATAAAAAACAAGGTTCTCGGTGTAAGCCGTGAAAATCTTGATAAATACGGAGCCGTCAGTGCGGTTGTTGCCGCAGAAATGGCTCTCGGAGTCAAAAAGCTCTCAGGCGCCACCTTCGGAGTTTCCGTAACAGGTATGGCAGGTCCCGAAAGCGACGATCCTCTCATCCCCGTCGGACGCATCTACATTGCCGTAACCGACGGCGAGGATGTAATAGTAAAAGAGCTCAACACGGGACACAGCAGTAAGGACTGCCGTGATTATAACCGATTTGTCAGCGCTTCGAATGCTCTTAACGAGCTTCGCCTTTGCGCTTTAAGCTACCCTGAAAAAAGGTCAGAGGGTAAAAGCATAAATGAATTCATCAACTCATTCAAGGAGTCAACACAATGAAAAATATATACAGCGACGATAGCTTCAACAAGGAATCAACGGATGTTTTCAGCAAAAGCAGCTACGACTTTATAAAGGAGTTCAATCAATCGAACCCCGAAAAGCCGAAAAATGACATCAATGTTGATTTCACCGAACACAATCCCGCACCTGCTCAGCCAAATCAGGAAGCACCTGCAAGACAGGCTCCTCCCCCGATTAAAAAGACAGCTCATCCTGCACCTGTGCCGAATGCAAACGCACCGATGCACCCTCAGACTCCTCCGCCGATTTTTTATGCACCCTCGGCGCCCTATCCCGTTCAACCTGTTTACGGTCAGCCCGTTTATTATCCTAACGCACCCCAGCCTGTTCCCGTGTTTATTGCACCGGATCAGCCACCTTACCCGGCTTATCCTCAGCCCGTTCCCGTTCAGCCGGGAGTTTATCCGGGACAGCCTGTTTACGGTCAGCCCGTTTACGCACCACAGCCTGTTATGCAAGCTCCGCCTGCACCCTACCCTCAGGCTCAGCCGACTCCCTCTTACACTCAGCCTCCTGTTAATAACGACCCCATGGGTCACGAGGCAGGCACAAGAGTTCTTTTTCAGAGTCCCGACTTTGATCTGAAGGACGAGCCCTCGGATTCTCCCGATACCGTTCCTTACGAGTTTGCCGTTGCAAATTCAAATCTTGATATTTCCGAGGTTGAGCTTCCTTCAAGAAAAAGAGCAGGCTCAGCACCGGGCAGTGACACCTCCGATTCCTTCAGAATTGATGAAATGGAAATCGGAACCTACGAATTAAGAGCTATGTCCTTAAGCCGACCCTCAAAAGCAAAGGGCATTGAAGCTCCTTCAATCAACGTGCAGAAATCAGTTCCCATTGAAAATAAATTCGAGGAAACCGTTGACACCGACGAAAAGCTTGAGGATGCACCTCTCAACGGTATTTTCCCCCAGGAAATTCTTGACGGTGAAGAGGAAGCTCCCTCAGCCACAATCCCCGAAGATAACAACACAGAAAAGAAAGCATCAAAGCTCGGCAAGGGTGAAATCATCCGCCGTATTATCCTCGGAATCTCCGTTGCAGCAATCGTTGTTTCCGGCGCTATGCTTTATAAGGAATACAGCCTTCACAAGCAAAACGAAAATGCAATGAACGACATTTCCGGCCTCATCCTCACAGAGCCCGTCACCGAGGAATCAACAACCGAAGCAACAACCTCAGACTCAACGGAAACCACCAAAAAGAAGCCTGCCACAACAAAACCCACCACAACAAGATTTCTCACTCCCTCAGAGCAGTTTGAGCTTCTCAAAAAGCAGAATCCGAACCTTGTTTTCCCTGACAACATTCAGCTCAAGTACGCAAAGCTCTACGCTGAAAATCAGGATTTCGTAGGCTATCTTCACGTTGAAGGCTCAAAAATCGACTTCCCTGTTGTTCAGGGTAAGGACGATGACGAGTATCTTGAAAAATGCTTCTTCGGCGAATACACAAAGTACGGCTGTCCCTTTATGACCTACCGTAACGACCCGAAGAACCTTGATATGAACACTGTCATTTACGGTCACAATATGAAGGACGGCTCACTTTTTGCAACCCTTGAGCAGTACCTCACCCTTGATGGCTACAAGAAGGCTCCTGTCATATCCTACAACACTCTTTATCAGGACCTTAACTTCAAGATTATCTCCGTAATGATAACCAATATTTATCCCGAGGATGACAACAACTATGTCTTCCCCTATTATTGGACAAACCTTAACAGCACCCTTAATTACACCACCTATCTCAACCAGCTGACTCAGCGCTCACTTTATGATACAGGTGTAAATGTGCTTCCCACAGACAGACTTCTCACTCTTTCAACCTGCTTTGATGACTTCGAGAATGCCCGTCTTGTTGTTGTAGGAAGGCTTGTAAGACCCGGCGAAAGCACACAGGTTGACACAAGCAAGGCTGTCAAAAACTCAAATCCGAGATTCCCTCAGGCATACTACGACGAATACGGTATGACAAACCCCTACGCAAACGCTTATAAATGGGAGATCACCTGATGCCCATTGAATACAGATATTTAAAGCACTGCCGTCACCACGGCAATGACCACCACGGGAGGTTAAAATGATCAGATTATTTACTTTAGATGACATTTCAGCTTTTTCCTCAGACTCCGTTTACAAAATCGGCCTTGCCGCCGAAAAGTACGGACTTTCTGACGAAAACATGGCAGCATTCCCTACCCACGATGCTCTTTATAACGAGGTCCTTCTTGCAACAGAAAACGGTGACTATGTAATTGTTGCCTGCGAGCCTGAGGACTACAACCGCACAAAAAGGGAACTTATCGCCAGGCTTCTTCTTGAAGAATACGAAAGCGAGGAAATTTCCGAGCTTATCTCAATCAACGCAGGAGACGACGTTTCCGAAATCGATGTAACGGGACATTCTCTCGTTCCCAAGGGAAGCATCTATCACTTTACTGCTGACGGTCTTTACTGCGGCTTTACAAAGGACGTTCTCCACGGAAAGCTCACCGTGCTTCCTCTTGACTTTATGAGAATCGACCTTGCTATCACCTCACTTGTAGAGGATGTTCTTGAGCCTATGGCGGCAATTGCCAAGGGTGAAAGACCTCCCATCAAGATGCCTCAGACAGATATTGTCCCTGCAGTTGAAAAAATCATTGCAGGACTTGAGAAGGCAGATATGAGAATTGCCCTTGCAACAAGCGAGGCTACAATGTGGGTTTACAACCTTTACGACAAGATTGAAAACCTTACTGACAGAATCAGCTTCGTTGAGGTTGTTGACGAAGAGCCCGACCAGGCTGAAGAATCAACAGCAGAAACAGAATCAGTAAAAATCATCCGTCACGCAAGAGAGGCAATGCTCAACTCCGACGCTTCTCTCGGCGGTGCAGTTTCTGAGATTTATTCAACAGAAACCGACGAAGGCAAAACCGTTTACTTCGCTTATGCGGCAATCGTTGACAAAAGCTCAGCTAAAGCAAAAAAGATCAACACCTCAAACCCCGAGGATCTGAGTGTTATCCTTCCTCACGCTCTCACAGTTCTTGCAGGACTTGTTGACGCAAAGGCGGAGCAGACTATAAAGAGCCTTGAAATGGCTCAGAAAAGACGTGAGCGTGACGAAGAAGAAAGAAGAAACGCTCCCGTAAACAACAAGCCCGAAGAAAAGCTTATGAGCAGAAACATGTTAATAGGCGCAATTATTGCTCTTGCAGTTGCTGTCATTGTTCCCATCTGTCTTGTAATCGGCCTTGCAACAAAGGATGCCCCGTCAACAACACCTACAGTTGATGCCATGGCTCAGCAGAATCTCACCCTCAATCAGCAGCAGACCACACAGAACCCCTTCGGTCCTAACACAGGAGTGCAGACTCAGCTTCCCAACAGCGGAAACGCTGTAACAGAGCCTTCAGCAGCCGACGTAACAGCAGCGCCCACAACAACAAAGGCTCCCTCCACAAGCGGCACCTTCACCTTCTATGTCTTCGGCTACGGTCACGGTGTAGGTATGAGCCAGACAGGCGCTAACTATCTTGCCTCTCTCGGCTGGAGCTGGGCGGAAATTCTTGCTCATTACTACTACGATCCCGGCACACAGATTGTCACCGGTGAGGTTTATCCCACAAAGATTACCTATGAAGGCAATCAGTACGAAACAAGGGAATACCTTGCACGTGCTCTTGAGGCTGAAATGAGCTCTTCCTTCAACATTGAAGCTCTTAAGGCTCAGGCTGTTGCAATTTATACCTTTGCAAGATATCACAACAACGAATCTCTCGCAAGCGGAAGTCCAATCTGGACGGGCAACCTTACAACAAGCTCCCACGCCTTCCTTGAAAGCAGCAAAACTCCTGCAGCTTCAGTTTACGCCGCAGTTGATGAGATTATGGCAATCGGCCCCTACATTGCAAACAGCGGAGCAACTGCTCTTACACCCTTCCACTCAATGAGCGCAGGTAAAACAACCTCATACTACAACTGTTGGGGTAAAGAAAGTGGAACAAGCGTTCCCTACCTCAGCGGTGCAAGAGACTCCCTCGGTGACTATAACGATCCTAATTTCAAAACAACCGTTACCCTTTCAAGCGAGGATGTAAAGGCTCTTGCCTCATCTCAGGGCATCACCCTTTCAGCTGATCCTGCCTCCTGGATCAGCATTATCTCCCACGATGCCGCTGTAAGAGAGGACATCGGTTACGTTTCATCAATCCGTGTAGGCGGACAGACAATGACAGGTAATGATTTCAGAATCAACCTTATGGGCGGCAGAATCCGTTCACACTGTTTTGCAATGACCTACACCCCGGCTTGATAAAGATGCTTGACAATAAAAGTCAATTATTGTATACTTTTTAGGTAAAAATTTATTTAAACATAAAGGAGTAATAATCATGGCATTAGTTACAACAAAGCAGATGTTTGAAGATGCATACAAGGGCGGCTACGCTATCGGCGCCTTCAACGTTAACAACATGGAAATCATCCAGGGTATCACAAGAGCTGCAAAGAAGCACAACTCACCCGTTATCCTTCAGGTTTCAGCAGGTGCAAGAAAGTACGCTTCACACGGCTACCTTGTAGCAATGGTAAAGGCTGCAGCTGAAGAAACAGGTCTCCCCATCGCTCTTCACCTTGACCACGGCCCTGACTTCGAAACATGTAAGTCATGCATCGACGGTGGCTTCACATCAGTTATGATTGACGGCTCACACCTCGACTACGAAGAAAACGTAGCTCTCACAAAGAAGGTTGTTGACTACGCTCACGCTCACGGCGTTGTTGTTGAAGGTGAACTCGGTCAGCTCGCAGGTATCGAAGACGACGTTAACGTAAGCGAAGAGGATGCTAACTTCACAGATCCCGCTCAGGTTTACGATTTCGTTACAAGAACAGGCGTTGACTCACTTGCTATCGCTATCGGTACAAGCCACGGTGCTTACAAGTTCAAGCCCGGTCAGAAGCCCCAGCTTCGTTTCGACATCCTCAAGGAAATCGAAGAAAAGCTTCCCGGTTTCCCCATCGTTCTCCACGGTGCTTCATCAGTTAACCAGGACGACGTTAAGACAATCAACGAATTCGGCGGCGAAATGCCCGACGCTATCGGTATCCCCGAAGAAATGCTTCGTGAAGCTGCTTCAATGGCTGTTTGTAAGATCAACGTTGACTCAGACATCCGTATCGCAATGACAGCTGCTATCCGTAAGCACTACAGCCAGAATCCCAAGCACTTCGACCCCAGACAGTACCTCACTCCCGCAAGAGATGCTATCGAAGGCGTTGTTTCACACAAGATTGAAACAGTTCTCGGCTGCGCAGATAAGGCATAAGTAAAGACAAAATCTCCCTCTCGATGAGGGGGATTTTTTTAGTAGTAAGTAGTGAGTAGTAAGTAGTAAGGGATGCCTTCGGCATAAAGAAATTCGGAATGCGGAATGCGGAATTGCGCCAAACATTTCAGATAACGGAAAGAAATATTCCGCAAAAAGTTTCACTTTACAGACTTTCACACCGTTAAAAGTCTGCTTTTTTATATTGCAATTTCAGTTTCAATATAATATGATTATATCAGCCCAAAGAAAAGGATGAAATATAATGGCAGAAAATAAAAAGAGAAAAAAGCAAAAGAAACGCAACAAGCCTTATGCACCGCTTTCAAAAACAGACAAGGTACTTTACGCTGTACTGAAGGTTTTAGCAGTTCTTGTTATTATAGCTTGTATTTACGGTTATGAATTGCTTTCCCATTTCTTAATATTCAACAATTCCGATGTTCTTGCCTTTAATCAGATATGGACTCTGTTATTAAGCCTACCCTTTATGCTCACATTGATGTTTGTTGTTTTTGACACATCAAGAAAAAAGGTGCATATTTTCGGCAATAAGAACATCGATTACACAGACTACCGTTCAGTTCTTCCGCTGTTTGATAAACGATATCAGCATATTGAAAAGTATAAAATCAATCAGAAAATTTTCCTGAAGAAATCTGCAATATGGTCTGTTGTTTTACTTTTACTGTTTTGTGTAGGCTTACTCGGTTGTGTAGGACGTCAGGAATTTACCCAAAATGGAATAACAACATATAGCATTTTCAACACTCCGACTAAAGAGCATAGCTATGACGAAGTTGAAAGTTATACAATATCAGTTTCAGCCGGATATATACAGACCTTTAATCACCATTCTGAATATATACCAAGTAACCTGTATCTTACGATGATCCTGTCCGACGGCAAGGATCTCACCGTCAGATACGACTCCTGCCGTGACATTTTCGCAATGAAGGAGCTTGAAAATCTGATTTCGGATAAAGAAAAACTCGTCAATGCTGACAAGCTTGAAGAATTCCTTGATGAATATAACTTCAGCGACGAGGAACTCAAGGTGGTTTATAAACTGCTTGAAGAATGAAAATCAACGAGGATGTATCAATTGCATCCTCGTTTTTTTGTTACATCACAATAATTTATATTGATTTACTCGATTAAATTTCGACCTTAATCCTTCAACCCATTATATCCGCGGCAACAAACAAAAAAGTCAGAACACATTTTACCGTGTCCTGACTACTGACTACTCACTACTGACTACTTTAATTCCGAATTCCTAATTCCGAATTCCTGATTTACTTACTACTTCCTGTCAGCGTACATCTTCTCATAATAATTCATATACTCACCGTTGACAATGTTCTGCCACCAGTCAGTATTGGCAAGGTACCAGTTGATTGTGAGACGAAGACCGTCGTTAAAGCTTGTCTCGGGGTACCAGCCAAGCTCATTCTGAATCTTTGTCGGGTCAATTGCATAACGCATATCGTGACCGGGTCTGTCCTTGACATATCTGATAAGGCTTTCATCCTTGCCCAGAGCGTGAATGATAGCCTTGACAACCTCGATGTTTGCCTTTTCATTGTGTCCGCCGACATTGTAAACCTCGCCGATTCTGCCCTTGTGAAGAATCAGGTCAATTGCCTTACAGTGATCCTCAACATAAAGCCAGTCACGGACATTCAGTCCCTCACCGTAAACAGGAAGAGTCTTACCCTCAAGAGCGTTGATGAGCATAAGAGGAATAAGCTTCTCGGGGAAATGATAAGGTCCGTAGTTGTTACTGCAACGGCTGATTGTCACGGGCACACCGTAGGTACGGTAATACGCCATAACAAGAAGATCAGCAGATGCTTTACTTGCCGAATAGGGTGAAGAGGTGTGAATAGGTGTTTCCTCTGTAAAGAAGAGGTCGGGACGGTCAAGAGGAAGGTCGCCGTAAACCTCGTCGGTGGAAACCTGATGGTAACGGATGTTGCCGTATTTCTTTGCCGCATCAAGAAGCACCTGTGTGCCGAGGATGTTTGTTTTAAGGAAAATCTCCGGCTCTTCAATTGAGCGGTCAACATGGCTTTCTGCCGCAAAGTTGACAACAGCGTCAAAGTTCTCCTCTTCAAAAAGACCGTAAACAGCCTTTCTGTCGGTTATATCTCCTTTGAAAAAGCGGAAGTTGGGATTTCCCATTGCTTTTTCCAGAGTCTCAAGGTTACCTGCATAGGTAAGAGCGTCAATGCACACGATTCTGTAGGTCGGGTGCTTTTTGAGCATATAATATATAAAATTCGAGCCGATGAAGCCGGCTCCTCCGGTGACAAGAATATTCATGTTCTGTCCTCCTTAATCAAGTATAAACACTTTCATACTATTATATATAATAATGTTGAATTTTTCAAGTTTTCTTTTTGAACTGTCTCTGACAATGAGGACAGGTGATGTTGATTTTGCCCTTGCCTTTGGGCACTCTCAAGGTGCGGTGGCATTGCGGACAGTTATAATAGCGGTGCTCCTTGTCCTGGTACTGACCGATTTTCTTGAAAATGTATTTTCTCCAAGGCTCACTTACCTGCATAAACTTTGCATTTTCCTTCTGTCTTTTCGGAAAATTCTTTGAAAGCATACGGATAAGAGCAACGATATAAAACACTGTGCCGAGGGAACGGAGATAACCGAATCTGTAAGGCACAAGAAGTGTCAGCAGAAGTGTTGCCACGCAACCGCAAAGGGTAAGAAAAATATTTAGCTGATCGTTTCCGTAACGACCCTGCATAAACGAACGGATTTTTTCCATCATAGTATGTTTCACCTCTTTTTTATATTATACTATATTACATACCTTAATGCAAATTAAAGTTTCCTCTTTGATAAAATTATTGCCAAAACTCCGCGGCTATGTTATAATTGAAAAAATAATTTATAGTATTTCAAAAGAAGGAATGTCAAATGTCGTTTATAAAAAAGTATTTTAAAAGGTACCTCGTTGACGCAATGAGCTTTATGGCTCTCGGTCTTTTCTCCTCACTTATTGTGGGACTTATCATCACCCAGCTTTCAAAGATTCCTCACCTTGAAATTCTCGGAACCTTTTCAGAGGTGCTCGGTGCATCCTCACCTGTTGTAGGTGCGGCAATCGGTGCGGCAATTGCCTTCGGCCTCAGGTCAAAGCCTCTGGTTGTTTTTTCCTGTATCGCAGTAGGTGCCTTCGGCTATCAGCTCGGCGGCCCCGTGGGTGCTTATGTATCCTCACTTGTCGCAAATGAAATTGCATCTCTCGTTGCAGGTAAAACAAAGATTGATATTGTGCTCACTCCCCTTGTGACAATCATCTCGGGTGGCTTTGTAAGCACCTTTGTGGGTCCTTACCTTTCAGATTTAATGACGGGACTCGGTGACCTCATTAACTCTGCAACTCAGCTTCATCCTTTCCCCATGGGTGTTACAGTTTCCGTTATTGTGGGACTTGTTCTCACCGCCCCCATCAGCTCGGCAGCTCTTTGTATTATGCTCGGTCTTGAAGGCATTGCCGCAGGTGCTGCAGCTGTCGGCTGCTGTGCACAGATGATCGGCTTTGCAGTGACCTCATTCAAGGTAAACGGTGTAGGCGGACTCATCAGCCAGGGACTCGGCACAAGTATGCTTCAGTTCGGCAATATTATGAAGCATCCGCAGATTGCTCTTGCTCCCACCCTTGCAGGCGCAGTTTTAGGCCCTGTTTCAACCTGCCTTTTAAAAATGACTAACACTCCCTCAGGTGCAGGTATGGGCACAAGCGGACTTGTGGGACAGTTCGGTGCTTATTCCGCAATGGCAGAAGACTTCGGAAGCACCAAAACAATCCTTTTAATCGTTGTTATGCACGTTGTTGCACCTGCCGTCCTGAGCCTTATTTTTCACCTTATTTTCAAGAAAATCGGCATTGTGAAGGACGAATATCTTAAGCTTGAAAAGATATAAATTAAGCAGTAAATAATAAGCAACCCTCTCCGTCTTTGCTTTCAGCAAATCCACCTCTCCCAAAGGGAGAGGCAAGAATAGTACAACATTAAGCCTTGGCTCTCCCTTTGGGAGAGCTGGCAAAATCGAAGATTTTGACTGAGAGGGTAAACTCTATATAAAGGAGACATATAATGAACGTTTTTGATTTTGACGAAACAATATTCGACGGTGATACGGCCTTTGAGTTTATGGTTGATTTTATAAAAAAGAATCCTTCCCTTCTCAA
This sequence comes from Acutalibacteraceae bacterium, assembly GCA_045612205.1. Classification (GTDB taxonomy): domain Bacteria; phylum Bacillota; class Clostridia; order Oscillospirales; family Acutalibacteraceae; genus UBA6857. The sequence continues at coordinate 1,135 of JAZKYQ010000058.1, read as the reverse complement.
GCTTGCTCCCGACATCATCAAGGTTGTCCGTGATTACAAGAATCTCACCTTCCGTTTTGAAGACCTTGTGGATCAGTACGGACCTATGATAAGCGACCTTATCGTTTCCGCAAATGTTGATGCAAAGCAGATTGCAAAGGAGTTCTGGGACAAGCGTGAGCACAGAATCAAGCCCTTCTACTTCGAAATCCAGAAGGAAGACGACCTTGTAATCAGCGCTTCTCCCACCTTTATGCTTGAGGAAATCTGTAACAGAATCGGCATAAAGCACTGCCTCGGCACAGAAATGGATCTCGAAAAGGGCACTTTTGAAAGATGGTGCTTCCGTGACAAGAAAATCGAATTCTTCCGTGAAGCTTATCCCGATGGAGTTATTGACGACTTTTACACCGACTCACTTCACGATGAATTCCTCTTCCCCTATGCCAAGAGAGTGTTCCTTGTAAAAGGAAACAAAATCACACAGATAAAGTAATATGGAAAGACTCGATAAGATAATCGCATCCCAGGGCAAACACTCCCGAAGCGAGGTAAAGAAGCTCGTCAAGGCAGGTCTTGTTACCGTGAACGGCAAGGCTGTGAAAACAAGCGATGTCAAGTGCGACACCTCAACTGACGAAATAGTTGTTGACGGCGTGAGCCTTAACTATAAAAAGCATCTTTACATTATGCTCAACAAGCCAAAGGGAGTCATCAGCGCCACGGAGGATGCCTCTCAGAAGACCGTAATTGACCTTGTACCGCCCGAGCTTAAAAGGCAGGGTCTTTTCCCTGCAGGAAGGCTTGACGGCGATACAACGGGCTTTGTGCTTATCACCGACGACGGTGATTTTGCCCACCGCATCCTTTCTCCCAAAAATCACATAATGAAAACCTACCACGCTACCTTAAGACATTCTCTTACAGAAGAGGACATTGTCCGCTTCAAGGAAGGTCTCACCCTCGGTGACGGAACAGAGTGTCTTGAAGCTCACGTGAGAATGTTACCCGGCAAGGAAAACGTTGCAGAGGTGAAAATCTGCGAGGGCAAATATCACCAGGTCAAAAGAATGTTCGCCTCCCTTGGCAACAAGGTTCTTGAGCTCAAGAGAGTGCAGATGGGTGCGCTCCCCCTCGACGAAAGCCTTCCCGAGGG
>JAZKYQ010000057.1:0-2541 GCA_045612205.1 Acutalibacteraceae bacterium | reverse complement strand
GAAGCGATAAGCTCAATGAAGCTCTGCTGTCTGTCAAGCTCCTTATTGCAGGAAGCAAAAACCTCTGAATCGTAGTTGTTGAGTTCGTTAAAGTAGTTAAGCATTGTTAGCTCCTTTGTGATATTAATGATGGAAAAGTCTCATTCCTGTAAATGCCATTGCCATGCCGTACTTGTCAGCACATTCGATAACTGCATCGTCTCTGATTGAGCCGCCGGGCTCTGCAATGTATTTTACGCCGCTTCTGTAAGCTCTTTCAATATTATCTGAGAAGGGGAAGAATGCATCTGAGCCGAGCGCAACATCCTTACATGTTGCAAGGTAAGCATCCATTTCCTCCTTTGTGAAGGGCTCGGGCTGTGAGGTGAAGTACTTCTGCCAGTTGCCGTCTGCACAAACATCCTCTTCATTCTTGTTGATGTAGCCGTCGATAACGTTGTCTCTGTCAGCTCTGCCGAGAGTGGGAAGGAAGGGAAGGTCGAGCACCTTGTCAGCCTGACGAAGGAACCAGGTGTCAGCCTTTGTACCTGCAAGGCGTGTGCAGTGAATTCTTGACTGCTGACCTGCACCTACACCGATAGCCTGACCGTCAACTGCATAGCAGACTGAGTTTGACTGAGTGTATTTAAGAGTGATGAGCGCGATGATAAGGTCACGCTTTGCACTTTCGGGAAGCTCCTTGTTCTTTGTAACAATGTTTTCAAGAAGAGCTTTGTTGATTTCAAAGTTGTTTCTGCCCTGAACGAAGGTGATGCCGAATACCTGCTTGTGCTCAGCCTGTGCAGGAACATAGCTTTCGTCAATCTTAACGATGTTATAAGTGCCCTTTCTCTTCTGCTTGAGAATCTCAAGAGCTTCGTCTGTGTAGCCGGGAGCGATAACACCGTCGGAAATTTCACGCTTGATGAGCTTTGCTGTGAGCGCGTCGCAAACATCTGAAAGTGCTACCCAGTCACCGAAGGAGCACATTCTGTCAGTACCTCTTGCTCTTGCATAAGCGCAGGCAAGGGGGCTTTCATCAAGACCTTCGATATCATCAACGAAGCAGGCTCTCTTAAGCTTATCGGAAAGAGGAAGACCTACAGCCGCTGATGTGGGGCTTACGTGCTTGAAGGAAGCAACGCAGGGAAGACCTGTTGCAGCCTTGATTTCCTTAACAAGCTGCCAGGAGTTGAAGGCGTCAAGGAAGTTGATGTAACCGGGTCTGCCGCAAAGGATTTCGATGGGAAGATCACTTCCGTCGTGCATATAAATCTTTGAAGGCTTCTGATTGGGGTTACAGCCGTATTTAAGTTCAAATTCTTTCATGTCTGTTTCTCCTTTATACTTTATAAGCTTCCTTCTTATTTATTCTTGTTTACAACTCTTGTTTCAGCTTCGCCGCTTTCGATGTCAATGTATCTTACGAAAAGTGAAACCTTGTTGTCCTCGTTGAGGTTTGTCCAGATAAGGTCTGTAAGCTCGTCAATGGAGACATCGGGAAGCTCAAGAGTCTTGGGCTCACCCTCGAAGGAGGGAAGAGGATTGCCGTCACAGTTATAGGTGTGGATAAACTTTGCTTTACCGCAAAGAGGATTTGAGTAAGCGTAAGTGAAGCGTTCACAGGAGCTGTCGTCACCCTCTGCACTCTTGAGAATTGACATTGCGTAGTTCATACCCTCTTTGTCAAGACGGATGATGCCTGAAATTCTCGGTGTGAAGTTGGGAGCATCGTCCTCGAACTCTCTTGTGCGAAGAGCCTGCTCGAAGGTCATCTGCTTGTCCATAAGCTCGTAGATTGTATCGGTCTGATCACCGTTTGTAACGATGGTCTTGTTGCCGAGAACTCTTACGGGATAATAGATAATAAGGTGAGGGTCTGTCATCTTGCTTTCGTCAAAAGCCTTTGTGCGCATATCTTCGCCTTCAAGAACGAAAACACGGTTACGGCTGTTTACGCTTCTGCCCATGATGAAGTAAGCAGTTACTGCCTTTTTGCCGTCAGCGCTTTTACCGATGAGAATGCCTCTGCCGTGATAAGCGAGGGAATTAAGCTCTTCTTTGATTGTTGAAATTTTCATAGCTTACTCTCCTATATATACTCTGTTATTTTTTACTTCAAGTCTGTCCTGACAGAAAAGGCTGACTGCTTCGGGAAGGATGTTCCACTCTGCTTCCACCATAACCCTTTTCTGTAAAACCTCGGGGGTGTCCCCTTCTTTTATTTCAACGGCCTTCTGGAGAATGATTTCACCGCCGTCGGGAATTTCGTTTACGAAATGCACTGTTGCACCTGTCACCTTAACGCCCTTACTGAGTGCTGCCTCGTGAACGTGAAGTCCGTAAAAGCCTTTACCGCAGAAGGAAGGAATGAGTGAGGGGTGAACGTTTACAATTCTGTGAGGGAATGCTTTTGTGAAATTCTCTGAAAGGATGCTCATAAAGCCTGCAAGAACGATAAGGTCAATTCCGTTTTCATTTAAAAGAGAAATGATTTTTTCCTCAAAGGCCTGCTGTGAGCCAAGCTCCTTTTTGATAACTGTTTCTGTTTTAATATTGGCC
>JAZKYQ010000056.1:0-18579 GCA_045612205.1 Acutalibacteraceae bacterium | reverse complement strand
GCAGCCCGTATTCGACTATATGGTTGAAAACGTAACAGTTAAGGAAGATGTAGCTGACAACACAGTTATGGGCAGCCAGTACAAGACTCCTCTTCTTGAGTTCTCAGGCTCATGCGCAGGTTGTGCAGAAACAGCTTATGCTCGCCTTATCACTCAGATGTTCGGCGACAGAATGTACATCTCCAACGCTACAGGCTGTTCATCAATCTGGGGCGGCCCCGCAGCAACATCACCCTACACCGTTAACAAGGACGGTCACGGTCCTGCTTGGGCAAACTCACTCTTCGAAGACAATGCTGAACACGGTCTCGGTATGTACTACGGTCAGGATGCTATCCGCTCAAGACTTATCGACGACGTTAAGGCTATGGTTGCTTCTGACGAATGCAAGGCTGAAGTAAAGGCTGCAGGCGAAGAATACCTTGCAACTCTTGAAGACGGCGAAAAGAACGCAAAGGCTTCAAAGGCTCTTGCAGCAGCTATCGAAGCAGCAGGCGCAACATGTGCACTCTGCAAGGATGTTCTTGACAACAAGGAATACCTTTCAAAGAAATCCGTATGGATCTTCGGTGGTGACGGCTGGGCATACGATATCGGTTACGGCGGTCTTGACCATGTTCTTGCATCAGGCAAGAATGTAAACGTAATGGTATTCGACACAGAAGTTTACTCCAACACCGGCGGACAGGCTTCAAAGGCCTCCAACATCGGTCAGGTTGCACAGTTCGCAGCAGCAGGTAAGGACATCAACAAGAAGAGCCTTGCTGAAATCGCTATGAGCTACGGTTATGTTTATGTTGCACAGATTGCTATGGGCGCTAACATGAACCAGACCCTCAAGGCTATCCAGGAAGCTGAAGCTTACAACGGTCCCTCACTCATCATCGGCTACTCACCCTGCGAAATGCACTCAATCAAGGGCGGTATGGTTAACTGCCAGGCTGAAATGAAGAAGGCTGTTGAATGCGGCTACTGGAACCTCTTCCGCTTCAATCCTGCTCTTAAGGCAGAAGGCAAGAATCCCTTCACCCTCGACAGCAAGGAGCCCAATGCTGAATATCAGGCATTCATCAAGAACGAAGCACGTTACACAAGACTTATGCGTGAATTCCCCGAAAGAGCAGACGCACTCTTCCAGAAGAGTGAAGAAGTTGCTAAGGCAAGATACGCACACCTTCTTAAGCTTAAGGATCTCTATGCTCCCGAAGCATAAGTCGGCTTAAGATAAGTGCACAGGAACGCACTGATGTAACTGTTAAGTTTACAACTTAAAATAAAGAAAGAGCAGTCCGAAAGGTCTGCTCTTTTTCTTCGGGCGCTTGCCGTTTTTTCTCCCTCGGAGTATATTCATACGCCTTCGGCAGAAGAAAACGCCATCCTGCACACTTCTCTTAAGCCTTGAGCGATTCACTGATTGAAGATGTGCACAGGAACGCACCGGTGTAACTGTTAAGTTTACAGCTTAAATTAATTAAAGAGCAGGTCGTAAGGTCTGCTCTTTTCATTTGAGTGCTTGCCGTTTTTTCTTCCTCGGAGTATATTCATACGTCAGACCCTTAAACAAGATATTTTTATTTAAAACCGAAAGCATTGAAACTCTATACAAATACTGATATAATAAATTTGATAAAATATTTCTTTTTTTCGCAGACACTTTTATGTTTTTCTCCGTCTTACTTAATGAAACCGGTTTTAATAAAACAGAAAGTGAAAAAATTTTATGTCAAAGCTTTACGGCGGACTTTGCGCGCTTGAAAACTGTGATATGAGTTTTGACGATGTGCTAACATATTACACAGACTCGCCCCTGTCCGCATTTATCCTCAAAACCGGCATTATAAATAAAGAAAGAAGGAAAAAATATGGCAAGAATAAGAAATCAAGCCGTTCTGGATTTAAGGCAATTCACTCCCGAGGCTCTGAAAAAGATCAAATCCATAAAAAGAGTAGCAATGGTAATTTTACCCGAAGAAATGAGTCCTGAGTTTTCAGAGATTTATGCAGGTATAAAAAAAACAATGGTAGCAAAGGAAACGGTTATCCCCTTAAACACCTGCATACATAACGGCAACTGTATCCTTACAAAAAGTGATGTAACCGAAAACAGCCTTATTATGTGCAACGGTCTAACCGTTGTAAAGGATATTCCCGAAAGCATGAAAATAAAGCTAGTTGTAAACGGTTGTCTTATCAAATCCAAGGATGCCTTTGTCGAGATTATAGAACACAACGGCACAAAGCACGAAATTGATCCCTTTGTAAAGCTTATCAGCGGAAAATCCGAAATCAAGGTCGATAAAAACTTCATTAATAACATAGAAGAAAATACCGCACTTGTAACCTGTGCAAGAGTTATAATCGACGACACTGTAACAGACAATATGCTCAAAGAAAAAAAGCTTCAGTTCATTTGTTGTGCTATTATCTGTGCAAGAGAAGATCTTCACGGATATATTCACGCAAACAGTGTTGATGTAGCCGATATACTTACTCTCGAGCAAGCAAAAAAGAAGTATAAAAGAAAATTCAGGTGATAATAATGACTCACCATCCTCAAATACTGTTCGACGAGCTGTGGAGCAGATACAACAGAAGAGTTTACGCCTGGTTTCGCCGTCAGTTTGATGAGCACACTGCCGAGGATTTAACCCAGCAAACCTACCTCAATGCGTGGCGTTACATATCCGCTTACCCTGACGGCTACATAAAACAGAACAAGGCGTGGCTTTTCACCGTAGCAAGGAATGTCAAAAATGACCATCTTCGTTATGTTCAGCTTCACAGTATGAATTTCAGATATGAAAACCTCTATGAAACAGATATAGCAGTGGAATGCAACATTGTCGAGAGCATTGCAGTGCAAAAAGCCTTTTCAAAGCTAAACGAAGAAGAAAAACAACTTCTTTCCATGGCAGAGCATCTGACAAGCAGAGAAATCGGCTCGGTGCTGGGTATTTCCGCATCGGCAGTAAGAAGCAGAATTCAGGCGACAAAAAAGCACTTTAAAGATTTACTTGCCGATTGATAAATTACAATTGCAAAACTCCTTATATAATGGTATAATCTGTCATTATCCGTTATAACAGGAGTTTTTGTTTATGGAGATGTTTTTTCTCGCACTTTTCACCGCTGTGCTTACAATATTCATCGCACTCGATTGGTCAATTGTGGTCGCACTTTTAACAGGACTTTTCATTTTTTCACTTTACGCAAAGCTTAAGGGCAACAGTCTTAAAGCTATCTCAAAAATGATAGCCGACGGTGCTAAAACCTCAAAGAACATACTCATCGTATTTTTTCTCGTCGGCATTCTGACCGCCTTGTGGCGTTGTGCAGGAACAATCCCTACAATCATCGCCTACACCGTGGATTTAATCAACCCCGACTCCTTTATCTTTATGACCTTTGCACTTTGCTGTCTTGTATCCTTTCTTATCGGCACATCCTTCGGCTCAGCAGCAACAATGGGCGTAATATGTGTGACAATGGGTATGGCAATGGGCGCTGATCCCGTGCTCACAGGCGGAGCTATGCTCTCGGGTGTGCTTTTCGGCGATCGCTGCTCCCCTGTTTCAACAAGTGCACTTCTGGTAAGTGAGCTTACAGGCACAAGCATTTACGAAAACATAAAGCGTATGTTCAAGACTGCGGCAGTGCCCTTTGTTCTTACAAGCATCATTTATATAGCTGCCGGCTTTTTCTCAAAAACAGGTGAAAGCTCTACCGATATAGCAGAGCTGTTTGCCAAAGAGGTCAGAATCACTCCCCTTGCACTCATTCCTGCGGCGGTTATTCTTGTTCTTGCTCTTTTCAAGGTCAAAACGAGATATTCCATGCTCTGCAGTATTGTTTCTGCCTTTTTCGTAAGCCTTTTTGTGCAGAAAACAGAAATAACCGAGCTTCTCACCTTTATGGCCACCGGCTACAAAGCCACTCTGCCCGAGCTTTCACAGATGCTTGACGGCGGAGGAATTTCCTCAATGGTAAGAGTTCTTCTTATAGTATGCATATCCTCGGCATATTCAGGAATTTTCAACGCCACAGGTATGCTTCAGAAGCTTATCGAAAAGCTCGAAGCCCTCGCAGAAAAAACAGGCAGCTTTACCGTTACGGTTCTGGTTTCGGTTTTCACCTCAATGATTTCCTGTAATCAGACCCTTGCAATTATCCTTTCCGACAGCCTTTGCAGTAAGCTTGAAAAGGATAAACAGCAATTTGCTATTGACCTCGAAAATTCTGTTGTAGTAATCGCTCCTCTTGTTCCCTGGTCAATCGCAGGTGCCGTACCCCTCACCTCGGCAGGAGCACCCACAGTGAGTCTCTTTGCCGCTTGCTTTTTGTACCTTTTACCTCTTTATCACATGATAATAAGACGAAAAAAATCTTATTAATTTTTTATTCATAAACCATCAACGCTTTATTCAAGAAATTAAACTATTGTTATTCCACAAATAAAAAGGAGTGTTTTTTATGAAGAAAAAAATTATCTCTCTCCTGCTTGCTGTGATGCTGCTTTTCACCGCAATTTCCTTCTCAGCTTCAGCGGCAGACGACACAACCGTTGCAAGAATGTGGCTTTGCTCAGAAGTCAACGACAATACCGGTATCGGACATATTTTCCTTTACTTTGAAAACCTCACCGGTGAAACCATTACCGTAGGCAGATACAAGGTCGCACCCTACGGAGATGTATCCGTAGGCTCCTTCGGAACAGAAGGTCCCCGCGGCGGCGGTGTTTATTACAACAACGAAACCGCCCTTACCCATTACAGCCAGCTTATGGGCATTTCAACAAACCTCGACGAAGGCGAGCTTGCAAAGGTAAACGCAAAAATCGCAAACTACAACAGATGGGATCCCATTTTCAACTGCAACTACTTTGCACTTTTAGGCTGGAATGCAGGCTCAGACAGTGACATTGCTTTTCTTATCTTCCCCCAGTTCACAAGAGTTTTCATCCGTATGAAGGGTGGAATTTCCAATCCTTACGATCCTTTCGTAAGAACAGATCCTGTTGTAAAACAAAACGAGCTGTAAAAAACAAACGGTCAGAGTCTTGTGCTTTGACCGTTTTTCAATTGCTGTTATATATTATTTAATTTTTTCGCCCTTGACTACACAGTTAAATATATATATAATGTAATGGTATTAAATTTAAGGAGAAGAACTATGTATACTTTAGCTTCAAAAATCAAGGTAAACAGCGCAAGCATCAGCCACAAGGATTTTGATAACGCCCACTTCACCTTTGACCTTAAGGATGACGGCAAATTTATCAAAGGTATTCTCACTGCAAAAACAGACATGGTTATGGAAAGCTTTTCCGTTACTAAGTCTATGACTTTTACAGAGGACGATCTCTTCTTTGCAAACGGCTATCAGTCATGGTCAACCTCAAGAGAATTCTCCAAAGGTGAAAAAACAAAGGATATTATCTCCGCTGCAAGAAAATTAGGCGGCTTTGCAGAATTCGCTGCAGGTGAATTTGCTGACTACTTATTCGACTCATATGTAAGCTACGGCAAGCTTAACCTCTTCCGTTCATACACATATACATACCTTCGTAAGAAGGGTGAATACAACCTCACTCTCTACGGCTCAAGAAGCGAAAGAAAAGGCTTCACAATTTTTGAATGCGATATGTCAAACAACCTTTTCACAATCAGAAAGGATGTTGAGGGACTTAAGCTTACAGCAGGTCAGGAATACGAGATGTTCGACATCGCTGTAATCGAAAACGAGTACGAAAAAGCCTTCGATGAATACTTCTTCGACTTCATGGGCATCAACAAGCCCAGAATCAAGCACCTTGCAGGCTACACCTCATGGTACAACTACTTCTCAAAAATCAACGAAAAAATCTGCCTTCGCGACCTTGACGGCATGGACAGAGCAAAGGAATGCGTTGATATCTTCCAGCTTGACGACGGCTTCCAGACCGCTACAGGTGACTGGTTAAGCGTTGATAAGAAAAAGTTCCCCCACGGCCTCAAGAGCCTTGCTCAGAAGATTCACGCAAAGGGTTATCTTGCAGGTATCTGGCTTGCTCCCTTCTGCGCACAGCTTACAAGCCAGGTTGCAAAGGATCATCCCGACTGGCCCATCAAGGATGAAAAGACAGGCAGAAAGCTCCTTCGCCACATCGGCTGGGGCGGTGCTTACGCTCTTGACATCTACAACGAAGGCGCAAGAGAATACATCAAGCACTTCTTTGACGTTATCCTCAATGACTGGGGCTTCGACCTTGTAAAGCTTGACTTCCTCTTTACTCAGTGCATCACTCCCAGATACGGCAAGACCCGTGGCGAAATTATGTGTGACGGTGTAGACCTTCTTCGTGAGGCCTGCGGTGACAAGTTCATTCTCGGCTGCGGTGTACCTCTCGGTGCATGTATGGGTATCTTTGATGCCTGCCGCATCAGCTGTGACGTTAACAAGATGTTTGAAGGCAACCTTGTCAATATTCTCAAGCTCAACAACGAAATCCCCTCAGCTCAGGGCGCAATCAACAACACTATCTTCCGTCGTCACCTTGACGGCAGAGCATTCTGTAATGACCCCGACGTACTCTTCCTTCGTAAACACAACCTCAAGTTCAACGACGAGCAGAAGTATCTTCTCGGTAAAATCAACGCTCTTGGCGGCAATGTTCTCTTTGTTTCCGACAACGCAGGCGACTACGACTACAAGTCACTCACTCTTATGAAGGAATTCTTCACAGAGACAGAGCACAGCATCACCGCTGCAGAATACATCACTTCCTCAGTAATCAAGCTTGACTACATTGAAGAAGGCGTTGAAAAGAGCATGACCTTCGACATCAAGAACGGTAAAACCTGGGGAGTCAAATAAGTCTCACCCCTTAACCTAAAAAAGAAAAACAACAAAAGCAGATATTTTTAAGTAGCTTTACTTAATGATATCTGCTTTTTCTTTAATTTCATACTTTCACTTCAGTTTTTATCTGCTCTTGAGAAGCTTAACCGCCACAGCCGTCAGATCGTCTCCCGTGAACCTGTCCTGCCTTAAAGCCGCAAGCTCAACAATGTGCCCTGCAAGGTCATCCATATTATTGGTGCTCCAGGATAAAAGCTCGTCATTTATCCAGCCGCAATCCCCTGCGGTTATGCCGTCGCTCACAAGAAGAACTATGTCTCCCGGCTTGAGGTTATATGACGTTTTCTCAAAATGCACCTCTCTTAAAATTCCCAAAGGAAGGGAGCTTTCTTCAATAATAAAAATCTCTCTGTCACTTCTTATGAAGCTTATTGCCGCACCCGCCTTGAAAAATTCCGCCTCGCCGGTGAAAAGGTTTACACTCAGCCCGTCCACTGTTGCCATTGACTCATCTGTGGATTTCATAATAAGAGAGGAATTTACTATCCTGATTCCGCTTTCAAAGGAGAAGCCTCCGCTCAATAATTTTTCAAGCAAGGATACAGTCATTACGCTGTCAAGTGCCGCTGAGCTTCCCGTTCCCATTCCGTCACTCAGAAGCACAGTTTTACAAATATCGTCCTTTGTGCAAAAAGAAATGCTGTCACCGCAAGGCGAGCCTGAAACAAAGGGACGTTGGGCCGTTCCGACAACAAGAGTGTACACTGCTTTTTCATCAAATTTCAATAAGGTAACCATGTCCGATGCACTTATTTCAGGCTCTTCGAAGTGTCTGCCTGTTGCCTCTTCAATGATTGATTTGATTTTTTTGTAATCCGTTTCAAAAGGCTTTTCAAAGCAGGTTATCTCTATGCTCATTTTTCCGCCATCTCTGCCAAAGCAATTGAGCGAGTCAATATAAACACCCTTATCAATAACCACAGACCTGAGCGCTGTTGATTTAGCCTCGTCAACGGTACGGCTTGCCGCAATCCTCTGTGAAAGCTCCGAAAGAAAATCACCGAGCCCGGAAAACTGTTCGGTAAGAAGCCTGCGCATTTCACGGTTTTTCATTTTCGACAACATGCTAAGGCTATACTGAGCCTTTCCTTTCGAGGCCTGATTTTTAAGCTCATGAAGTCTCGAGCAATGCTTTTCTAACTGCAGCTTGCCTTTCCCTCTTTTTTCAAGTCCCATAATAACAAGCACATCCCGTGCGGTGCTGTCAAAATTTCTGCTCCAGCAAGCACTTTTTTTGCTGCAACCGTCACATACATTCTGCTGAATTTCAAAAAACAGCTTATTTACCTCGGGGTTTATAACTCTGTCGAGCCTCGTGCTTACCTCGTCAACAGTCTGACAGAAGGAGTAGATGTTCCCTGAAGCACTTTTCAGAATTGATGAAACCTGCAAATCAGCATCCTCATCACTTATCACTCCGTTTCGCTGAACAAAGTCAGCTACCTTCGCAAGCCACACAGGCGGAACAAGCATAAAAGCCGCACTCGCAACGGCACATTCAATCATCGGAACAAGAAAATTCTCCTCAAGTCCGCCGATAACACAGCAAATGCAAAAGCTTACACACAAGGATACACCTGCCGCAATCTGTCCCATAGGGGCAAAAACTCCGCTGACAAGACCACCAAGGGCAAAAGCGGGAAAAACAAATCTTCCCTCAGGATCTATGCTCAGTGAAGCTCCAAGGCAGATTCCCGTAACGCTGCCGGCTCCGACACCCTTACAATAGGCGGCAAAGCACAAAAGCATACAGCTTAAAAGCCTTGCAGGTGAAAAGCCTTCAATGCTTATTCCCGAAAAGCACATCACAAACACACTCATGCTGATAAAAAGGCTCAGCTTGTCCGCCATTGAAAGCTTGATTAAGCCTATTCTCCCCACAGGCGTTCTGAAGCTTCGTGAGAAAAAGTAACTGCTGCAAAAGGAAATTCCACTTTCAAGCAGAGCCACAGCCATACCGACAAACGTAAATCCCGTGACAAACAGATAAACAAGCGTTGCACAGGTTACACTCACAAGAACAAGAATGCTTTCAAATCTTCCCTTTTCCAAGGATGAAAACCTCTTATGTACCAAAAGTCTTACAAAGCATATAAAACAAAGGCACAGCACATATCTTATCGTAAGCCCTGAGGAAAAAGCGGCAAAATGACCTATCACACTGCCGATAAAAACTCCTGCGCAATAATCAAAAGGGACAACTCCCATAAATGCCGCTGAAAAGGGCGACATTGTTGAAAACACATCAACCTGACTGAAGCAGAAACCTACCGCAGCTGCAATAACAACAGGAATCACCTGCCTTAATCTCTCTATATCCGAACCAGGCTTATCGTCAAGATAATTGTCAAGCTTTTCAGCTTCCTTTATTTCCGTCACAAAATTCATCCTTTCATCTCTTTTTCCCGTTGATTATATCCTCCCGAAAGCAAGAAAAAGGGCGCATTTTAGGATTTACTACAGATAATTATATAATTGAATAATAAAACAGTCCCGTTAATTTTTATAGAATTTAATTTATTAACTACCTGTAAATTTTATTAAAAAACAATTGATTATTTCTACTTCAGGTGATAGTATTATTATACAAACTGAGCTGATTTGTAGCTCATCTTAATTTTGATATTTTCATTTTCATAGTTACCTCATTCATATTAGTGCAAAAACACCGATCCCTCAGGGTATCGGTGTTTTTGCGTAAAGTTTATTTGTCATTTACTCCAATAAAGCAGTGCTGTCTTTGACATAATCTCCAAACTTTCCTTCCTCTTATTGCCAAACCTTTTTTTATATAATATAATTGATACATTAAAAGGAGAAGGAGAAATAGTATGAAATTCAATCCGTTTTTCATGTTTTCCAGAGAAGAAAGCGACACCAAGGTTGCAAACGACCGCCTGCTTTCCTACTCTGCAGGTCTTGTCGGTCAGAATATGACCTACAGCTATGTTTCAAACAGACTCTTTGTTTATCTTAACACAATTCTGAAAATTCCTTCAGAAAAAACCGGCTGGATCACAGGTATCAGCACCGTATGGGATGCAGTCAACGATCCTCTTGTCGGCTCACTTATTGACCGCAGAAAGCATAAGCCGGGAATGAAATTACGCCCCTTCCTTCTGTGGACACCTCCCATTATCGGCATCCTTGTTATGCTGATGTTCATTGACTTCGGTTTCTCCCAGAGTCAGACAATAGCAACTGTTCTTGTGCTTTACATTCTCTTTGACGTTTTTTACTCTCTTCAGGACGTATCCATCTGGGGTATTGCCGCAATGTCGAGTCCCGACTCTGCCGAACGAAGGCGTGTCATCCAGTGGATTTCAATCTCTGCAGGTCTCGGCGGTACAATCGCAAGCCTCTTCCCCACAATGAAGGATATTTTCGTCAAGCAGGAAATTATGTCCGAAAAGAACACCTATGCTCTCGGCGCTGCGATTTTCGCTATCGGCGGCATGATTATTGCCATGCTCGCTTACCGTATGAAGGAAAAGGTTGAGCCCGCCGAAGAAGCGAAAAACACAAGCATTATTCAGGATATTCTTGACTTAAGGCACAATAAGACCCTTATTATTGTCTGCCTTGCACGAACTGTTCAAAGCATCTCCCTTGCTCTTCCCTGGGAATATTTCTTTGAAACAGAAGGCATCTCCTACAACGTTTTCGGTGCTGAAATTTCCGGTGGTACCGCCCAGGTTGTTTACGGTGCAGTTATGGGTGTTCCCGGTGCCTTTGCAATGTTCTTTGCAGTTAAGCTCATCAACAAATTAGGCGGCAATAAAAAGCTCCTCGTTTTATCCGAGGCTGCTACTCTTATCGCGCGTATTCTCGCCTTCGTTGTCGGCGCAAACAACCGTTTCCTCAATATCGGAGCCCTCGGCGTTGTTATGGCACTTCTCGGCACAGCTCAGATTTTCACCAACATGAAGGATATTGCTCACCGTTCACTTCTTTCAAACTCCATCGACGAGTTCGAGCTTAAAACAGGCAAGCGTACTGAAGGAATCGTATTTTCAATGCAGAACCTTGTTTCAAAGCTTACAGGCGCTATTCCCAAGTTCATTCAGGGTTATTTCCTCAAGTGGCTTGGCTTTGATGCAAACGTAAAGGTAGCTTCAAATCAGACAGTTATCAACGCACAGACTGCCACACGCTTCCTTAAATACCGTTGGCACCACTTCATTCTCGGCCCTGCTATCGGATCACTTCTTTACCTCATTGTCATTCTCTTCCTTGATAACGACGACGCAAAGCATATGGCAGAGGTTGAGCAGGCTCTCAAGGAAAAGAGAGAAGCAGCCAAAGCTGAAGCTTAAAATTTCATATTGAAATAATTGTTGACTTTTTTGTTAACACTGTGTTACAATGAAAAAAAACTACAGAAAGGAGAAAAAACATTATGATGACAATCGGCGAAGTAATTGAATTACTTACAAAAATCTTCACATTCCTCGGTGAAATCTTCGGCAAATACTTTGGCTCAGCAGAAGAAGGCGAAGCTGAGGACACAGAAGCAACCGCATAAATTTTTAAGGAGAAAAACTATGACTAAAAAAATCATTTCCGTCTTACTTGCACTTATGATGGTGTTCACTCTTGCAATGCCCACATTTGCAGTAAGTGAAGAAAACAAGAAGCTCTCTTCAGCTGAAATCAAGGAAGCTATAAGCGTAGCTATCGGAGCTCTCATTAACGCTGATGAAGATGCTACCGTTATCGTTGACAACGCACTTGTAAACGAAATCGTTGCAGGTGCTGACACACCCAAGGAAATCGCATCCTCTCTTTCAGGCTTCCTCTTTGTTGAAAAGGAGCTTGCAGAACAGGTTTCAACCGAAATCGTTGAAAAGTCAAGATACACCGTAAAGGTTATCGACGGCGACAAGACAACAGTTTACTGCAGCGTTAACTTTGAAGAATGCCCCGAAATTTTTGATGCAAGAGTATTCCTTTTAGCAATCGGCAAGATCCAGACAAAGTGCGACGAGGTTGCTCTCAACAACCAGGTTGATATCAACTCCGATTCTTACTTACCCATGAGCTACAGCCACATTGCAGGCGAGCTTTCTCTTCATATGATTCTTGCTAAGCTTTCAAAGGATACAGCAAGCTGGAATCCCTTCGCTGAATGGATTTACGAAAGAGCAGGCGTTGCAGACCTCAATGTTGACGAGGACAGAATTCCTTCCTTCATCACCACCGCTTTTGGTGATTTCATTGTAGGAATCCTTAACGCTCTTACAGCTATCTTCTGAGCTTAATAAAAGCATAAAACCACGGAAAAGCCTTTTTCGGCTCAACCGTGGTTTTTCTTTTATGTTATTTTTCAAGGCTCATTCTGCTCATCAAGACTGAGATAAAACGCCGGAATGAATTCCTCAAGAAAGACATTTGCCTCAGGCATATCCATCTCTTTGATTGATTTTTCCGTGCTCAGAAAAGCCTTTTCAAATTCCCTGTTACCTGCCTTCTTTTCTTCAATGCATTTGATAAGTGCAGATATTTTATCCGCAGCCTTAACAATTTTCCAAAGATAAGCATCCTCGTCCTCTTTAAAAAAAGCAGCCTTATAATACTCTCTCATATCATCGGGAAGCATCATAAGCAGCTTGTTGCAAGCCATCTCCTCAACCTTGAGAAACTCAGAATGAAGCTCCTTGCTGTGATATTTCACGGGAGTGGGCATATCACCTGTGATGATTTCGGGCATATCGTGATAAAGACCGAGGAATGCCGCTTTTTCAGCGTTGAGCTTTCCGCCGAAACGAAGATTTCTTATAACAGCAAGAGCATGAGCAATAGCGGCAACATCATTGCTGTGCTCACTGATGTTTTCGTTTGAAGTGTTTCTCATCAGCGCCCAACGGTTGATGTATTTCATTCTTGAATGCATTGCAAAAAAATTATTTGCCATATTTTTTCACCTCACGTCAGGGTTCGGCTTATACTCGTCACCCCGGGATAAAAAAAGCGGAATCCGGACAAATAGTCAATTCCGAATTCCGCCTTACGAATTCCGCATCAAATTAAAGAATGTCGCCCTCAAGACCCATTGTGCATGAAGCTGCGTTGCTTTCATCTGTGTCGATGTGCATTGCAAGTGCATATGAGGGGCTGACTCTTACGATAACATCACCGAAAATAAGTGAACGGCCGTCTGTTTCAACCTTAACGTTAACAATCTGCTTGTCCTGAAGGTTGTACTTTTCAGCATCCTCGGGAGTCATATGAATGTGTCTCTTTGCAATGATAACGCCATCCTTGAGCTCAACCTCACCCTTGGGGCCAACAATCTTACAGCCGCCGCTGCCTTCAAGGTCACCTGATTCACGGATGGGAGCCTTTACACCGATTGAACGGGCATCGCCTGCTGAAAGCTCAACCTGAGTTTCAGGACGAACAGGTCCGAGAATTGATACGCCGGGGAAGCTGCCCTTAGGTCCGATAACCTGAATTCTTTCCTCACAGGCGTACTGACCGGGCTGTGAAAGATCCTTTTTCTTTGTAAGCTCGTAACCTTCGCCAAAGAGAATATCAAGCACTCTGCGGCTTACGTGAGCGTGTCTTGCTGATGTTTCAACTAATACGGGTTTTGCCATGATTTTTTCCTCCAATATTTTAAGTTAAATTTTATACCGTCTACTATTTTACAACAATCTAGCTGCAAATTCAACCTTGAAACAAAAAATTATCATAAAAAAAGTCGGAAGCCTTCTTACCAAAAGCTTCCGATTATATTTTACCAGAGTTTTTCAGGATAAACGCCGCCGTTTATTTTGTTTCCGAGAGCTTCAACAACAGATTCTCTGTCCTCGTTATAGGTAACACCGTACCACTTTTCAGAAGTTTCAAGAACCTTCACCTGAGCCTTACCTTCCTTGAGAAGCTCGTCAACAACAAAAGGAAGGAAATATTCGCACTTAAGAGGATTTTCCTTGATTCCCTTCTCAAGAAATGCTGCAAATCTGTTTTCAAGCTCTTTGAGCATTTCCGGTGAGAAGCCCCAGCAGTTCATTGAAACTGTTGTGCCGAAGGGAATATCTGTCCAGCTTGCACCGTCGTCCTCGGTGTACTGAATCTTGTCACCGTTGATTGCAATCTTTGTTCTTTCAACAATATCTGTAAGATAGCTTTCATCGTTTGTCTGACATACACCTCTTGCGACGGTTCCGTTTTCGGTAAGTGTATTTTCAACTCTGAAGCCTACCATGCAGAAATCGTACTTATCCGACTCTGCCTTTTCCTTTACAAGCTCATCGTGAATAAGCTTGAAGGTTTCTTTTCCGTAGTAGTCATCTGCATTGATAACTGCAAAGGGACCGTCCACAAGCTTTCTGCAGGCAAGAACTGCCTGACCTGTGCCCCAGGGCTTGACTCTGCCCTCGGGAACGGTAAAGCCCTCAGGAAGATCATTCATATCCTGGAAAGCATAATCAACCTCGATTTTTCCTTCGTATCTGCCGTCAGTTATCTTCTTGAAATCCTCTTCGATTTCATGCTTTATTACAAAAATCACTCTGTCGAAGCCTGCTTCAGCTGCATCGTAAACTGAGTAGTCAAGAATAATTTCTCCGTTGGGTCCTACAGGATCAATCTGCTTGAGTCCGCCGTATCTGCTGCCCATTCCTGCAGCCATTACGACAAGAGTTGTCTTTTTCATTTTAACAATCTCCTTTTTTGAAACATTTTACTCATTTTACCACTAAAGCAAAAAAAAGGCAATAGTTTGACCGATTTATGTAATTATTTGATTTTCCGGAAATTTTTAATTATCAATTTAACACCTTGACAGTAAAAGCTTTTAATGCTATCATTATAATGTAAATAAAAGTAAAGGAGCTATCACTAATGGATAACATGCAGGAAGTTCTCGATATCATTCAGATGGTTTTTGACACAATCAGAAAGTATGTTCTTCTCATCCTCGGCAGAGGCGACGAAATTGAAGAATAAAATAAAGAAAAAAATAAACTGCAATTTACATTTCGTAAGTTGCAGTTTTTTATTTAATCAATATAAAGATCTCTTATACCATCAAGAGTTCTGATTGCGGAAATTGTAAGATTGAGACTCTCCTCGTCACGAGGGAACACAACAGCCTTCATAACAACAGAATCGCTCTTTCTCTTTGTTGGTGACGAATCAGCATAAAGCACCTCAAGGGTGTGAAGATTTCCACCGTAGCGCTTGACGATTGCACCGATTTCCGCCGCCTGACGTGACATATTTTCGGCTTCGATATAAATATTTTTTGAAGGATTGCTTTTTGCGACAAAACGCTTGAAGGTGTTAAGTGTAAGATAAATAACCAATGTGGTAACAAGCGCACCGACATAATACCCTGCGCCTACTGCAAGACCTATACAGGAAACTGCCCAGAGTGATGCCGCCGTTGTAAGACCCTTAACAGAAAAGCCTTCACGAAGAATCGTACCAGCACCGAGAAAACCGATACCGCTGATTACCTGTGCACCGAGTCTTGTCGGGTCAAAATTGGCAAGGCCCTCATACTCGAGAAAAACATACTTCGAGGTCATCATAACAAGAGCCGAGCCGACTGCCACAAGAATATGGGTTCTGAAGCCTGCAGGTCTGTGAGAATGCTCTCTTTCATATCCGATTATACCGCTGAATAAAACTGCAAGAAGCATTTTTATCACCGCATCAACTGTGTACTCAACCTGCGGTAATTCAAAAACAGCTTTTATAAAATCTGTTACGCTTTCCACCACAGTCATCTCCTTTTCACAACAAAATCACACCGAACAGTCATTGCTCGGTGGTTGCCATATTTTCTTTCATTAATTATATCACTGTCCGATAAAAAAAGCAATTATCAATAATTAACAAAAAATCACAAGGGATTGAAAAATCATCACTTTTATGATAAAATATAAAATTATGTAACCTGAATATGTAATAAACAGACTTAATTTTAAATGAGGTGAAATATATGAGCTTACTTAAAAAGCTTTTCGGAGATTACTCCTCCAAGGAAATCAAGAGAGTCAAGCCTCTTGTAAACAAGGTTCTCTCCTACGAAGAGGAATACGGCAAGCTTACAGATTCCGAGCTTAAAGGAAAAACTGCCGAATTCAAAAACAGACTCAACGACGGTGAAAGTCTTGACGATATTCTCCCCGAAGCATTTGCTGTCTGCCGTGAGGCATCCTGGCGTGTGCTCGGGATGAAGCACTTCCCCGTACAGATTATGGGTGGTATCATTCTTCATCAGGGCAGAATCGCAGAAATGAAAACCGGTGAAGGTAAAACTCTCGTTGCTACTCTCCCCGCTTACCTTAATGCTCTTTCAGGCAAGGGTGTCCACATCGTTACCGTCAACGATTACCTTGCAAGACGAGACAGCGAATGGATGGGCAAGGTTTACCGCTTCCTCGGTCTCACAGTAGGTCTTATTGTAAACGGACTCGAAACCGCAGAGCGTCGCAAGGCTTACGCCGCAGATATTACCTACGGTACAAACAACGAGATGGGCTTTGACTATCTTCGTGACAATATGGTGCTTTATCTTGACAACAAGGTTCAGAGAGGCCACAACTACGCCATTGTCGACGAGGTTGACTCAATCCTTATCGACGAAGCAAGAACTCCCCTTATCATTTCAGGTATGGGCGGCAAATCCTCCGAGCTTTACTCTGTTGCAAACAGCTTTGTAAGCACCCTTAAGTGCCTTAAAATTGCCGAAACAAACTCAAAAATGAACCTTGAAGATATGGCAGCAGAAAGCGGCGCTGACTATATCGTTGACGAAAAAGCAAAGAGCTGTAACCTTACAAAAAGCGGTATCCAGAAGGCCGAACGCTTCTTCAACGTTGCAAACCTTTCCGACCCCGAAAATCTTACTCTTTCTCACCACCTCAACATTGCAATCAAGGCTCACGGTGTTATGACAAGAGACATTGACTACGTCGTAAAAGACGGTCAGGTGCTTATCGTTGACGAGTTCACAGGCCGTATTATGCTCGGCAGACGCTATAACGACGGTCTTCATCAGGCTATCGAAGCAAAGGAAAATGTTAAGGTTGCACGTGAAAACAAGACTCTTGCAACAATCACCTTCCAGAACTACTTCCGTCTTTATGACAAGCTTTCAGGTATGACCGGTACAGCGATGACAGAGGTCAACGAATTCCGTGAGATTTACTCTCTCGACGCTGTTGAAATCCCCACAAACAAGCCTCTTCTGAGAAAAGACAACAACGATGTTATCTATCAGACAGAGCAGTTTAAGTTCAACGCTATCATTGAACAGATTCTCGAGTGCCACGCAAAGGGTCAGCCCGTTCTCGTAGGTACAATTTCAATTGAAAAGAGTGAAAAGCTCTCCGCCGCACTCAAGAGACGCGGCATCAAACACAATGTTCTCAACGCAAAGTTCCACGATAAGGAAGCTGAAATCGTTGCTCAGGCAGGTAAGCTTGGTGCGGTTACCATCGCAACCAACATGGCAGGTCGAGGAACTGACATTATGCTCGGCGGTAACGCAGAATTCCTTGCCAAGAGCCAGATGAGAAAGATGGAATACACCGAAGAGCTCATCAGCGAAGCAACCGCCTTCGGTGACACCGACAACGAGGACATCATTGAAGCAAGAGAAACCTTCAAGCGCCTTGAAAAGCAATACAAGGAAGAAATTTCCGAGGAAGCCGAAAAGGTACGTCAGGCAGGCGGTCTTTACATCATCGGTACAGAGCGCCACGATTCAAGACGAATTGACAATCAGCTCCGTGGCCGTTCAGGACGTCAGGGAGATCCCGGTGAAAGCCGTTTCTTCCTTTCAATGCAGGACGATCTTCTGCGTCTTTTCGGCGGTGACAGAATGATTGCCATTATGAACAGCATGCCCGTTGACAAGGATACACCTATCGAGGTCGGAATGCTCACAAAGCAGGTTGAATCCGCTCAGAGAAAGGTTGAAGGCAACAACTTTGCCGCACGTCGTCACGTTATCTCCTTCGACGACGTCATGAACCGTCAGAGAGAAATCATTTACACTCAGCGTGATCAGGTGCTCAAGGGCGAGGATATGAAGCCTGTTATCACCAAGATGATTGACGACTCAATCGGTGACACTGTTGAATTCTTCTGTCCTGCAAACGTTCCTTCAGACGAGTGGCACTTCGCTTCACTCAAGGAAAAATATATGGGCTGGCTCACAACAGAAAACGACTTCACCGAGGACAGAAAGTACAAGTCCGAGGAAATCTTTGACCTTCTCACCGAGCGCGCTCATAAGCTCCACGAGGAAAGAGAAGAGCTTTACGGTGAAGAGATGATGCGTAACATCGAAAGAGAGATGCTTCTTCGTAATGTTGATATGAAGTGGATGGACTACATTGACGCAATGGACGAGCTCAAAAGAAGCGTAGGCCTTCTTGCTTACGGACAGAAGGATCCTGTTGTCGCTTTCAGAGAAATGAGCTATGATATGTTCGACGAAATGACAACCTCAATCCGTGAGGATACAGTAAAAACCGTTCTTGCAGTACGCTTCAAGACAGACGAGGAAATCAAGCGTGAGGCTGTTGCAAAGGTGACAACCACCTCAACCGGCGGTGACGGAAGCGAAAAGGCTCGTCCCAAGAAGAACGAAGGCAAAAAGGTCGGCGTTAACGATCCCTGCCCCTGCGGAAGCGGCAAGAAGTACAAGAAGTGCTGCGG
>JAZKYQ010000055.1:0-11716 GCA_045612205.1 Acutalibacteraceae bacterium | reverse complement strand
CTCTTTATGATGAGCTTATACTGATTGATCCTGATACTGCTTATAAGCTCCATACACACGATGAAAAAAGAATTATCCGTGCCCTTGAGGTTTATCACAGCACAGGGAAAACTATTTCAGAGCAGTGCCGTTTATCTCATCTGAATGAAAGCCCTTACAGATTTTGCATAATTGGTATCAACGCTGATGACAGACAGGTTCTTTATGACAGAATAAATCGCAGAGTCGATCTTATGCTTGAGGCCGGTCTTATTGAAGAGGCTGAAAGGTTTTTCAGCTCCGATATTTCAAAAACTGCCAGACAAGCGATAGGCTACAAGGAATTGAAGCCTTATTTTGACGGCCAGTGCAGTCTTAACGAAGCAGTTGAAAAGCTTAAAATGGAAACACGACGTTACGCAAAAAGGCAGCTTACCTGGTTTCGCAAAAGAGAAGGAATGAATTGGATTTACATTGACAATAAATCAAAAAATGAAATAGTAAGCGAAGCGCAGGCTATTCTGGAATCACATATTGATAATTAACAGGTACAGAAAGGAAAATAATAATGGAATTATCCGTTGAAAAAAGATTTTCTGACATTGAATATAATCTAGAAACAATAAGAGAAAGAATATATAAGGCAGCTTCTTCAGTCGGAAGAAATCCCGATGAAGTTACGCTTATGGCTGTTACAAAAACTGTCGAGCCGATTTTTATAAATCACGCAATTGAAAAAGGTATTGACCTTATAGGTGAGAATAAAGTGCAGGAATTCCTTTCAAAAAAGCCCTATCTTAACCTTGATAATTGTCAGGCGCATCTTATAGGTCATCTGCAGACAAATAAGGTTAAACAGATTGTTTCCGAGGTTTCGATGATTCAATCCCTTGACAGTGTCAGGCTTGCAAAAGAGATTTCAAAGCGAAGTGTTGAAAATGGAATAGTCACACCTTGTCTTGTTGAAGTCAACATCGGACAGGAAGACAGCAAGACAGGACTTGAGCTTTCTTCGCTTGAAGAGCTTCTTTGTGAGGTTTCTGAGCTTGAAGGTGTTTCAGTAAAAGGTCTTATGACAATTCCTCCTATTTGCGATGATGAAAAAGAGCTTGATAAATATTTTTCACAAATGCACAAAATATTTGTTGACATAAAGAGCAAAAAGATAGATAATATAGATATGTGTGTACTTTCAATGGGTATGTCATCTGATTATGAATCCGCCGTAAGAAACGGCTCTACCTTGGTAAGAGTCGGAAGCAGCATTTTCGGCGCAAGAATATATTAAAAGGAGTGTAAAAAATGGATTTCTTAAAAAACTTCAAGGATAAAGTCAACGAGCGTTTATTCGCAAGTGACGAAGAATACGATGATGATGAGGTAAACGAAGAGGATTACGATGAGGAACAGAGTGATGAGCCTATGTTTGACGGTGAAATGAATCCTCCTTCATACAATTCTTACAACAATTACAGCTATTCTCCTACAGGAGGAATGAAGGCTCCCGAGTATGATTTCGGTAAAAAAACAACTGTAAATCCTCCTGAATATACTCCCTCTGCTTCTGTTTCTGCTGATAAAAAGGGCGGCACCATTTATAGCATGAGTAATATGAGGCCTACTGCTAAATTCAAGCTTAATTCCATTACTCTTCACGAGATTTACGGAGCAAAGGAAGTTGCTCTTCTTATGATGGAGAAGGATACAATCATAATCGTTAACTTTTCACCCCTTTCTGAAAATCAGAAGCTCAGAGCAATGGACTTTTTAGACGGTGCAAAGTGTGTTACAAATGCTATTCTTGCCAAGCTCAATGAAAACATTGTTGTTTTTGTTCCCGAGGGAGTAGAGCTTTGTGGTGATTTCCAGAGCCAGGTTGACCTTGATTCACTCAGATAATTAATAAAAAAGGATTGATAAATTATGATGCTTCCAAATCAGATTACTCTGCAACATTTCACTCAGACCGGAAAAGGCGGTTATCGCTCTATTGAGGTTGATGCTTTTTTACAGAGGGTTTATCAGAGCTACAATAAGCTTTACAATGATAATAAAGCCTTAAGTGATAAGCTTGATGAGCTCATGCCTCAGATTGATGAATATAACAGAAGTAAATCTACAATTGCCGATGCTCTTATCTGGGCTAAGTCAACTGCGGAAAAAAACATTGAGGAAGCTAAATCGATTGCTGAAAATCTTGTTGCCGATGCAACTGCAAAGGCAGATAAGCTTCTTGAGGATAAAAAAGCTGAGGCTGATAATTATTATGCCGAAAAGACATTGACTGCCAATAAAAATCTTGAAAAGGCTAAAAGTGAGCTTGACGCGCTCAAACAGCAGTCCGAGATTTTTTCTGACAGATATATAGCTGAAATCAATGTCAAAACTCAGACTATAATCGAAGATGCAAACTCAAGGGCGGCTACTATTGTTGCCGAAGCTTATTCCGATGCAAAAAAAGCAAGAGAAAAAGCAGATCGCATTATTGCTGATGCTAACTGTGAGCTTGAATCACTCAAGGCTGAAGCGAAAAAAATCAAGGATGAAATTCTTGCTCTTATATCATATGCACAGAAAGCTTCGGAAAAAATTGACTACAGAGCCTTCGAGGTCTTAACAAAGGATGAAGTGACCGAAGATGAGCTTCTTACAGCAAAAAGTATTGATATAGACGAAATTGAACCTTTTTCTTTTGAAGGAATACAAAGTGTTGTGGTTGAACAGGAGGCTCCTTCAGAGCAGGAAGCCCCGGTTGAAAGCATACCTTCCCAGCCCGAATATGTAAGATTCTTCGGTGCTGATATTCCTGATGTAAATGATATACTTTCCGGTATTTTTGCAGCAGCAAAGGAAAGCACCGCCAAAAACAATGAGGATGATAACAGCTTTAAATTCGAAAAGGTAATTTCAGACTTCGACAGACCTTCGGATACAAGACCGTTCTCATACCTCGAGAAAGACAGTGAGGAATAAATTGATTTCTGACAAAAAAATCAGCCTTAGAACAAGAATATTTTCACTTTTTATAGTTATTGCTATGCTCGGTATTGATCAGTTGATCAAATACTATGTTGATCTTTTTCTGAAAGACAGTGAACCTGTACTTGTTATAAAAAATATTCTGCAATTCAATTATCTTGAAAATGACGGCGCTATGATGGGCTTTATGAGTGGTAAAACAGGCGTAATGACAGTCCTGGCTGTTATTTGCGTAGTTGTTATGCTTGTTGTGGTGTTTTCCGGTATGATAAAGGACAGGATTGATTATTGGTGCGTTCTTTTTATGATTGCAGGAGGTCTCGGTAATATCATCGACAGAGTTTTTAGAGGCTATGTCATCGATTATATTGAAGTTTTGTTTGTGGATTTTTATATTTTCAATTTTGCTGACTGTCTTATAACCGTTGCATCCTTTGCTCTGATTTTTTACCAGATTTATCTTATTTACAAAGACAGTAAGAAAAAGAAAATTGCAGGTGAAAAGCAGTGATAAATTCTTATATTATAACCGTTGAAGTTGATAACGCTTCCGAGAGAATCGATAAGCTTATTGCATTGAAATGCGAGCTTAATTCACGTTCAGCGGCACAGAAGCTCCTTGAAGAAGGTGCTGTAAAAGTCAACGGGTTGATAGTTACCAAAAATTACAAAGTCAGACAAGGTGACAGGATAATCGTTCAGATTCCTGAAGCAAAGGAGCTTGAGGTTACGGCTGAAAACATTCCTCTTGATATACGCTATGAGGACAGCGATCTTCTTGTCGTAAATAAGCCTAAGGATATGGTGGTTCATCCTGCTGTAGGTAATTATGAAGGCACCCTCGTAAATGCGCTGTTGTATCATTGCAAGGACAGTCTTTCAGGTATCAACGGAGTTATCAGACCGGGGATTGTCCATCGCATTGACAAGGATACAAGCGGGCTTCTCATTGTAGCTAAAAACGACTTTGCTCATATTAATCTTGCCGAGCAGATTAAAGCACACTCTTTCGCAAGAGAGTATCAGAGTGTGCTTTACGGAAAAATAAAAAACGAACAAGGGAAAATAGATGCTCCTATAGGACGTCATCCTGTTGAACGAAAAAAAATGACTGTTACTACAAAAAACAGTAAAAACGCAGTTACACATTATGAATTGATTGAACAGTTCGATAAGTTCGCCCATGTCAGATTGAAGCTTGAAACAGGCAGAACCCATCAGATAAGAGTACATATGTCTTATATCGGACATCCGGTAGCAGGAGACCCTGTTTACGGGCCTAAAAAGGTTATTACAGAGCTTAAAGGACAATGTCTCCATGCAGGTCTTATCGGGTTCAGACATCCGAGAAGCGGAAAATATATTGAGATTGAAAGCGAACTTCCCGATTATTTTACAAATTTTTTAAGGAGGATTAAATAATATGCCTCATAATGAAAAAAAACTTTCAAATTGGCTTATTGCATCCGACATTGACGGAACAATCAACAACAAAGCAAGAAAGCTTGTGAAAAGAAATTACGATGCAGTTCAGAGATATATCAATGAATTCGGCGGTAATTTCACTCTTGCTTCGGGTAGATCACCCGAATCAATGAGAAAGCATTTCAAGCGTCTTGACATTGAAGACGGAAAAGCTATTGTTATCAACGGTGCAGGTATTTATGACTTTGCGCAGGAAAAAATGATCTGGTCATCACCTCTTAATGAGCATTGCATTGACATCGTAAGAAAAACAGTTAAGAAAATGCCCTTCCTTGCTTTTCAGGTAATTTCAGATAACGCTGTTTATCTCTTCAGACCTACACCTTCATCAAGAATTCTTGCAATCAATGCCCGTTATCCTATTAAATATTTTTATGATTTTGAAAAGATTCCCAAGGATAATTGGTATAAGGTTATCTTCACAGGACTTCCTCCTGAAATGAAGAGCGTTGCAAAGTATGTTGAAAGCCTTTCAAACACAACCGAAAATCTTATGTTCTCTTCTTCCTGGAGCTATGAAATGGTCAATGAGGATACAAACAAGGGTAAAGCTGTGCTGAAGCTTGCTGAAATGCTCGGTGTAGATAAGGAGCATACAGCTGCGATCGGTGACTACTTTAATGACTATGAAATGCTTAAACAGGTAGGTCTCCCTGCTTGCTGTGGCCAGGCTCCTTCCGGAATGAAGAAAATTGCTAAGCTGATTACTTGTCACTGTAATCACGGTGCAGTAGCAGATCTTATTGAGTATATTATCGGAAACGGTTAATATAATCTGTAAATTTATAGATGCTGAACGACTTCATTGTTAATCAACATCTTTTAAGGAGGATAATAATGAACGAAAACAGAAAAAAAGAGCTCAAGAAAATTGCGTTGAATGTGCGTAAGGGTGTAATTGAAGGTACATTTAATGCAAAATCAGGTCATCCGGGCGGTTCACTTTCAATTGCAGATATCGTGACATATCTTTATTTTGAAAAGATGAATGTAAATCCCGAAAATCCCAACGATGAAAACAGAGACAGATTTGTGCTTTCAAAAGGTCACACTGCTCCGGCTCTTTATGCGGCACTTGCTCTTAAGGGCTTCTTCCCTGTTGAGCTTATCAAAACTCTCCGTAAGCCTGATTCAATTCTTCAGGGACATCCCAGTATGAGATACACTCCCGGTGTTGACATGAGTACAGGTTCACTCGGACAGGGTATTTCTGTTGCTTGCGGTATGGCACTCGGAGCAAAGCTCAAGGGTAAGGATTTCAAGGTTTATGTGCCTCTCGGTGACGGTGAAATCGAAGAAGGTCAGGTTTGGGAGGCTGCAATGTTTGCAGGCAACAGAAAGCTTGACAATCTCGTTGCAATCGTTGACTACAACAATCTTCAGATTGACGGCTCTCTTGACGAGGTTAACTCACCTTATCCCATCAAGGAAAAATTTGAAGCATTCAATTGGAATGTTATCGAAATCAACGGACATTGCTTCGGTCAGATTGAGGATGCGTTCAATCAGGCTGATGCTTGTAAGGATAAGCCCACTTGTATCGTTGCTAAAACAGTTAAAGGTAAGGGCGTTTCCTTTATGGAAGATAAGTGTGACTGGCACGGTTCAGCACCTAACGCTGAGCAGTATGAACAGGCAATGGCAGAGCTCGATGCAGCTCTTGCAGAGTTGGAGGTGTAATTATGGCTGATGTAATCAAATGTGCAACAAGAGACGCTTACGGTGCCGCTTTGAAAGAACTCGGCGAAAGAGAAGATATTCTTGTTCTTGATGCTGACCTCGCAAAGGCAACCAAAACAATCACTTTCAAAAAAGCATTCCCTGATAAGTTTATTGACTGCGGTATCGCAGAAAGCAACATGGTAGGTGTTGCAGCTGGTCTTGCAACAACAGGTTATACAGTTTTTGCTTCATCCTTTGCAATGTTTGCAGCAGGCAGAGCTTTTGAACAGGTCAGAAACTCTGTTGCTTATCCCAATCTCAATGTTAAAATCGGTGCTACTCATGCAGGTATCTCTGTTGGTGAAGACGGTGCTTCACATCAGTGCTGTGAGGATATCGCTCTTATGAGAAGCATTCCAAATATGGTTACCATCAATCCTGCTGATGATGTTGAAGCTAAGCAGGCTGTATTTGCTGCTGTTGACCACGAAGGTCCTGTTTATCTTCGTTTCGGCAGACTTGCAGTGCCTCGTGTAAATGCAGAGGATTACAAGTTTGAGCTTGGTAAGGGTGTACTCTTAAGAGGCGGCAATGATGTTACTATTGTTGCAACCGGTCTTATGGTAAATGAGGCTCTTATTGCTGCTGATGCACTTGCTAAAGAAGGAATCGAAGCAAGAGTTATCAATATCCATACAATTAAGCCTCTTGACAAGGAGATCATTGTCAAGGCTGCTATGGAAACAGGTGCAATTGTAACTGCTGAAGAACACAGCGTTATCGGTGGTCTCGGTGGTGCAGTTACTGAAGCTCTCAGCGAAGAATGTCCCGTACCCGTAATTCGTCTCGGTGTTGAGGATACATTCGGTAAGTCAGGACCTGCAGTAGAGCTTCTCAAAATCTTTGGTCTTGATGCTGAGCATATTGCTGAAAAAGCTAAGAAAGCTATTGAGTTTAAAAATAAGCTTGGCAAATAATATAAAGGTAGGTTCATACAA
Organism: Acutalibacteraceae bacterium; assembly: GCA_045612205.1. Classification (GTDB taxonomy): domain Bacteria; phylum Bacillota; class Clostridia; order Oscillospirales; family Acutalibacteraceae; genus UBA6857. Next base: position 4,613 of record JAZKYQ010000055.1, on the reverse strand, counting down.
TGAAAGAAATCACAAAAGATATGCTTATCGGTGACATTCTCGAAGCTGACAGCGGTACAGCAATGTTCTTCTTCGAAATGGGAATGCATTGTCTCGGTTGCCCAGCTTCAAGAGGCGAAACAGTTGAAGAGGCTTGTGCAGTTCACGGTGTAGATGTTGATGTGCTTATTGGCAGAGTCAATGAATATCTTGCATCAAAATAAGATAAGTTGAACAGTGAGCCACTCTTTAAACGGGTGGCTCATTCTTTTGAAAAAAGAGGTATTTTATGGGAAAAATCAGACTTGACAGCAGACTTTCTGCCGTTGCTTCCCTTGTAAGAGAGGGAAGTACTGTAGCAGACATCGGTACAGATCACGCATATCTTCTTGCTTATCTTCTGCAGGAAGGGAAAATAAAAAAAGGAATAGCTGCAGATCTTCGCAAGGGTCCCCTTGACAATGCGAAGAAAACGCTTCTTGATTGCGGTCAGCTTGTAAATGTAAGTCTGGTTTTATCTCTCGGACTTGATGAAATTAAGAAGGGAGACTGCGATGAAATTACCATCGCAGGTATGGGCGGAATTCTCATTAAAGAGATTCTTGAACGCACTCCTTGGGTTTTCGATAAAAAAATTCATATCATTGCACAGCCTATGACACACGGCGAGGTGCTCAGAAAATTCTTTCTTGAAAACGGCTTTTTTATTGATAAGGAAGTTGCTGCAACCGATGGTAAACGTCATTATTGCATAATTTCTGCTTATTATGACGGTAAAAAAAGAACAGCTGAAAACTGGTACACATATATAGGTGAGCTTTCCGATAACAGTGATGAGGTTTCAGCTATGTACATAAACAAAATTATGTCTGCTCTTGAAAAAAAGCTTGAAGCTATAAAAAATGCAGGGATTAACGATAACGAGAATATCGAGCAGACTCTTAATGATATAAAACAGAAAATTTCGGAGGTAAAAAATGGTTAACGTAAAAACTGTTTCCGATTATATAAATAAAATTGCACCTTATGAGACTCAATGCTCCTGGGATAATTGTGGTTTGCTTGTCGGTGATGAAAATGCAGAAGTGAAAAAAATCGGAGTTTGCCTTGATCTTACAGAAGAAACTCTTGAAGAGGCATTAAGACAAAAGGTAAACCTGATAATTACTCATCACCCCTTAATTTTCACACCACAGAAAAACTTTCTTGCAGGCGACAAGGCATTTATTCTTGCAAAAGAAGGAATAAGCCTTGTTTCAGCTCACACTTGCTTTGATTGCGCTGACGGTGGAGTAAACGATGTGCTTTGTGATATTCTCGGTATATACGATGTAAAAGGTGTCCATTCTGATGAATGTGAGCTACCTATGGCAAGAATCGGCCTTGTAAATGAACAGAGCTCCACAGAGTTTGCTCGCCTTGTAGCCAAAAAGCTTAATACAGTTTGCCGTGTGGTTGACTGCAAGAATACTGTTAAAAAGGTAGCTGTTTGCGGCGGAGCAGGTATGGACTTTCTTTTCGATGTAATAAGAGAGGGTGCTGATGCTTTTGTTACAGGTGAAATGAAGCATCATGAAATGCTTCTTGCTAAAGAAAAAGGCATTACCGTCATTGATGCAGGTCACTTTAAAACTGAAAATCCATCAATGACTGTTTTAAAAAATAAACTTAAAGAAGAATTCAAGGATGTTGAGATTGTGCTTCTCAAGCAATCTGATCCTGTTGAATTTATAGGATAATAATTATGGCACTTGACGGAATTTTTCTCAAAAAAGTAAAAAATGAGCTTAATGAAAAGGCTGTAGGACTTCGTGTTGATAAAGTCAATCAGCCTACAAATGATGAAATAATTCTCAATCTGCGTGGGCGTAACGGTAACTATAAGTTGCTTATTTGTGTCCGCGCCGACAGTCCGCGTATTCATTTTATCAGTCACAGTATTGATAATCCGCCTGTTCCTCCGATGTTTTGTATGCTCCTTCGTAAATATCTTACGGGAGCACTTATAAAAGGCTTCAGGCAAGAGGATAGTGACAGAATAATTTATGTCGATTTTGATGCTACTAATGAAATCGGTGACAGAATAGAGGTAACTTTCTGTGTTGAAATAATGAACAAATATTCCAATCTTATCTTTTTAAGAGACGGTAAAATAGTTGATGCTTTGAAGCGTGTAGATATAACTACTTCTTCCGTAAGACAGATTTTACCAGGAATGGAATACAGATTGCCGCCAAAACAGGATAAGCTTAATATTGAAACAGACAGTATTGATAAAATTGTTGAAAGGGTATTATCATATAGAGAAAAAAGCCTTTCTGCGGCAGTTATGGCTTCAATTCAGGGCGTTTCTCCTATCGTGGCAAGAGAGCTTTCATATAAATCCACATTTGAAGACTTAACTGTATGCGAGCTTAAAGAAGAGAATATCAGGATCCTTTCTGATGAGCTTGATAAAATTAAAAGTAATCTTACTTCTTTCGATGAAGTCTATATGATTTCTGAGCTAAACGGCAAGCCTAAGGATATGTCACATATAGATGTAAAGCAGTACGGAGAAACATTGATTTGTAAAAAATATGAAAGTCCGTCAGAGCTGCTTGATGATTTCTACTTTGAGCGTGACAGAATTAACCGTATAAATCACAGAGGCCGTGAGCTTATCAAGCTTCTGAATAAGCTTATTGAAAGAACGGCAAGAAAAATCAATCTTCAGCGTGAAGAGCTGAAACGCTGTGAGGATAAGGATACTCTCAAGCTCTACGGTGAGTTGATCGTCGCTAATCTTTACAGACTTTCAAAAGGCACAAGCTTTTACGAGGTTGAAAATTATTATGATAATTGCAATCTTATTAAAATTCCCTGTAATCCTGCATTAAGCCCTCAGGAAAACCAGAAAAAATATTACAAGGATTACCGTAAAGCTCAGACTGCTGAAAAATTACTCGGAGATCTTATAATAAAAGGAGAAGAAGAGCTTATATATCTTGAATCGGTTCTTGATGAGCTTTCAAGAGCTGATACTGATACAGAGATATCTCTTATTCGTCTTGAGCTTTCTCAGGGCGGATATATCAAAAATACAAAGGCTAAGAAACAGAAGCCGCCCAAAGAATTACCGCCGTATGAGTTTGTTACTACTGACGGCTTCAGAGTTTTAGTCGGAAGAAACAACATTCAGAACGACAGACTTTCTCTTAAAGCTGCAAAGAAAACTGATATGTGGCTTCATACGCAGAAAACTCCCGGATCTCACGTTATAATCTTCGGTGACAATAAGGAAATCAGTGACCTTGCAATTGAAGAGGCCGCAATAATTGCTGCAACCTACAGTAAAGCTAAGGATTCCTCTCTTGTTCCCGTTGATTATACAAGGGTAAAGCAACTTAAAAAGCCTGTCGGCAGTAAGGCCGGTATGGTTATTTACCATGAGTATTACACTATTATTGTAAATCCTGATAAAGATTTTACAGAAAAACAACGCATAAAATAATATAAGGAGGTGGCCGATATGGCATTCACGCATTTGCATCTTCATACGGAATACAGTCTTCTTGACGGAGCTTGCCGCATTGGAAAGCTTATGGACAGGGTGAAGGACATCGGTCAGAGCAGTGTTGCAATAACTGATCACGGTGTAATGTACGGTGTTATTGATTTTTACAACGCTGCAAAAGAAAAAGGCGTAAAGCCGATTATCGGCTGCGAATGCTATGTTGCCGCAAGGAGCCGCCATGACAAGGTTCACGGAATTGACAACAGGAGATATCACCTTGTTCTTCTTTGCGAAAATGAAACAGGCTATAAAAACCTTATCGCAATGGTCAGCCGTGCATGGACGGAAGGCTTTTATACAAAGCCGAGAATTGACAGGGAGCTTTTAAGCAAGCACAGCGAGGGTCTTATTGCACTTTCGGGCTGTCTTGCAGGTGAGGTTTCCTCGGCTCTTATGAGAGGGGATTACAATGAAGCAAAAGATGTTGCCTTATGGTACAAAGAGCTTTTCGGAGAAGACAGATATTATCTTGAAATACAAAATCACGGACTTCGTGAACAGCTTGAAATAAATCCTGATTTAATCCGTCTTTCAAAAGAAACAGGTATACCGCTTGTAGCAACAAATGACTGTCACTACCTTGAAAAAGATGACTCATCCCTTCAGCAGGTGCTTATCTGCATTCAGACTAACCACACCCTCGGAGAAGAGACAGGTCTTGAATTTTCAACAGACGAGTTTTATGTCAAAAGTGAAGAGGAAATGTTATCGCTTTTTGCTGAAATCCCCGAGGCTATAAGCAATACTCAAAAAATTGCCGATATGTGTAATCTCGAATTTGAATTCGGTAACACAAAGCTTCCTCATTTTGAAGTGCCGAACAATATGGATCACTTTGAATATTTTAAAAATCAGTGCTTTTACGGTCTTAATCAGCATCTTGGCGACAATCCGCCAAAGGAATACATTGACCGCCTTAATTATGAGCTTGACGTGATAAACAAAATGGGTTATGTTGACTATTTTCTTATCGTTCACGATTTTATCCGTCACGCAAAGAGCCGTAACATTCCCGTAGGTCCCGGAAGAGGATCAGGTGCAGGCTCACTTGCGGCTTATTGTATTGGAATTACAGGTA
>JAZKYQ010000054.1:0-3143 GCA_045612205.1 Acutalibacteraceae bacterium | reverse complement strand
GCACGGCGCAAGCCTTACCGACAGTACAGCTTCTCCGTGGTGGACTATCTCACGGCGAAGTCCGTGAGGCGTAGAATGTTATTTTCAGATTTTGGCGGATAAGTGAATAGTAGTAAAGGTGAAGTAGCCAAAGGGCGCTTTGGTTACTTTGTCGCTCTTGACAAAGTAACAAGCCTCAGCGGCTTTGGAGCGGTAGAACCTTAATTATAAATCCACAGAACATTTAAAACGCAATGTGCGGACCCGCAATGCGAGATCCTACGGTTTTCACGGGACCGCTACATTTTTGCGGCAACTAACAAAAAAATCAGCACAGAATTAATCCGTGCTGATTACTTACTACTTACTACTGCACCGCTCCAGCGATGCCTGCCTTGTGCCGTTATGGCAAATCTTCATATGAGGTTACGCCGAATCCGTTGTAATACATGATGCCGGGCTGAACCTTAACCTCGCTCTTATGAGCCATAAGCTCGGAAAGAGTCACAAGCTCATAGCCTTCACTGATGAGCCAGGGAATAAGAAACTCTGACGCTTCGAGGGTTGTGTCATAAATATCATGCATAAGAATGATAGCACCGTCAGAGGTGGAGCTCTGAGTGATTTCGATTATTGACTCGGGGTCCTTGCTTTCCCAGTCTCTTGTGTCAACTGTCCAGTAGAAGAATGGCTTGTTTACAATCGCACCACTTGCCTCGTCAAGCTCTCCTCCGGGAGGTCTTGCAATTTTTGTCTTTTCGCCTGTGTACTTCTTGACAAGTGCGTCGGTAAGGTCAATTTCTTCTCTGATTTCATCCTCTGAGGTTGTGGGAAGGTCAATATGGCTGTAGGTGTGTGTACCGATTTCACAACCGAGCTTTGCCGCTCTTGTAAGCGCCTGATTGTTGTCCTCTATGTTTTCACCTACAACAAAGAAGGTTGCCTTGGCATTATACATTTCAAGAATGTCAAGAAGGCCGTTTGTAACTGAATTGCTCGGGCCGTCATCATAGGTAAGAGCGACCATCTTTGTGTTTTCGGTGAGCTTACTTACAAAGGTTGATACCACGTTTGCATAACCGCTGATGAAAACCGAGCTTGTGTAAGCCTTGACTGTGTAGTTATAAATTTCGGAAGCATCTGCCTTCATATCTGAAAATACATTTTCAGCGGTTCTGCCGATAAACTTCCAGCCTGTTTTTGTGCTTTTTCTGAAAACAAGGAATTCCTTTGCAAGGGGGTTAGCCTTCCAGGTGAGCACATTACCTCTTGCCGTATCAACGTCAATAAGAAGATTCTGAGGTGCTTCCATAAAGCGTACCGTTGCACCCTTTTCATCGTAGGAGCTGAGGTTCTTGTTCCATACAGCACGCACAACGTATGTATAGGCCTTTGAATTGAGAACCCTTCCGTCAGTAAAGGAAAGAGTGTTTGCACCCTTTACAACTCCTGCAAGCTTCCAGTCCTGTAAGCCGTAATCTCTTCTGAAAATTGCATAGCCCTGTGCGCCCTCGCTCTTTGACCAGGTGAGCTTAATGCCGTTAACCTGACTTTCGGCAGAAAGAATAACCGGCTTTCCGATGTGCTTCATTGTAACTGCAGTATCATAGGGGCTGACCTGTCCCGATGAATCAGCTGCACGGACAATATAGGAGTACTGCACACCGTTCTGAACTGCTTTGTCCTCATATAATGTATGCTTTGAATCAAAAAGAGCATAAGGTGTCCAGCTTTTATTTTTCACAGAATCCTTTCTGTAAAGAATATAATATGCCGCATTGGGCACTTCCTTCCACTTAAGAGCAATGCCTTCATCAGTGCTCACAACACCGATAAGCTCGGGACATGCAAAATAGCTCATAGCTATCTGCTCACCGACTGCACCGAGATGCTTACCTGCAGCAGCTCTTACAAGATAAAGATATCTTTCCTTGGCAGAAGCCTTTGTGTCAAGGAAGCTTGTTGTGTTTGCACCGCACTTGAAAACAGCCTGCCATTCGCCGCCGCTGTGTGGCTTACGGAAAACATAGTAGCCCTTGGCACCTGTTCTGCCTGACCATTCCATGTAAAGGCCCTTGTCGGTTGAATAGTAGTTTGAAATTTCAACAGCACCGAGACGGTAAACGGCTGCAAGATCACTTTCCGGTCCCTTTGCCTCATCACCCGTAACGGTAACAACTCTGTAGCCGTAAACACGTCCCTCAACGGTTTCCGTATCCACAAAGCTTTCCTGCTGAGCCTTTGAAATGAGCACCTCATCAGAGCCGTCATTGCACTGACGGTAAAGCTCATAGTAATAAGCATTTTCAGCCTTTTGCCAATCAACCTTTATGCCTTCGGGAGTATTTACCGCTTTGATTGCGATATCACCTGCAAAGGCAGACAGTGCGAAAATGACGAATGCGCATAAAACCACCGTCAGAAAAGCTGAAATTTTCGCGATTTTTTTCATTGTCCTACCTCTCTTTATATATAATTCTATTATTAACCACAATATATACTATCATCCGACCTATTTTTTGTCAACGGAAAAAAGAAGACAATTTTGTAACCTTTAAAGACAGAAAAAAAAGCGTGCAGAAGCCGAGACTCTTACACGCTTTTTGTATTTATTTGTCCGCTGCCTTGCTGCTTATCTTTCTTACCTGAAGGTCGCTTAAGATGTTCTGATGTGCACCCCAGCAAAGCTTCCTTCTTTCCCAGTAAAGCTTGCCTGCAAGGCTTTTTACTCCCTTGGGTGCGGTTGATTTTAAAGGAGCGATCCCGATGCCGAAGCTCTTCATAAGGCTGTAGTACGAAGGCATCTTATCCATAAAATGAGTAAAGCTTTTTCTGCTTTTCTGCGACCAGGCGCTTTCACTTATTGCCGCAATCCTCGGATAGGTCATTCTGTCGGCTTTTGCCATATCGGGAACGAACTCTGTCCACAGACAGCCTTCCACACCGAGAACGTTTTTCTGTCCCTCCTCAGTGAGTCCCTCAAAGTAAGGCTCAAATTCATAGCATTTTTCAAGGCTAATATGAGCATAGGGCAGGTCAAGATAGTAATAATCAACGCTTGAAATTACAAATTTTCTGCCGCTGTTAAGCTCCTTTACGGCATCCTTTTTGTCCATTCCGCCATTCCAGAGCTGCCAGGTGACGCTTTTGTCAACCATTTTTTC
>JAZKYQ010000053.1:0-5802 GCA_045612205.1 Acutalibacteraceae bacterium | reverse complement strand
TTCAGTCTTTTCCAATCCAGAAGGCTTCATCGGGGGTATTTATATATCTTCGACATATTACCACATTAAAGTGATGTTGTCAATAGTTTTTATAATTTTTAAAAAATACGGGTGAAGGCCAAGGGCGGTAAGGACAGGTTGTGCCGTGTCCGCGTTGTAGGGGCTCGCATTGCGAGTCCATAAAAAACACATAATACAAAACAGGAAATCGCGTAGGGGAGACCCCGTGTGGTCTCCCACGAGGGCTGTGAAACCCCTCAGTCAAAATCAAAGATTTTGCCAGCTCCCCTTTCAGGGGAGCAAAATTTCCCTCCCCTGAAAGGGGAGGTGTCAGACCTTTTGGTCTGACGGAGGGGTTCTCCTACTCACTACTTACTACTCACTACTTACTACTATAAAAAGCTCCCACGTAGGGAGCTTTTTATCAAACAATGTACAATTCAACGATGTTAAGCAGAATCTTGAGCACCTTGAAGAGGATTTCGAGAAGCTTTGAAAGGGTAAAGGTTTCGTCCTTCTTTTCCTCCTCGGGCTTTTCGGGTTCAGTGAAATCTGTGTTGATGTTGCCCTGGGTGGTGTCCTTCTGAATTGCGAAGGAATCAACCTTTTCACTGCCCTTGTCGGTTACCTGGTAAGCATCAAAGTAAAGGATGCCGTCCTCGATTCTCACTGCAGAGTACATTGGATAGTCAACGGAGAGGATCTTTTCACCTCTTGGGAAGTACTTGTCAGTGAGGGTAACATCGTTCTGAATGTAGGTCTTGACGCCTGATGTGCCTGAGATTACATAGGTTGTGCCGTCGGGCTGAACCTGAGCTCTGTAGGTGTCACCGTTGTAATCAAGGTAAACCTTGTTATAGGGTGTAAGGGCGTTGGAGTCAAGGGAGCCTGTTCTCATATAAACGTGGTCGTGACCCTGGAATACCATGTCAATGTCAAGCTCGGGCATAAGTGCGCCAAGCTGCTCACGCATTGCGCAAACATCATCGTCAGCATAGTGTGAGCCCTGTGAGTAAAGAGCCTTGTGAAGCATCACGAACTTCCACTGTGCGTCGCTTGCCTTCATGTCAGCCTTGAGCCATTCAACCTGTGAAGCAGAAAGGGCCTCGTTTTCGTCAAGGTCGTTTGTGTTAAGCACTGCGATGTGGATGTTGTTGTAATCGAAGGAGTAGTAAACACCGCTTTCTGTGTTCTGCTCGGGAACATTGGGAAGAGCGAAGAAGTTCACAGTTGCGTTTGTGCCGTGGCCCTCGTGGTTACCCGATGCAGGCATCATATAGGTATCCATAAGGTAAGCTGAGCCTGTGTTGAACATCCATGCCCACTGCTTCTGATTGTCACCGTGGTCAACAAGGTCACCGCTGTTGATGATGAAGTCAGCCTCGGGATACTCATTGAAGGCGCTCTCAAGCACCTTTGCCCACGCACGGTTGTACTGTCTTTCATTCTGTGACTGAGGGTCAGTCATATGAAGGAAGGTTACATTCTTACTGCCGTCAGCAACGGTGAAGGAGCCTGTTTCGCTCCACCAGCCTCTCTGAGCATCACCCACACGGTAGAAATAGGTTGCACCGGGAGTAAGGTCTGTAAGGCTTACGGTGTGGCGGTTCATCGGGAATTCATAGGTGAAAAGTCCGATGATGCCGATGTCAATACCGGGATAGGAGCGTGTGACTGTTTCGCTTTCCACAGTGATGCCCTCAGTGGCAACACCTGTAAAGGCAGGCTCGCTGTCAGCTTCGTAAATTTCAATGTCACCGCCTACGGTTGACTTTGAGAACCAGCTGATGAATGCACTTTCGTTCTTTTCCTCGCCGAGTGTAAGGCTTACCATTGTGGGAAGTCGGTAGTTCTCTCTTGAAACGGGAGTTTCAACGGGAAGTGAGTTATATGTAATGTCATAGTCGCCCTTGAAGGTGGGATTTGTGTCTGCGCCGAAGTCGGTAAGAATATAAGCAACAAAGATGCCGAGAGACTCAAGCTGACTGTCGGTGAGATACTTCTGCATAAGAAGCTGGTCAAGGACGTCATAAAGATCCTTGTAGGGAAGCACTTCAAGTGCAAAAACGGTGTTTACAAGGTTCATATATGTAAAGTCACCGCGAAGAACATAGTAAAGAAGATAGTTGATGCCTTCACCCATATGCTTTGAGATTTCGTCATCGGCAAAGAGCTTGTCAAGACGGATTTCAAGCTTTCCGAGGATGTTATCTTCGATAAGGTCGTGTAAAAGTGTATCAACAAGCAGGTAGAAGAAATCGTGGAAGGCTCTGCCCTGGCTGAAATTCTTTATAGTGTCCTGAATGAATGCGTCGTCGGAGTTGTCCTCGTTGCCCTCTGCCCAGTAAACAAGAGTTGTGAGCACAGCATCACCGAGGGTGCCGGGCTTGTCGGGATCACCGAAGCCGTAGGTGTCAATGAACTTTGTGCAGGGAAGCTCGGAAACCTGATAGCTTACAAGCTTTTCAACTGCGTCACGAAGCACTGCATAAAGAGCATCGGGATCAGCAACATAAAGGTCATAAACCTGACCGAGAAGGTCATTTATGAACCACATAAGATTTTCAACGCTGAAAATGTTATATGATCCGATTTTAAATCCGTTGCCGATATAAGGTGAAAGGAAGTCGCTGAGAATCTTTTCAAGGTCGATTCCCATTGTTTTGAGGTATTCATTGATGCTGCCCGTTTCCTGAATGTCCTCAAGAAGTCCGCCAAGATAGGTTTCAATAATAGCAATGAGGAATTCAGCTGTGTCAGGGTTGCCGTCTTCACTTGTTGCACCGCCGTAGCCGAGGGCGAACGCCTTATACTTGAAGCTGTTTTTCTCATAGGTCACGCCGTCAAAGGAGAAGGCCTTCTTATCGTCAAAGTCAATTGAATTAACCTCAATTTCGCTTTCACCGTTTTCGTAGGCACTCAGAGTGATTTCACGGTATGTATTGGGATAGCCTGTTACCGAGGTTGTTTCGATATCGTAAAGAACATCGCCGTCATCGTTGATTACACAGGCGATATCGTCGGTGTGAAGGTGACCTGTGAAGGCATAGTTGATGCCCCAGGCTGCAAACTTCTCTGCTCTGTCCATATAATCATTGAGAGGGAAGGCGTGAGTGATGGAGGGCTCTGTTTCCATATGAGCCGCCATACCGTGATGCACCATTACCATAGGAATTCTGCCCTTTGCGGTTGCATCCTTTGCCATTTCTTCAATCCATACCATAAGTTCATCGGAAATCATACCCTCGGTCTTGTAAGCTGTAGGCTCACCGAAGTCATAGATACAGCTGTCAACAACAATAAGTCTGTAATCCTCATCAAGGTCTGCCGCATAGGAAAGCTGACCCTGAACATTGTCACCGATTTCAGCATACTCACTTACAGCAAGGTCATAGCCGAGATCCTTGTAAACCTCACGGAATTCTGCTGCAGTGATTGCTCTGCCCTTCTCCATAACACCGTTTTCAAAGGTATTTGCACGGGGAGAGTTGATATCGTGGTTACCGTCGATTACAAGAAATTCAACACCGTATGCTGCCTCGTATTCAAGGAAGATAGCGGCAAGGTCGCAGTGAGCCTGATATTCACTGTCCTTTGTAAGGTCACCGGGGACAAAGATGTACTTAAGGTCAGGATTTCTTAAGAACATTGTGTCAAGAGCAGTTCTGACAATTGCCTCGGACTGACGGAAAAGCTTACTGTTTATATTGCAGTAATCAAGCCAGGCCTGACAGTTGTCACCTGTGAGACTGTAAGGGAAATAATGGGGGTCGGAAAGCACGGCAAACTCAAGCTCCGATTTCTTTTCTCCGAGGTTGTCCGTGGCATTGATTGCAACGGATGTTACAGAGAAAATCATAAGCACGCTCAGAAGTAATGCGAGTGCTCTTTTCATTGTTTTCATATTAGTTCCTCCTTTACGGAATTTATCACTATAATTATAGCACATATCTTAAGCTTTTTTGAAGAAATAATAAATGTTAAGCATTTTTGTCAGTTTGCATAAAAGCAAGGAAATAATTTTTTTATAACTCAACAAAGCCATTTTGCAAACTGCACAAAAATTCACGGCAAAAAATGAGCAAATTTAATAAGAGATTTTGAAAAAACTGTGGAATATAAATTTCAAGTGTGATATAATACACCGGTAAAAACCAAGGAGGACAAAAAATGACAAAGGAAAATAAAATGGGCGTTATGCCCGTAAAAAAGCTGATTATCACAATGAGCCTTCCGATGATGGTGTCAATGCTCGTTCAGGCTCTTTACAACATCGTTGACAGTATTTTCGTGTCCCAGGTTTGCGAGGACGCACTCACAGCCGTTTCTCTCGCCTTCCCCGTGCAGAACCTTATGATAGGCGTTGCAACAGGTACAGGCGTAGGTATCAACGCACTCTTGTCCCGCTCCCTCGGTGCAAAGGAGTATGACAAGGCAAACAAAATTGCTTCAAACGGTATGCTTCTTGCACTTTTAAGCGGTCTTGCGTTCTGCATCTTCGGACTTTTCGGTGTAAAAATCTTTTTCGCAGGTCAGGTTGAGGCCGATTCACCGATTTATGCCTACGGTGTTGATTACTTAAGCGTGGTATGCTGGCTGTCCTTCGGTATCTTCGGCCAGGTCACAACGGAAAGACTTATGCAGGCAACGGGTAAGACAACCCTTTCAATGTTCACCCAGCTCACAGGTGCAATCATCAACATCATCCTTGACCCTCTGTTCATTCTCGGCATCGGCCCCTTCCCCCGTCTTGAGGCAAAGGGCGCGGCAATTGCAACAGTTATCGGTCAGATCTGCTCATTCTTAATCGGTCTTATTCTCAACAAGAAGTTCAACAAGGAAATCCACCTTTCCTTCAAAAAATTCAGACCCGATTTCAGAATCATCGGTGAAATTTACAAAATCGGTGTTCCCTCAATCATCATGGTTGCAATCGGCTCGTTCATGACCTTCTTTCTTAACAAGATTCTTCTTTCCTTCAGCTCAACTGCTGCCGCAGTTTTCGGCGTTTACTTCAAGCTTCAGTCCTTCATCTTTATGCCTGTTTTCGGTCTTAACAACGGTGTTATTCCCATTGTTGCCTTCAATTACGGTGCCAAGAACAGAGACAGAATCATCAAGGCTGTACGCTTCTCCTGCATAATTGCAGTTTCAATTATGGCTGTCGGAACTCTTCTTATGTGGCTTATTCCCGAGCCGATGTTAAGGCTCTTTGACGCAAGCGACGACATGATGTCAATCGGCATCCCTGCTCTTCGCCACATCAGCCTGAGCTTTGTGCTTGCCGCAGTCAACATCAACCTCGGCTCCTGCTTCCAGGCTCTTGGCAAAAGCTACTACTCAATGATTGTTTCCTTTGCCCGTCAGATTATCGTGCTTCTTCCCGTGGCTTACCTTCTTTCAAAAACTCAGGTGCTTGATTATGTATGGTTCGCCTTCCCCATTGCAGAGGTTGCCTCAATGACAGTCACACTCATTTTCTTTGTAAACATTTATAAAAAGCTGATAAGTAAAATAGGAACGGTTTAAAAAACACCCGCAAGGGTGTTTTTTTAAGTAGTGAGTAGTAAGTAGTAAGTAGAAAGTAGTGAGTAGAGGACCCCCTCCGTCAGACCAAAAGGTCTCACACCTCCCCTTTCAGGGGAGGGAAATTTTGCTCCACTGAAAGGGGAGCTGGCAAAATCTTTGATTTTGACTGAGGGGTTTCACAGCCCACGAGGACATCCTCTGCGGACACGAAACAACATATCCCTACAGTAACACACAACGGCAGGAGCAAGCCCCTGCCCTACAATTATAATT
>JAZKYQ010000052.1:0-2099 GCA_045612205.1 Acutalibacteraceae bacterium | reverse complement strand
GGTTGTTACAGGCTTCCGTATCGGTATGGCAGGTGCTCAGGGCTACTACGGCGTTGAGCCCGACCTCACAATCTTCGGTAAGGTTATCGCAGGCGGATATCCCGGTGCAGGCGGGATCGGCGGTAAGAGAGAATACATGCAGTACATGGGTGCAGGTCTTGATGCAAGCGGCATGAAGATCAAGAAGGCATTCTGCGGCGGTACAATGGCTGCTACACCTCTTTCATGCGTTGCAGGTTACTATACTCTTGAAGAAATCGACAAGCAGAACGCTTGTCAGAAGGCTGGCCAGATGGGCGACAGACTTACAGCAGGTCTCAACCAGATTATCGACAAGTACAACCTTCCCTTCGTAGCATTCAACCAGGGCTCAGTATGCCACATGGAAACAGTTGCTACAATGCACTTCTCAATTGACTGGAGCAAGCCCTGGACAATTCCCGGCGTAATCAAGGAAACTGATAAGCGTAAGAAGGAAATGACTCATATGGGTGCTGCTTACATGGCTGAAGGTCTTGTAACTCTTGCGGGCTCAAGACTTTACACATCAGCAGCTTATGACGAAGCTATGATCGACGATGCACTTGCACGCTTCGACAAGGTATTCTCAAACATCACAGTTGTTGAATAATTATTACATAACTAAGGCAGGTTTTAACGAGCCTGCCTTATCTTGACTTATTGAAATAAGAAAGGCAGGTAAAACCAATGGATCTTTTACAGGCTAAAGAAATTGTTGTTGAAGCAGGTAAACAGCTTGTTGCAACAGGACTTATTGCACGTACATGGGGTAACGTAAGCTGCCGTATTGACGACAAGCAGTTCGTTATCACTCCCTCAGGCAGAGACTATCTCAGCCTTACTCCCGACGATATCGTTGTAGTTAATCTTGAGGATCTTTCCTATGAGGGCGATATCAAGCCCTCAAGCGAAAAGGGACTTCACGCTCAGTGCTATATCCTTCGTGATGACTGCAACTTCGTTATTCATACTCATCAGGCAAATGCTTCCATTGTTTCCGCTATCGGCTGTGACGTTAACGGTATCACAGGCTACAGCAAGGACATCATCGGTGACAACATTCCCGTTGCTTCCTACGGCCTTCCCGGCACAGGCAAGCTTCGTGAAGGCGTTGTGGGCGCTCTCAAGCGTTCAGACTCAAAGGCTGTTATCATGAAGAGCCACGGTGCAGTATGCCTCGGTGCTGACTACGATGATGCTTTCAAGGTAGCAAACGAGGTTGAAAAGGTTTGCGCTGAATTTATCTATAATAAGTATGCAGAGCTTACAGGCAAGGCAACAGATACCTTCAAGGGTGTTTACGATTATGTTGTTGAGCTTAAGAAGAGAGCTGACGCTCCCGCTGCAAAGCTCAATGCTTATGACAGTATCAGAATTGACGACGCTGTTGTTCTTTCCGACAAGGAAGGCAATACTGTTGCAACTGTAGGTCTTTTCGGTAAGAAGGATGAGCTTATCACAGGTGACAAGTATCCTTCAGAGGCTGACCTTCACAGAGCTATTTATCTCAAGCGTGACGATCTCGGTGCAATCATCCACTCACAGGAGGATGCAATTGTTGCCGCTTCAAAGATCGGTAAGACTCTCAAGCCCTTCCTTGATGACTTTGCACAGATCGTAGGCGTAACTGTAAAGTGCGCAGAATTTGATCCTAACAACACACTCAAGTCCTCAAAGAAGGTAGCTAAGAAGATTGCTAAAAAGGGCACAAACGCACTTCTTCTCAAGGATAACGGTGCAGTTTGCTGCGGTCCCAACAAGGACGAAGCTTCCGCTGCTGAAATGGTTATGGAAAAGAACTGCAAGTCAGTTATTTCTTCCGAGCTCTTCGGTAAAGCAAAGCCCCTCGGCAAGCTTGACTGCGTTGTTATGAATGTTGTTTACAGACTCAAGTACTCAAAGCAGAAATAAGGAAAAATCCGTGGCTAAGCCACGGATTCAGACTGTCGAAAAACCGTGTTTCGCAATCAAGCGAGACACGGTTTTCTGTCTGTATTGTCGAATATTTGGAATAAAGTGGATAAAAAGGTGTAAAAGTCACGGAAATTCTCGTTTTTGAACTTCCACATTGCCATTTT
>JAZKYQ010000051.1:0-16622 GCA_045612205.1 Acutalibacteraceae bacterium | reverse complement strand
CTACTTACTACTGACTACTTCTTTCTGATTGCCTTGTTGGCTATATCAATGCCTTCGAGCAGGTAATCAAGCTGATCCTTTGTTGTAAAGCGTGACATACTCACGCGGATTGATGAATCGATAAGATCGTTATCAAGTCCCATTGCAGTAAGCACGGGGCTTTTGTGACCCTTTGAGCAGGCTGAGCCTGATGAAACATAAATCTCCATATCTGAAAGGAGGTTGAGAACGGTTTCACTTCTCAAGCCCTTGAGTGAGAAATTCACGATGTAGGGAAGTGCATCCTCGGGAGAGTTGATGGTGACAAAGTCTCTCTTTTTAAGCTCTTCGGTGAGATAGTCACGGTTTTCGGTGAGAAGGGAAAGATTTTCTTTTATCTTAAGCTCTTCCATTGCACCGAAGAAGCCTGCAATTGCGGGCATAGGCTCTGTGCCGGGACGGATGTCCTTTTCCTGACCGCCACCTACGGCAACGGGCTTTAATTTTGTGCCTTCCTTTATGAAAATTGCACCGACACCCTTGGGTCCGTGAATTTTATGTGAGCTGACAGTCATCAGGTCAATGCCCCACTTTTTCGGAGTGAGAGGAATTTTGCCGAAGGCCTGAACTGCATCAACGTGGATGAGGGCAGGAGCGTTCTTTCTTTTCACAATTGAAGAAAGCTTTTCAATCGGCTCAATTGTGCCGACCTCGTTGTTGACCGCCATAATGCTTACGAGAATTGTTTTGTCGTTCACAGCTTCTTCAAGCTTTTCAAGGTCGATAAGACCCTTGCTGTCTGTGGGGATTCTGATAACCTCAAAGCCTTCCTCGGCAAGTCGGTCGAATGCCTTCTGCACACTCGGATGCTCAACGGCTGAGGTGATGACACGGTTACCTTTTCTCTTGTGCTGATAAGCAGCTCCGAACACGGCAAGATTGTTGCCTTCCGTTCCTCCGCTTGTGAAAAAGATTTCCTTTTCCGTGCAGGAGAGAAGCTCGGAAGCTTTCTTTCTTGTATTTTTCAGAAGGGTGTCTGCCTCAATGCCTTTTTCGTGTAAGGACGAGGGATTGCCCCATGTTTTTTCTATTGAATCCACCATTCTTTCCTTCGCTTTTTTGCAAAGGGGCGTGGTTGCACTATTGTCAAGATAAGCTTCCATGGGCATACCTCCTCACATTACATCATAATTACAGTACATTATACTATAAATAAAGAAAATGTGCAATGATTTACAGAAAAAAAGGGGATATTTTTCGGCTCTTCAGCCAAACTATTTTAGTGAAAATTACTTAAAAATAACAGTCGGAGGACAATATGGAAAAATCAGCAGAAAAAAGCAGAAAAAAGGTCATCGGATTTCTCACGGTTGTGTGTCTTGTGCTTGCGGCATCGACGGTGTTTTTTGCCTGTAAGGCAGAGAGATACAGAAGCCGTGAAAGACTGATAAACGAAAGAGCCGTCAGCTCTCTTTGCGAGAGCCTTGACAGCATCAGCGTAAGCCTTAATAAGAGTATTTACACAGCAGATACCAAGGCGCTTGAAAAAATCGGTAACGAGCTTTGCCGTCAGGCCTCCTGTGCCAAGGAAAGCCTTTGTCAGCTTGATTTTGACGGTGATGTGCGTGACGAGGTTTACAGGTTTCTTTCTCAGGTGGGAAATTTCACCCTTGCCGTTTCGCAAGGTGAAGAAAGCATCAGCAAGGAAAATGCACAAAAGCTTACCCTTCTTTGCCGTTACGCTCAGAAGCTTTCCGAGGGTATGAATGAAATCTGCCTTGACTATTATAACGGAAGAGTTACCTTTGATGAGGCTGATGATGATTTTTTGCCTGATGATGACGAGCTTCCCGATGATTTTTACGGCAGAATCTATGATGCGGCACAGACAATGACGGATTATCCGACGCTCATATATGACGGCCCTTTTGCGGATAACCTTTCAAAGAAAAGGTCGGTTTTTCTTGAAGGTGAGAAGGAGATAACCGCAAAGGAGGCACAGAAAAAA
This sequence comes from Acutalibacteraceae bacterium, assembly GCA_045612205.1. Lineage (GTDB taxonomy): Bacteria > Bacillota > Clostridia > Oscillospirales > Acutalibacteraceae > UBA6857. The sequence continues at coordinate 14,635 of JAZKYQ010000051.1, read as the reverse complement.
GCCGCAGAATTTCTGGGCGTTCAGCAAAGCCGCTTAAGAAGGGAACAGGATATAACCTCTCAGCCTGAGCTTTACGCTTTTTCCATTGAGGGGAAGGATGTCACCGTCAGCAAAAAGGGCGGTTACATCTGCACCTACCTTTGTGACACCTTCGCTGTTGAAGAGTCAATCAGTCCGAAGGAGGCCGTCAGAAGGGCAGAGGACTACCTTGATAAGCTTGGCTACGAAAGCATGAAGAGTAGCTATTACAGCGTTTATGACGGAATATGCACCATAAATTTTGCTTTCACCGAGGAAGATGTGATATGCTACGCAGATCTTATCAAGGTCAGCATCGCTCTTGATACAGGTAAGCTTGTCGGTCTTGATGCGAGAAATTACCTGCTCAATCACAGAAAAAGAAGCTTTTCAGCGCCGAAGCTCAACCTTGAAAAGGCTGAAAAGCTTATTTCATCATCGCTTACTGTTATTGACACACGCCTTGCCGTTATTCCTCTTGATACAGGCAAGGAGGCTTACTGCTATGAGCTTCTTTGCAAAGACCGCAAGGAAAATGAGGTTCTCGTTTATATTAATGCAGACACAGGAAAGCAGGAGGATTTGTTGCTTTTGCTTTATTCTGACGGCGGAATACTGACAAAATAACGAAAAAATCTGAGTTAAAGTGAAAAATCGCAAGTGAGAAAATCATATGAAAATCAAAGAAAACAAGAGAAAAATGAAGAAAACAAATTGTCAGATAAAAAAATCAAAAAAAGGTGTTGACAAGCCTGCCTCTTTGTGGTAATATATCCGAGCAAATTAAGAAAAGAAATATTTTTGGAGGTAAACGCATATGTCAACTTATATGCCCAAAGCTGGCGACATCACACGTAAGTGGTATGTTATTGACGCTGAAGGTAAGACCCTCGGCTCAGTTGCTGCTAAAGCTGCAGTTCTTCTTCGCGGCAAGCACAAGGCAACATTCGCACCCCACGCAGACTGCGGTGATCACGTAATCATCATCAACGCTGATAAGATTGTTCTTACCGGCAAGAAGCTCGATCAGAAGATGTACTATCATCACACAGGCTACATCGGTAACATGAAGAAGGTTAAGTACTCAACTCTTCTCAAGGAGAAGCCTGAATTCGCTATGACAAAGGCTGTTAAGGGTATGATCCCCGACACAGTAATCGGCAGAAACGCTCTTACAAGACTTCGTGTATACGCTGGTGCAGAACACGCACACGCAGCTCAGAAGCCCGAAGTTGTAGAACTTTAATAGAAAGGGAGGAAAAGTAAATGTACGAAACAACACCGTTCTTCTACGGCACAGGCCGCAGAAAGAAGTCAATCGCAAGAGTACGTGTATATGCAGGTACAGGTAAGATCATCATCAACGACAGAGAAATCGACGATTATTTCGGTCTTGAAACACTTAAGCTCATCGTTCGTCAGCCTCTCAATCTCACAGGTACAACTGAAAAGTTCGACATCGTTTGCCGTGTAACAGGTGGCGGTGTAACAGGCCAGGCTGGTGCTATCCGTCACGGTCTTTCAAGAGCTCTCCTTCAGTACGACGAAGAACTCCGAGGCACTCTTAAGAAGGCAGGATTCCTCACTCGTGACCCCAGAATGAAGGAAAGAAAGAAGTACGGTCTCAAGGGCGCACGTCGTGCACCTCAGTTCTCAAAGAGATAATCAGATTGTATTATTTCCGCACACTTCCGATTATTCGGGAGTGTGTTTTTTCTTTTGCGAGAACTTCGGGTCCTCGTCGCATGGCTCCTGCGGTCACAGCTAAAAATGCTCCCCCGGAGCATTTTCTTAACGCTGCGACAGATTCTCAAAGAGATAATCAGATTGTATTATTTCCGCACACTTCCGATTATTCGGGAGTGTGTTTTTTTCTTTGGGGAGAACTTCGGGTCCTCGTCGCATGGCTGTTGTTTAAAAAAGCAAAGCGTAAGAAAAATTACAGAGCATCAGCTTGAAATTTTAATCCTGAGATGGTATAATATGGCTAATTTTTTTAAGAAGAGGTTTATTTATGAAGACTTTAAAATATTTTCCGGGAATTGCGTTGTCTGCATTGATTGCAGGTATTGCAATGTGGCTTGAGAGTCTGCTTCCAGTTCATCTGATCGGATCAGCAGTTATCGCTATGTTTATCGGTATGCTTATCAATCATTTTCTTAAATCCACGAACCTTTTTTCAAGCGGTATCAGGTTTACCTCAAAAAAGCTTCTTAAGCTTGCAATCATTCTTCTCGGCCTTTCGCTTAATATAACAACTGTTCTTCAGGTCGGAAAAATGTCTCTTACAGTTATGATTTTCACTCTGCTTACCTGCTTTGGCGGCGGATATTTTATCGGCAGAGCGCTGGGACTCAACTGGAAGCTTTCAAATCTGATTTCAGCAGGTACGGGTATCTGCGGCGGCTCGGCAATTGCCGCAATTTCATCGGTAATTGATGCCGATGACGATGATGTAGCCTATGCTATGTCTGCCACCTTCCTTTTTGATATGGCGATGATTGTTCTCTTTCCGATTATGGGCAGAGCAATAGGCATGAGTGACGAAGCCTTCGGCATATGGGCAGGCACGGCGGTTAATGATACCTCTTCTGTTGTTGCAACAGGTTATGCTTTTTCGGAGGCAGCAGGAGATTTTGCCACAATGGTTAAGCTGACAAGAACTCTTTCTATTATTCCTACGGTTATTGTGTTTGCTTTCATTCAGCTCAGACTCAAGAAAAAGGAAGCTGAAAAGAAGTGTGAAAATGCTGACACACTCAAGGCAAGCTTCAGCATCAGAAAGATATTCCCCTGGTTCATTCTCGGATTTGTGGCGATGTCTGTAGTGGCGAGTGTTTTTGCGGTTCCCGCAGAGCTTGTTGCAGGCACAAAGTCAGTAAGTAAGTTCCTTATGGTAAGTGCTCTTGCGGCAATCGGTCTTAACACCTCCTTTACCAGCTTCAGAAAATCAGGAATACGCCCGATGGTTCACGGCTTCATTATCTCGGCGCCTGTTGTTATTGTTGCTCTTGCAGTTGAGGTCTGCATGGGCATTGTATAAAAGAATCATTAAGCGCAGACCAAAAAGTAAAATAAAGACAGATATATTTAAGCTGGTGTTTTCGCTTGAATATATCTGTTTTAGTGTTATTTCGGAATTATGTTTTGTTGTACAAACATAATTTTTGCTTTTTTAGACGTTTTTTCGCTCTCTTGCAGTATAAAAATACAGCTTCGGAGCGAAGAAAACGCCTTCTGCATCTTAATGAAACAGCCCCAACCTCTTTTTTTATGAATTTTTGTAACGAATCCCGATTTCGCAGGTATAATATATGAACGGACAGGAAAGGACGGTGAAAGGCTATGGATAATTCCTTTGAGAAAATCTACAGTGAGTACTATACTCCCGTGTACCGCTACATTTTTTCAATGTGCAAAAATGAACACACGGCAGAGGAAATAACCCAGGAAGCATTTTTCAAGGCGCTTAAAAATATTGAAAAATACGACCCTTCCCAAAGGATGCTCACCTGGCTTTGCACCATTGCGAAAAACACATATTTTACATATGTGAAAAAGGAAGGCAGAAAGCAGGAGCTCGGAGAGTGTATTTCTGACAGCAGTGAGGATATTCTAGACAGAATAATTGACAGTGAGGAATCGGTAGAGATTCTTAAAAAGCTTCACGGGCTTCCTGAACCGTATAAGGAGGTTTTTACTCTGAGGGTTCTCGGCTCGCTTTCTTTTAAGAAAATAGGTGCGGTTTTCGGTAAAACGGAAGCCTGGGCAAGAGTTACCTTCTTTCGTTCAAAGGTTATGATAAAGGAGATGCTTGAAAATGGATAAAAACAAGAGATGTGAAATAGTGAAGGATCTGTTGCCTCTTTATGCAGATGAGATGTGCTCTGAAAGCTCAAAGGAGTTTGTCAAAGATCACCTTAAGGAGTGCGATGACTGCAGGCAGGAGCTTGAGGATTACCGTTATAACATCGGTATTCCCGAAGGTGATGGGGAAAAAGAAGCTTTTACCTCATTTTCAAAAAAGCTCAAAAGGAGAAACATTATAAAAATCGTTGTTTCGGTTGTGATTTCTCTTGCGGTTATTGCTTCAGTGGTTTATGTGATTTTTGTTCCCGAGTATGTTGTACCCTACAGTGATGAGCTGCTCAGTGCGAAAATTCCCATTGATAAGGGCGTTGATGTGTGGGTTAACCTCGATAATTATTCTTATGTGCAGAGCTGGGATTTGCGTGACGAAGAGGGTAATACAAACATTTATCTTACTGTTTTGCAGACAAATTTCACAAGACTTTTTGATGACAGCGATAAAACTGACCATTTGTGGAGAATCGGTGCGTTAAATGAAATGGGTTGGTGTGCGCAGAGTAACAGAATAAATCCCATAAGCGGTGAAAATCCGAAGGTGAAAAACATTTACTATCTTGTTATGCATCCCGATGAGGTGCTTCGTATGGTAGATGAAATCTCCTTTGAGGATTACGAGGCTCATCTGATATGGACAGTGCCTGAAGCTTCAGGTGAATAAAATCAATAATTTTGTTGCGGCAGACAAGGTTCTGCCGCTTTTTTCATAAGTTGCAATTTATTTTTCTCTGTGGTATAATAAGGCCAATAGTTTGACAAATGCTCATGAAAGGAGGATTTGTGTGGCGGAAAAGAAAAGAATAGTCTGGATTGACCAGCTCAGAGGTATTGCCTTTTATTTTGTTATTCTCGGTCATATGGTTATACCTGCAGAGCTTGAGGTGTGGATATATTCCTTCCATATGCCCTTGTTTTTCATAATTTCAGGCTTCAACCTCAATGTTGAAAAAATGTATAAAACTGATTTCAAGTCCTATATCTCGCATCTTGCAAAAAGAATGCTTGTTCCTTATCTCTGGCTGCAGTTTGCAGGACTTGGTATGAAGTATCTGCTTTATGTCTTCTCTCAGGGAAGAGAGCTTAAGCTTGCGGGTTATATAAAGGGAATACTTATCGGAAACAGCTTTATTTCAAGCGCTCCGTCAAATCCGTTGTACTTTGTGCTGCTTTTGTTTCTTGCTCAGATTGTAATCTGGTTCCTTATAAGGCTTACAAAGGCAAATAAGCTTTTCAGCTTTGCCGGTGTGCTTGCTCTTAGCTTGTTCAGCGTTGTGACTGAAGGAAAAAACATGCCCTGGCATATAAATGTTATCCCTACAGCAATGCTCTTTATGTTTATCGGCAGATTCCTGATGGATCTTTATAAAGCCGAGAGCGAAAGACTCGAGAAGCTGAAAAAGCCTGTTTATGCAGCTGTGTGTGCCGTGCTTTTTGCTTTGGGTGCAGTTCTTGCTTTCTTTAACGGAAGAGCATCAATCCACGGAAACCTGTTCGGTAAAAATTATATTGCCTTTGTGATAAGTGCGGTGCTTACGAGTGTTGCCTTCTCTCTTGTTGTAATGGTTCTGCCCACAATGAAGGTTATCAATTTCATCGGAATGAACACTATTTTCCTTCTCGGTATCCACGAGCCTTATCTGCTTACGGTAAAGGCTATTTTTCCCGAATTATGGAAAAACAGCGGCTTGTTTGTTGCTGTGGCTTCGGTTGTGTGTCATTTCCTTCCCGTTCCTGTTTTGTGGCTGGTCGGAAAGCTTGCACCTTATGTGTGCGGTAACCCGATTAAAGAGAATACCTTTGTTATAAAGGCTTCAAAGTTTGTTGCCGTAGCCGTTGTTATTGCGGCGCCGAGCCTTCTTTTCACAAAGTATTTCCTTGACGGAGCTTTGAGAATCAACGCATTTACAAAGGCGCTTGCCGTGCTTCTTTTCGGTGTGGCTGTTGTTTTGGTGAAAATGCTTTTCGATCGTTTTGCTTCGGTGGTATTTCTCGATAACAGCGCTGTTAAGGAAAAGGCGGCAGAAAAGTCTGCTTCTTGTGAGGATGACGGTGTAGTTGTTGTTATTCCTGTTGAAGAGGAATAAAGATTCTGTAATAAAATCCTATAAAAAATGTCACGGAGATTTTTCCGTGACATTTTCTATTGAGAAAGTATGATTATTTTGTAAGCTCGTAAGTATCCTGAGCGATGAGAAGCTCTTCATCTGTGGGGATAACAAGAAGCTTGAGTGCGCTGTCCTCGGTGGAGATTTCGATTTCTTCGCCTCTAACACCGTTTGCCTCTTCGTCAATCTTTGTGCCGAGGAAGCCGATCTTTTCAGCAACCATTGCTCTGTAAAGACCTGTGTTTTCACCGATACCGCCTGTGAATACAACTGCATCCACGCCACCCATTGCAGCAGCAAAGCCGCCGATATATTTTGCAAGCTGATGGCAGAGCATATTGATGATGAGCTGAGCTCTTTCACAGCCTTCAGCTGCACGTGCTGTGAGAGTTCTGTTGTCGCTTGTTGCTGTGCCGGGGATTTCGTTGAAGTCCTCGTCATACTGTGCAGTAAGTCCGAGGAAGCCTGACTTCTTGTTGAGGATTGTGTCAACCTCCTGAGCTGTGAGGCCTTCCTTTTCGCAAAGAACGGGGATGATTGCAGGATCGATTGAGCCTGAACGTGTACCCATCATAATGCCTTCAAGAGGAGTGAGACCCATTGTTGTGTCAAAGCACTTTCCGCCCTTGATAGCTGAGATTGATGAGCCGTTGCCGAGGTGGCAGGTAACAACCTTAAGCTCGTCAGCGTTATATTTGCCGGGATACTTCTTCATAAGGAAGTCTGTAGCTCTGCCGCTTACGTATCTGTGGCTTGTGCCGTGGAAGCCGTACCGACGGATGCCGTGCTTGAGATAGTATTTGTAGGGAAGAGCGTACATGTATGCGAAATCGGGGATGGTTGCATGGAAGGCTGTGTCAAAAACAGCAACCTGGGGGATGCCCTTCATGATTTCCTCGCATACTTCAATGCCCATAAGGTTTGCAGGGTTGTGAAGAGGCCCGAGAGGGATGCATCTTCTTACTGCTGCCTTGACATCTTCAGTTACAACAACGCTGCCGCTGAACTCTTCACCGCCGTGAAGAACTCTGTGGCCGACTGCTGAAATGTCGTTCATTGATTCAAGGATACCTGTTTCCTTGTCGGTAAGTGTTTCAAGAAGGATGGTAATAGCATCGTGATGGTCCTTTGCCTCAACGGGCTTTTCGTCAACGATTTTTACTTCCTTGCCGTCCTTGTCGATTTTGTGAGTAAATGTGCAGTCTGTACCGATCTGCTGGAAGATACCTTTTGCAAGTACCTTTGCTTCGGGCATTTCAAACACCTGATACTTAAGTGATGAACTGCCTGCATTGATGATCAATTCTTTAAAGCTCATTTTAAAGCACCTCTGTTTTAAGATTTTGTCCGTAATCCGATACGGGAAAGATTTATAACTTAACTATTATAGCACAATGTTTTTATTTTTTCTACCTGTTGAGGAAAAAATTGCATCGCTTTTGAGAAATAGTTGAATTTTGTACACAGTACACAATATATTTGTTTTTAATTATACAAGTTGACATTGGTTTTGAAAATACTACCAAATTTTATTGCTTTAGTTTGTTGAATTTACATATTGAATTTAATGCTGTAAAGTAGTAGAATAACATACATCACTCAAGAGAACTTACAGCAAATTCGGATTTGCTTTTAAAACGAGAAAATATATGGTAAAAAAAGGCGCTTCGGGCGTCTTTTTTTATTTTGTGCATTAATGGATTTTTAATGTAAGTTGTGCTACAATGTAAAATATAAATGAGTGAAAGGGTGGAAAATATGAGAGTTCTTATTGCAGAAGACGAAAAGGCGCTTAACAGAATACTTGTAAAGCAGTTTACAAAGCTCGGATACAGCGTTGACAGCTGCTTTGACGGTGAAAGTGTTTTTGATTTTATCGGCGGTGCTGATTACGATGTAATTGTTATGGATGTAATGATGCCGAAAAAGGACGGCTTTGCTGTGCTTAAGCAAATGAGAGAAGTGAAAAATTCCACTCCCGTTATCTTTCTTACGGCAAAGACTGAGATAAGTGACAGAGTTTTCGGACTTGACCTTGGAGCAAACGATTATCTTATAAAGCCTTTTTCCTTTGAGGAGCTTGCAGCAAGAGTCAGAATGGTCACACGTGACTTCAAGGATAACAGCACCAATGTATTTACTGTGGGGGATCTTACTGTGGATGTGAAAAGCCGTCAGGTAAAACGTGGCGGAACGGTTATTTCGCTTTCGGCAAGGGAGTATTCCATTCTTGAAGTGCTTATCAGAAATGCAGGTACGGTTATGTCCAGAGAAAAGATAGAAAACGGAGTCTGGAATTATGATTATGAGGGCGGAACAAATGTGATAGATGTTTATATCCGTTACCTTCGCAAGAAAATTGATGACGGCTATGATACAAAGCTTATCCATACTGTAAGAGGTGTGGGATACATACTCAAGGAGGGCGAATAAGGAATGAAAAAAGTTAAACAGCCCGGCTCCATAAGTGCAAGGCTGAATCTGTGGTATACGATGCTTATGGCTGTTCTGTCCGTGTGTCTTATACTTTCGGTTGTAACTGTTGCAAGAATGGCGGAAAATTCCGAGGCTCAGCAGAATCTTGTAAGAAGCGTTGAAAGAAATATAGATGAGATTGAGGTTGAAAACGGAATTCTTGATATTGAGTCAGATTTTGCTTACAGAAACGGTGAAATCTACTCCGTTGTTTATTCCTCTGACGGTACTGTTCTCGGTGGTGAATATCCCGATAAGGTGACCGAGGGAATTCCTCTTGAGCAGGAGCGCTTCGGAAAGTTCGACGGATATTATATGTATGACACAAAAATTGAATTTTCCAAATATGATTATAAGATTGACGGCGAAAGTGCAGAGGTAATAAGCAGCGAGGTTGAAGGCATTGATTTTTACACACCTTTTGAGGGAAGTCTTGACTTTTTCGGTGACGACTGTGAGATTTCCTGCCTAGAGGCTTTTAATGTTGTGATTGAAAAAAGCGGACTTGACAAGGCTTCGGTTGAGCTTATAAATGTAAAAAGCTACGAGTATAACGACGATCCGATTTATGAAATTGAGTTTTACAGCAGTGAAAAAGCTTACGATGACATATGGGTCAGAGGAGTTGTCAAGGCAAACGGTCTTGACGGTGTATGGGCGGTGCTTGTCCGCCTTGCAACAATACTTCTTCCCTTATATCTTATTGTATGCTCTCTTGTGGGAAGGCTTATTACAAAAAGAGCTCTTGAGCCTGTGAGACTTCTTAGTGATGCTGTTGAAGAGATTCACGGCGGACAGGATCTTACAAAACGGGTTGAAATCACCGAGGCTGACCCGATGATTTCGGCTCTTTCGGACAAGTTCAATGAAATGTTCAGCAGGCTTCAGCTTTCCTTTGAAGGTGAAAGGCAGTTTTCGGGGGATGTTTCTCACGAGCTTCGCACTCCTACAGCGGTTATTCTTGCAGAATGTGAGTATCAGCTTTCAAGGTCTGAGCTTGACAGTGAGGATAGAGAAGGCTTTGAGGGTGTTCAGAAGCAGGCTGAAAGCATGAAGCGGCTTATATCTCAGCTTCTTGAAATTACAAGAATAGAACAGAACAATGACAATGTTGCCCTTGAAAAGGAGGATTTCAGTGCTCTGGTTGAAGCCGTATGTGACGATGCACAGAGCGTGAATAATAAGGGAATTACTCTTGAAAAGGATATTGATGAAAACATCACCTTCGATATGGATGTTATGCTTATGACAAGGCTTGTGTCCAATCTTATTTCCAATGCCTATAATTATGGCAAAGAGGGAGGAAGCGTCAGAGTGAGCCTGAAAAAAGAGGGTGAAAAAATCCGACTTGCTGTTTCTGATGACGGAATCGGCATTGCAAAGGAGCATATTGATAAAATCTGGAATCGTTTTTACCGTGTTGACAAGGCAAGGTGCCGTGAGGAAGGCTGTTCCGGTCTCGGACTTCCTATGGTAAAGCAGATTGCCGTTATGCACGGTGGTGAGGTTTCTCTTGAAAGTGAAGAGAGGAAGGGCAGCACCTTTATCGTGGAATTTGATTCTTAAATGGTATTTTCTACTAAGAGTGGACAAAATCTACGGTTCGTGAGTTGAAAATTATATCTGTGTATTGCAGAATATAGGTGACGGGTGTAAAATTTATCCGTCACCATTAATATATTCGGGAGGTTGAATTTATGGAAAAGAAAACAATTGGCTCCTTTCTTTCTGCAATGAGAAAGGCAAGCGGAATGACTCAGCAGGAGGTTGCTGACAGGCTGAATATTTCAAATAAAACCGTAAGCAAATGGGAGCGCGATGAGGGGTGCCCCGAAATTATGATGCTGCCTGCTATTGCAGAACTTTACTCTGTTACCGTTGATGAAATTCTTCGCGGCGAAAGAATAATAAAGCCTGAGAGCGAGGATAAAAGAAATGTAAAAAGTGAGGCGCGAGTAAAGCTTATTATAGACAGATCTACGGTTAAATTCACTAACTGCTCTATAGTGTCGGTGCTTCTCGGGGTGGTGGCTTTTCTGCTTTCGTATACAGTCGTAGATATTATCAGATATAATTATCTCTGGATAGCTTATGTGGCAATATTAGTGCTTGTTTCTTCGTCTCTTGCTGTTATGCTTATTGCCTTCAATAATTTTTCATCGGGTATAAAAAATGCGTCTGAGGTACAGAAGGAAAATTATGAAGCAGCCTTAAGAAAAAGTATAAAATATATTTCTGCGGTTGTGTTCTTTACTGTCGCCACACTGACAGGACTTATAGCGTGGATTGCTTTTGACGGTCCGGATTTTATGTTCGTAGTGATGGCTGTTGCGGTTGCTGTCAGTATAGCTGTCACTTTTTATGTGCGTTCTCTGCTTTATAAAAAATATTCACTTGAAGAGGTCGGTCTTTCACCTGCCGGGCAGAAGTACCGTAAAAAGCATGTGAAGAAAACTGTTGTGATGCTTGCCGTTGTTTTGATTCTTTCTCTTGTTCTTCCTTTTATCTGTGTATTTACGGAAAGCTCCGTTCATACGGCTTACTGTTTCATTGACGATGTAGGCTATCAATATGAATCTCAGCAGGAGGCGGAAAGAGAATATCGCAAGCTCAAGGCTTATGTGACAGGAGAAAAGACTCTTTACAGAATTAACGATGAGGATTACTCGGAGGATACAATGGAGTATGTTCTGTATGCTGAGCCGCTTTACAATTGCTTTGAGCAGACGGCAGAAGGCTTTAACAAGGTAGGAACAGAGCTTGCAGACGATGAAGAACTCAGCTTTAAAAGCTTTGAAGAGGTTGAAGATTTTAAAAGTGAAAATGAAATGAGTGATGAGCTTGAATACCTTTCGGAGCAAAGAAACATCATCTTTGACGATGAAGCATTTTCTGTAAGCTATCAGCTGCAGGATGAGGGCTTTATTGCTGGTGTTATTGATGTTATGCCGGTATTTCTTGTGATCGGTTCCTGCGGCTTTGCGGCTGTGCTTATAATGTCTGTATTGATTTATTATATAAACAAAAAGAAAATACAGTAGCTCTTTATTCCGTGTCGGTAGCATCTGCCGATACGGAATAAATTTTTGAAAAAGTAAAAAGCTCTAATCGTCCTTTAATTTTTCGCGTGTATTATATGGGTGTAAACAAAAGAGAGGCAAACACAAAAAGCTCCCTTTTAAATACAAAAAAATATACACATAAAAATGAAAGGTGGATTCAATTATGAAAAAGAACTTTAAGAAATTATCATCACTCGCACTTGCATTCCTGCTTGTATTTTCACTTTCCGTGTCGGCTCTTGCGGCTGATCTTTCAGCAGAAGATGCAAAGAACGTTGCACTCAAGGATGCAGGCTATCAGAAGTCACAGGTGTCAGCACTTTATGCAGAGCTTGAATATGATGACGGCGTGAAGTATTACGAAGTAAGCTTCAACGTTGCACAGGCTGACGGAAGCTATCTTGAATATGATTATGATGTAAGAGTTTCCGACGGAAAAGTGCTTGAAAAAAGCGTTGAAAGAGAAAGAGGCAACGCTTCATCAGCTCAGAATGTAAAGCCCGCACAGGCTTCATCCTCAGATAAAAATGATGTCGGTCAGGCTCAGGCAAAGAAAGCCGCACTTGCTCACTTCGGTGTTAATGCAGCGGATGTGAAGTTCGTTAAGGTAAGCAGAGAATACGACGACGGTGTACTTGTATACGAGCTTGAATTCTGCAAGCCCTATTCGGAGAAGTTCTCCTGCGATGTTGTTGCAAGCAGCGGCAAGGTAAGAGATGCTGAAAAGGAAGCCGTCAGAGGTCTCGGTGATAAGCTCGAGCTCTTCTTCGGAGTGTTCTTCTATAGCCTCTTTAACAAGTAAGGTTTAAAATTAAAAAGGATGTTGCGGCTGATGCAACATCCTTTTTTTCTGTGTTTATGTGGTCGATGTTGAGCGTACACGGCACAACCTGCGCCTGCCGTCCTTTGAATCTTACTGATGGGAGACCATATAGGGTCTCCCCTACATCCTCACTACTGCATCGCATAGCGATCCCTCGGCCCCTATTCCTTATCCTTTATCATCTGCTGATAAGGCAGAAAGGTGTAGCCGTTTCTCTTGTAAAGAGAAATGGCTTTTTCGTTGTCCTCTTCAACCTCAAGGCGGATTCTGTCCGGGGAAAATTCACTTTCAATAAACGAAAGAAACTTCCCTGCGATGCCCTTGCCTCTGAATTCTTCATTTATGTAAAGCTGTTCAATCCAGATAATGCTACCTCCCACCTCGGGACAAAAGCTCTTGCTTAAAAGGGCATAACCGGCATTTTCGTTTTCATATTCAAAAATGTAGCATAAAAGATATGTGTCGCTGCGTATAATTTCCTTGAAGATGTTAAGGTGAAGAACGGAGTCCGTCGGATGCAGGACTGCTTCGGAATGATAGAATTTATGAAGGAAGGAAAGGAAAAGCTCCTTGTCGTCTTCTTTTAATTTTCTTATTTTAAGAGGCATCAGTCAAATCTGTCCTTTACTGTTCTGAGCTTTTTGATGATTTCAATCTTCTGCGGGCAGGCCTTTTCGCACTTTCCGCAGGAAAGGCATTCTGAAAGCCTTGAGCTGCTTTCAAGAGCGGCATATTCCTTTTTTGTCCTTCTGTCGCCTTTGATGTTTTTGTTGTAAAGGCTGAAGGCTTCGGCAATGGGAAGCTTTTTGGGACAAGCCTCGGTGCAATAATTGCAGGCGGTGCAGGGGATGAGTCGGGCATCGTTCATGCTTTCTGCAATGTCAAAAAGAACGGCCTTTTCCTCTTCGGTAAGGGGGACAAAGTTATCACCCATAAAGCTCATGTTATCTGTGAGCTGCTCCATATTGCTCATACCGCTTAAAATGAGGAAAACGCCCTCGAGAGAAGCGGTGAAGCGTATTGCATAGGAGGCAGGGGAAGCGTCGGGGTCAAGCCTGAGAAGCTTTTCTCTTTCTTTTTCGGGAAGGTTGGCAAGCTGGCCGCCCTTGACAGGCTCCATTACAATGATATCCTTGCCGTGCTTTCTTGCAACCTCATAGCAGAGCTTGGACTGAACCTTTGCATCAAGCCAGTCGAGGTAGTTGATCTGAAGCTGTACAAATTCCATTTCAGGATGAGCTGTGAGAATTTCGTCAAGGGCCTCTGCAGTGTCGTGGAAGGAGAAGCCGAGAACCTTGATTTTTCCTTCGGCCTTTTTCTTCTGAAGGTAATCAAACACACCGAGCTTTTCAGCTTTTTTGTAGCTTTTACCTGTAAGGCAGTGGAGAAGATAGTAGTCGAAATATTCTGTCTGACAGCGTCTTAACTGATTGCGGAAAATTCTTCCGGTGTCAGCCTTTGTAACAAGCATGCCTACAGGCATTTTGCTTGCAAGAAGAAAGCTGCTTCTTTCATATTTTGAACAGATGAGCTCACCTGCGGCACTTTCACTTTTTCCACCGTGGTACATATATGCCGTGTCAAAATAATTGTAGCCGGCATTGAGATAGGCTTCAATCATTTCAGCGGATTTCACCTTGTCTATTTTTTCGTTGCGGACTGTCTTTTTCGTTATTGGCAGTCGCATAAGTCCGAAGCCGAGATTTTTCATAATGGTTCTCCTTAAGAAAGTTTGTTTTAATACATTATATTACTGATTTACCTTTCAGTCAATACGCTGAAGCAGCAAAGTGTTGCGGTCAAAAGAGACTTTTAGACACATTGAATAAAAATACTTGCACAAAATTAGTTAATAATCTGTTGTTTTTTTGGTTATTTTATGATAATATATAAGCTGTCAACTTTATTAGTTTGAATTGGCAAATTTCCGGCTTTGTAATAATGAGGCCAAATTGGAGGTAATTAAATTGAAATCTTACACAGTAAACAACATCAGAAATATCGCCATTGCAGGTCATACCGGTAAGGGTAAGACAGCACTTTCAGAAGCAATGCTTTATGTTGCAGGTGTAACAGACAGACTCGGCAGAGTTGCCGACGGTAATACTATTATGGACTATGACGCTGAAGAAAAGAAGCGTAAGTGCTCAATTTCTGCAGCTTGTGCTTCACTTGAGTGGAGAGATACAAAGATTAATATTCTTGACGCACCCGGTAAGTTTGACTTTGCCGGCGGTATGGCTGAAGCAATGAGAGCAGCTGACTGCGCAGTTATCGTTACATCA
>JAZKYQ010000050.1:0-18926 GCA_045612205.1 Acutalibacteraceae bacterium | reverse complement strand
ATTATTTGTACCTCGCTGATATAGCTCAGTTGGTAGAGCAACGCATTCGTAATGCGTAGGTCGTCGGTTCGAGTCCGACTATCAGCTCCAAAAAAGAAGAAGTCGGAGGCCAAGCGGTCTTAGGGAGACAAGTCCAAACAGCAACTCCTTGGCACACAGAACGACATGGCTACGATCCGACTTATTATTTGTACCTCGCTGATATAGCTCAGTTGGTAGAGCAACGCATTCGTAATGCGTAGGTCGTCGGTTCGAGTCCGACTATCAGCTCCAAAAAAGAAGTAACTTTTGTCTGCCAAAAGTTACTTCTCTTTTTATCCAAGCCGCAGGCTTGGTATATCATCACCGCGCAAAGTGCGGTGCATATCATCAAGGGCGGTTTGCCGCCCTTGTATCTCATCACGCGTCAGCGTGCATCTTCCCTGCGGCTTGATGAGATACAACACTTCGTGTTGGTGATATACCGCAACAAGTTGCGGATGATATGCAAAACTTCATTTTGATGATATACAAGGCTTCGCCTTGATATTTTGTCCGGGCCGCAGTTGAAAAAACTTCATCACTGTGCTATAATTCTAACATCGGTTATCTTTACAGTAACAATTGTTACAAAATCACCGTTTTTAAGGAGAAAAAAAATATGAACAAGTGTTGGTATGACTACAAAACAGTAATAATCACAGGTGCTTCAAGCGGTATGGGTAAGGGTCTTGCCGAAAGACTTATTAGAGATCACGGCTGCAATGTCATCGGCGTGGCTCGCACCGAGTCAAAGCTTCAGGCATTCAAGGAAGAGCTCGGCAACCTCGGCCACAAATTTACATACTATCCCTTTGATGTTTCAATAAAGGAAAACTGGGAAAGCTTCGCAAAGAAACTCACCGACAACAACATAAAGCCCGACATTCTCATCAACAATGCAGGTATTCTTCCGAAGTTCAGCCGTTTTTCAAAAATCACCATTGATGATGTCAATCATACAATGCAGATTAACTTCTTCTCTGCGCTTTATTCAATCAATGCACTTCTTCCCGTTCTTCTTGAATCAGAGACTCCCGGCATCGTGAACATTGCTTCATCTGCGGCTCTTTGTCCTCTTGCAGGCACATCAATTTACTCTGCAAGCAAGGCGGCACTCAAAAACTTCACCGATGCTCTTCGTGAAGAGCACAGAAAGGACTGCTATGTAGGTCTTGTCTGCCCCGGCTTTACAAAAACAGACATCTTCCGCAATCAGGATAAAAGCTCCGACAACGCAACAAAGGCTCTCAACCTTGTAAGCACAGACTGTGACAAGATGGTTGACCTTATTGAAAAAGGTATCTGGAAGAAGAAGGCTGATATGGTCTTCGGTCTTGATGCTCACGCAATGGGACTTGGCAACAAGTTCCTCGGAACAACCTGTTCATTCCTTGCAAGCAAGGTGCTTGAGATTTCAAAGCTGAGCATCTTCAGCGATGTGTTCCAGGCTTAAGACGACAAGCAAAATAACAAAGAAAACTCACGGCTTCACCTTTTCGGGTGTTGACCGTGAGTTGTTTTTTTAGCAGTAGAACACTTTTAAGGTATCAAGACAAACAGCCGCAAGTCTTCCACCGAAGGCTGCACCGCAGTCAAGAGCAAGGTGACGCTTT
This sequence comes from Acutalibacteraceae bacterium, assembly GCA_045612205.1. Classification (GTDB taxonomy): domain Bacteria; phylum Bacillota; class Clostridia; order Oscillospirales; family Acutalibacteraceae; genus UBA6857. The sequence goes on along the minus strand of JAZKYQ010000050.1, from coordinate 17,292 downwards.
TTTGCGTAAACCTTACCTGCAAACTCCTTACCGATGGCAACTGTGGGAGTATGTCCTGTCACAAGGTAAGCATCGGGGAAATAGATTCTGCTGTAATCCGTTTTAGCAAAAACGAAATCCTCTTCCTCGTGCTCATAGAGGTCCCTGTCATCAAAATTATCTATACCTGCGTGGCAAAGAAGGAATTTCTTGCCCTTGCACTCAATTTCTTCAAAAGAAGCGAATTCATCAAGGAAATCGAGTACTGATTCCTTATCCTCATCGTTAAGCTTAAGGAAAGCTTCGATTGTTTTTTCGCTCTTCATTCCGAGCCACTTTCCGAGCATTTCCTTGCTTTCATCATCAGCTGCTTCCTTTGCCTTTTCGATGCTTCCCGCTTCGGCAATAACGGGAAGAAGCTTCTTTGCATAATACTCTCTTTCACCGAGCACGGGATAAATATTTGCACGGTACATCATATCCATAAGGATTTCAATGCCGTCGTCGCCTACATCAAGAACATCACCAAGAACAAAAACGGCATCATGCTCGCCTGCGGAAAGCTTCTCAAGCATTTCGTCATATTTTTCTTTACATCCGTGAATGTCACCGATTACATATATCATAAAAACTTCTCCCTTTCATTTTTTTAACATTGGTATACATTAATCTTACCACTTTTTACTGATACGGCAGGAGCAACCCCCTGCCCTACTGCTGTTTTACTTAGTCGCGGACAGAAGACCACCAGATTTCACCCGATGCCGAAGGCATCCCTGGCTACTGGCTACTGACTACTATTACTTTGTAATAAGAAGCTCGTTGTTCTCAAGGAATTCATCATAGGTTTCCTTGCGGTCATAAAGTCCGTCGGGACGGATTTCGATGATTCTGTCTGCAATTGACTGAACGAACTGATGGTCGTGTGAAGTGAAGAGAAGTGCACCCTTGAATTTGATAAGTGCGTTGTTAAGCGCTGTGATTGATTCAAGGTCAAGGTGGTTGGTAGGCTCATCAAGGATAAGCACATTTGCACCTGAAAGCATCATCTTGCAAAGCATACAGCGCACTCTTTCACCACCGGAAAGAACCTTTGCCTTTTTGGTTGCTTCTTCACCAGAGAACATAAGTCTGCCGAGCCAGCCTCTTACGTCAGTTTCAAACTGAAGGTCAGAATAGCTTCTAACCCAGTCAATAAGGCTGTCCTCAACGTCGTCAAAGAAGGCTGAGTTATCAGCAGGGAAATAAGCCTGAGAGGTTGTGACACCCCACTTGAATGTGCCCTCATCAGCTTCAAGCTCACCCATAAGAATTTTAAAGAGAGTTGTTTTTGCAACCGCATCAGTACCTACAAAAGCAACCTTTTCATTGGGTCTGATTGTAAATGAGATATTGTCAAGAACCTTTCTGTCACCCACGGTCTTTGAAAGACCCTCAATTGTGAGAAGGTCGTTACCGATGTCTCTGTCGGGCTTGAATTCAACGAAGGGGAAGCGTCTTGATGAAACAGGCATATCCTCTAAAACGAGGTTATCAAGAAGCTTCTTACGGCTTGTTGCCTGCTTTGACTTTGAAGCGTTGGCGCTGAATCGTGCAATGAATTCCTGAAGCTCCTTCATCTTTGCTTCTGTCTTCTTGTTCTGCTCACGAAGCTGACGCTGAGCCATCTGGGTATATTCATACCAGAAGTCATAGTTACCTACATACATTGTGATTTTACCGAAGTCACAGTCAGCAATGTGTGTGCAGACCTTGTTGAGGAAGTGTCTGTCATGGCTGACAACGATAACAGTATTTTCAAAGTTCATAAGAAACTCTTCAAGCCAGTTGATTGCCGCAACGTCAAGATGGTTGGTAGGCTCGTCGAGAAGAAGGATATCGGGATTACCGAAAAGAGCCTGTGCAAGAAGCACCTTAACCTTCTGATCACCGCTCAGATCCTTCATCTGCATATAGTGGAACTCGTTGTGAATGCCCAGAGCGTTGAGAAGGATTTCAGCATCGCTTTCTGCACTCCAGCCGTCCATTTCGGCAAACTCCTCTTCAAGCTCACTGATTCTGATGCCGTCCTCCTCGGTGAACTCCTCTTTTGAGTAAAGCTCCTCCTTGGCATCCATAATCTCAACAAGCTTAGGGTTACCCATAAGCACTGTTCTGATTACATCGTACTCATCATAAGCATAATGGTCCTGCTTTAAAACAGAAAGTCTTTCACCGGGAGTGATTGTAACATAACCCTTATTGGGTTCAATTTCGCCGGAAAGGATTTTAAGAAAGGTACTTTTACCGGCGCCGTTAGCACCGATGAGACCGTAACAGTTACCTTTTGTAAAGTTGATTGAAACGCTTTTAAAAAGCTCTCTGCCACCGTACTGCAGAGTAACATTATTTGTACTTATCATCTTCTGTGATATTTCCTTTCAATATTATTACATACGAAGTTGATTTTACCATATTATTTCCTCTTGTTCAAAGGGAAGATGGAAAGAAACGGCACTTTTAACACTTTGTTAACAATATATATTTCTGTATCACCGACCTGAACGACAGTGGCAGAATATTTTGTTTTTAAATTGACAAAACTTTCTGTGAATGTTATTATTCTTTAAACGGAGCAATTCCGAATATAAATATGAGGAGAATCAACTATGAATCTTAAAGGTACAAAGACAGAAAAAAATCTTATGGAAGCCTTTGCCGGTGAATCCCAGGCAAGAAACAAGTACACCTACTTCGCTTCCGTAGCTAAAAAAGAAGGATATCAGCAGATCGCTGCTATTTTTGAAGCAACTGCAAACAACGAAAAGGAACACGCAAAAATGTGGTTCAAGGCTCTCGGTGAGCTCGGCGACACAGCCGCTAACCTTGCAGCAGCTGCAGCAGGTGAAAACTACGAATGGACTGACATGTACGCAAAGTTTGCTGACGAAGCTGAAGAAGAAGGCTTCACAGACCTTGCTGACAAGTTCAGAATGGTTGCAGCTATCGAAAAGAGCCACGAAGAAAGATACCGTGCACTTCTTAACAACGTTGAAATGAAGGCAGTATTTGAAAAGAGCGAAGAAACAATGTGGGAATGCCGTAACTGCGGTCACCTCGTAATGGGCAAGAAGTCTCCCGAAATCTGCCCCGTTTGCGCTCATCCCCAGAGCTACTTTGAGGTAAGAAAAGAGAATTACTAAGAGTAGTAAGTAGCGAGTAGTAAGGGCCCTTCGGGCATTATTACTTAAATATCACATACAAAAACCGCAAGGAACGATTCAATCGAACCTTGCGGTTAATTATTTTTGTAAAATTCCTTACTACTTATTACTCGCTGCTACACCGCTTCAGCGGCGTCCCGGTCACTTAAGCTCCCCACTTCTCAACAAGTCTGTCATACTCCTCATCGGTTATGCTCATAATTGAGCCGTGACGGGGTGAGAAGTCCATCTGGTAATCCTCTCTTGCAACGGGCAGATAATCACGGAAGTTCTCCGTCTGCTGCATAAAGAATCTGCCCTTGCCGTATTCGTCCATAATAAGAAGGTAAGTGTCTGTGCCGTTGATACGGTAAATCTGACTGCCTTCAACACCGCTGGGTGCAAGGGAAACAACCACAGGCTTATCCTCATAAGGTCCGTTGAGGCTTTCACTTGTTACATAAGCGATTGTCTGATCCTCGTCGTGCTTGAAAAAGAGGAAGTAGAGCTTTTCTTCCTCGCTGTAAACGATGTCACCGTCAATAGTCTGTATATCTCTGCAGTAAAGAGGCTTGGGCTCTGTGATAAGGGTTTTCATATCCTTTGAATAGGCATAATACATACCTGCTGTGTTATGCTCCTTGGTGGAATGTGCCCAGTAAATCATATAGGCTTTTTCCTTTTCGTCCCACATTGCCTGAGGTGCCCATGCTCTTGTGGTGTTCTTGTATTTTTCACCAAGATCTTTTATGTCAATGATTGTTTCATCAGTCCAGTTGACAAGGTCTTCTGAGCACCACGTGATGAGGGCGTGGTTTGATTCCCAGCCTTCCTCACATTTCATATCTGTACCTATAATATAGGTTTTACCGTCAACACCTCTGAAAGCATAAGGATCACGGACACATTTCTTGCCCTTTGTCTGAGTGATTACCGCCTCATTATTGTTAAGAGGCTTAAAATCGTAACCGTTTTCACTCACGGCAAAGTGAAGTCTTTCCTCACCTTCACCGTTACCTACAAAATAAACAAAAAGATATTTCCCGTACTTGCTTTCAACCTTTACTGCATTCTGCATACTTCATCCCTCGCTATTTACTGCTCTTTTCTTCATAGCCTTGAAAACCTCATCCTTTTCAATAAAAGGAATGTTTTCACCGTTTATCTTCATTGTTTCCTCGTGACCCTTACCTGCAAGGATGATAATGTCACCCTTTTTTGCATTCATAATCACGTATTCAATCGCCTCTGCTCTGTCGGGAATGATGATGTATTCACCGCCCTGAGCCTTACAGCTTTCGGCAATTTCTTCACAGATAGCTCTCGGATCCTCAAAATTAGGATCATCACTTGTAATTACCGTAAAGTCAGAAAGAGCGCCTGATACGCTTCCGAGCTCCTGTCTGCGGCATTCTGTTCTTCCGCCCACTGAACCGAAAAGAGAAATGATTCTGTTATGCTCGTAAGCCTTTGCAGTGTCAATGATGCTCTTAAGGCTGACGCCGTTATGTGCGTAGTCAATGATAACTGTGAAATCACTGTCAAGAGTAAGCATTTCACCTCTGCCCTTTACAAAAACAGCTTCAAGGCCTTTTTTCTTACCATCCTCGTCAATGCCGAAGAAATCGGCAACGGCAAGAGCAACAAGGGCATTTGACGCATTAACATCACCGGGAAGTGAAATTCTGTAAGCCTTCTCCTTTCCCTTGCAAAGACAGTCAAAGCTCATTCCGAGCTTGCCGCCGAACTTGATTTTTTCACTTTTAAGAAGACGGTAATCAGCTTCTTCCTTTTCACCGTAAGTAACAACCTCACCCTTACAGCTCTGCATAACAACAGTAGTAAAGGGATCGTCAATATTGAGAATTGAAGCTTTGCACATAGGGAAAAGCTGGGTTTTCCAGTAGGCATATTCCTCAAAGGATTCGTGCTCATTTGTACCGATATGATCGGGATAAAGGTTGGTGAACACACCAAGAGCGAATTCTATTCCGTCTGTACGGTGAGCCTTCAGACCAAGAGAGGAAACCTCAATTGCAACAGCCTTACAGCCACCGTCAACCATCTGACGGAACATTTTCTGAAGCTCATAGCTTTCAGGGGTGGTATTGACTGTAGGAAGCACGGTGTCACCGAATCTTGCGCCCACAGTGCCGATGATGCCTGTCATCATTCCGCTTGCATCAAGCACACTTTTTACAATATGAGCGACGGTTGTCTTGCCCTTTGTGCCGGTAATGCCGATAACTGCCATTTCTTTTGAAGGGTTGCGGAAAAAATTGCAGCTCATTTTTGCAAGCACGGCTCTTGTGTCCTCAACAATGATTACCGTTGAGCCTTCACCGACATTTATTTCATCACTGCAGACGAAAACACGGCTGCCCCTTTCCCAGGCACTCATAGCGTATTTATGTCCGTCTGCAAAGGCACCCTTAAGACAGACAAAGGCAATGTCATCCCCTGCTTTTCTTGAGTCGTAGGCAATGTCACTTATTTCAGCGTCAACAAAATTATCACACTTGTATTCAATATCTCTGAGAATTTCACTTAGTTTCATTATTCTTCCCTTTCCTTCATTTTCTGAAGCTCTTTTTCTCTTTTCACTTCTGCTCTTTCCTTGCGGTAAGCCGCACGCCTTTCCTCCTTGCCCTTGCCAAAGAGTCCCACCTTACGGAAGGCCTCAATAAACATTGCCGCAAGGCATCCGCCCGAGCCGAGCATCAGATCCACCATTGTATCTGTAAGTCCCTCGGAATAAGGCTTTTGTCCGTGCTGCATAACAAAGCCGTAAAGTCTGTCCATGGTGTATTCGTAATACTCCCAGCCGACAAGAAGCATAACTCCGCAGCCCATTGCAAAAAGCGCCTGAACGGAAACCTTTATAGGCTGCTTTTCACCCTGCATAATTCCTGAAAGCACGAAGGCGCCCGTGGTTGCAAGGTAGCCTGCAAAGATGTGCTCGGGAATGTCGATGCCTTCAAAGTCAGTTCTTGTGTTGAGGGTTGTTCCTACAACGCAGGCAAGACAAATGAAAACGTTGAGCATTGTCTGAAGATAATAAGGCACCTTTGTGATGAATGACCTTCCGCCGAGAAGCTGAAAAAGATCCCACAGGTGGGTAAATATAATCGCAAAGGTTGCCTGAACAAATTCCGAAGTGTAGCCGTGAAGCATCCCCCACACACCCCAGATGAAAAGTGCAAGCCTGCATCCCCACCAGATATACTGAGTTGACTTCGGCAGATCGGGGATTCTGTTAAGTTTTTTCTTTTTAAATTTCATCGCTGTATAATTTATCCTTTCGGGAATGTAAAATCGTCATATCACTTTATTATAGCACAGCATTTAAGCTTTTTCCATATAAAAAGCTCATTTTTCAGGATTTTTAAAGCTGTGCTGATTGTTTTTTTATATTATTGAATGAAAAATTAAAATAATTATGCCTTTCTTATTGCAGAAAAATAAAAAATGTAATATAATGACATAAATATAATGTATAACAAAACAGAAAGGATTTTAAAAATATGGATTATTTGAAAGAACTCTGGGAAAGCTTTGAAGAATCAACAAGAAAGGCTATCTGCATAGGACTTGTGCTTATTATTGTTTTTGGTTCAGGTAATTTCCTCGGCTCACTTACAAACATTTCACAGGCTCCCGCAGCCGGAGAGACACAGCAGACAGTAGCTGCCGACGCAACAGTTCAGCAGACAACTGCTCAGGCTGAAGCAACAACCTCTGCTCCCGTAACAGCAGCTCCCGAAACAACAACTGCTGCTCCTGCAGATACAACAGCAGCTCCCTCCACAGGCTCATACTCAACTCCCGAAGAAATAGTTGCTCTTTTCAACGAAAGCGCAGGTAAAATCAAGACAACTGCAGTAAGAGCAACCAGAAACTATCAGGATATGAAAATTATCAAGCTTGAAGTTCCTTCAGCGCTTCAGGCACTTTGCGATACCGCTATTGCAAAATTTGTAAAGCCCAACATGACTCCCGAAGTATATGAGGGCACAGACATGGTTAAGGAAAAATACCCTGTAAGCGGAACAGACTTTGCAAGTAAGCTCAAGGTTGAATATGTTGATACAATCACCTGCACAGACAACGGCACAGAATATGTTATCGACATCAAGATGAAGGACCAGGATAATCCCGTTTACCGTTCAGGTGAAGGCGTTGGTTCAATCTTCTGGACAATGAACATCGAAGATATCGCAGCAAATGCTCCCGGTTTCCAGAGCGCAGAGCTTAAATATTACAACTGCACAGCAACTGCAAAAATCGACAAAGCTACAGGCAATATGATCTATTCAAAGTTCGACTACAGCTTTGATATGAACATTTCAATCAAGATGCTTGCAACCCTTAATGCGTTAGCTTCAATGGAAGTTATCGAAGAATATACTATCGAATATTAATTTGTAAAAGAGATCGCACCTGCGGTCTCTTTTTTAGTAGTGAGTAGCAAGTAGGAAAGCCAAGAGTAGCAGAGACAGGTTGTGCCGTGTCCGCATTGTAGAGACTCGCATTGCGAGTTCTTATGAACGTAACAAAGTAACAAAGTTTTCTATAAACTTTTTTATTCTATGCTCTCTTACTTTTTATACTTTTTTATTAAAAATATTGTTACATATAACATAAAAACACTGAAAACCCTTATAAACACTGGGTTTATAGCGGCAACAAAGTGGCAACAAAGTGGCAACAAAGTGGGAACAAAGTCCGACTTTGTTCCCACTTTACTCAATGCCTTGTAAAAAACAAAAGGTCACGGAGAAATTTCCGTGACCCTGAATGTTGAATGTGTGTAATTTTTACGCTTTCTTAAAATGCAACAATCATCGCAATTGTGCAGATTACACTTGCGATAAAGGTGATACCGTATCTTTCAAGATAAGCACCCACATAAAGGCATGCTGCACCGGGAGCATAGATAATCTTCTGGAAGATGTTTCCGTGCTTATATATCTTTTCAATCATATTAAGTGCATCCTCAATAAGGCTGTAGCTGTTGATGAAAAGTGAGCATGCAAACCAGTAAGAAAGAGCACATACGATTGTAAGAAGAAGGTCGGTTGTTTCGTAAACAAAAAGATAAACAATGGGGAAGATTGAAAGAAGTAAGGCTCCGATTGCATTGAAGAATGCGGGAACAAAGCAGATTGCAAAGGCTGATGACGCTGTAGGCATAAGCTCGTGGTCAATGTGACTGCTCATTTCGTCACTTCTTAAGTATCTGTTGTCCTCAACGGGAACCTTGCAGATTGTGCAGACAATCTGCTCCCAGAAGCATCTTGCGTAAACGCCGGGGAAGGTAAGTAGCTTTGTAAGAATGTAGAAATTTGTCATTACAGGTCACCTCCCATATCTGCAAGAACCTCTGCGATTGTCATTTTATCGTTTTTGTAAGCCTCAACGAGACTGCTGAGTGTGTATCCTGAATTTTCAAGTGTTGTTTTCATCTGCTCATAGGTCTCTGTGTTTCCGCAGTAAAGTGCACAAAGGGCATAAAGGTTGCAGTCAGAGACGGAGTATCTGCTTGAATTCATATACTCACGCATTGTTTCAAGTGCAAGATTGCCTTCGTTCTTAAGAAGGTAAGCTGTTGCGAGAATGGGATAGTAGGAAAGGTCGCCCTTGCTAAGGCTCTTTTCTGCTTCTTCTGCAACGCTGATCATTCCGTCGGCATCGGGAGCTTCAAGGAAGCGGTAATAGCTTGCGTAAGCCTTATAAATTGAAGAATCCTCGCAGTTGAGCTTTTTTGCCTTTTTGAAATATTCTTCAGCAAGAGCCTTGTCGCCAGTTTTTGCTGCAATTTCGCAAAGCTGAGGATTGTAAATCCATGCATAGAAGCCGTTCTTATCATTTTCCTCGATGCTTCTGAGCAATTCAAGCTGCTCTTCGAGAGGCATGTTCTTGAGCACCATAAGCTCTACCTTATAGAAATCTGTAAGAGCGGAAGCGTATTTGATGCCCTTTTCTTCGTCAATGTAGCTTTCCTTTACCTCGTCAAGCTTAGCTGCAAGCTCCTCATAATCAAAGTCAGCACCTCTGAAGGCGTTATAAATGATATCCTGAGTGGCTTCCTGAGTTGCTATGAAGATTTCTGTTTCGTCAACAATAGCCTTATACTTTTTGTTGAAGGGGCTGTTGAGCTCGTCCTTGGTGTAGGTGTTTTCGATGTAGTTTTTCGCATCGTTGATGTAGCCGGAACGGCAGAAGGAATCGATGATGAGCTTTGAAACCTTCTTTGAATCCTGATCGTAGTCAGCGATGAAATCATAAAGAGTGTTAAGGGTTGAAAGCATTCTGCCTTCCTGTGAATAGGCCTGAGCTTCAAGCACGGTGATTGATTTTTCAAGTCCGCTGTAGCCTGTGTAAGCAGAAACAGCAAAAATCACAAGCACCATAAGCACGGCAATAACGCCGCCGATTCTCAAGGGATAATGCTTCATAAGCTCACGGCATTCGGTGCAGTAGGGATAATCCTCACCGAATTCTGCACTGCTCGGTCTTTCACCGCAGCATTCGCAGACCGGACGCTCAGGTGCAGCATCCTCATTTTCCGCATCGCTGTCCTCTTCGGAAAATTCCTCAAGCTCCTGAATAACCTCGCCTTCAGCTTCCTGCTGAGCGGTGTCAAGGGCTTCCTGGAACATATCGCGTATTTCTTCAAGCTCTTTTACAAGCTCCTCGGCAGAACCGTTGTTGTCCTGCTCAAGCTCTTTCTTTTCAAGTTCGTCCAAAATAATACCTCCTGAGGTGAGTTGTCACCGATAAAGTAATTGCTTAACATTTTAACACCATTTGATTTAAAATGCAACAGTTAAATATGCTCATAAATTGTCATTATTATAATAATCAGTAAAATTAAGAACAACTTAAAAGATAAGCATTGAGAAAACAGGGCTTTTGTGATAATATATATGTATATAAATTCCGAAAGGCAGAATACTATGGAAAATCTTCAGAAAGAGCTTGAAAAGATAATTGAGCAGAACAAAAAGGCAGGTGTAAAACCTACCTTGCTTCTTCACGCCTGCTGTGCCCCCTGCAGCAGCTACTGCATAGAATATCTTCACGAGCATTTTGACATAACTCTTTTCTTTTATAATCCCAATATATATCCTGTTGAGGAGTACACCTGCCGTGCCGATGAGTTAAGGCGCCTTGTAAAGGAGATGGGCCTTGACATTCCCGTGCTTGAAGGTGAAAATGACACCGAAAGCTTTTACGCTCTTGCAAAGGGCAGAGAAAAGCTCAGAGAGGGCGGTGAAAGATGCTTTGACTGCTACCGTCTCAGGCTTGAAAAAACTGCCGCACTTGCAAAGGAGAAGGGCTTTGATTATTTCACAACCACCCTTTCCATAAGTCCCTTGAAAAATGCGGCAAAGCTTCGTGAAATCGGCCTTGAGCTTGAGGAAAAGTACGACGTGAAAAACCTGCCCTCAGATTTTAAAAAGAAAGAGGGCTACAAGAGAAGCACCGAGCTTTCCAAAAAGCACAAGCTGTACAGACAGAACTACTGCGGCTGTGTCTATTCAAAAAGAGCTTCAGCCGATTGAGCCTTATCATTTGATAAAAAGGGAAATTGCAACTCCGATTACAACGCCTGAAAGAATGCTTACGGTAATTTTAAGCGCTTCGTTCAGGCGGCTTTTTTTCATCTTTGTCGGAGGAGGAAGAGCTGCGCCTTTTGCAACAAGTCCTGCCCTTTCACGGATTTTGCCTTCGCTGAGCCCTGCATATTCGGGCTTGATGAAAAACAGAATTCTTTCAAAGCATTCATTTCCCGTGTCCTTGACTTCAACAACCTGACGGTTAATTCCTTTTATCATATAAAAATCTACACACCTTTCTCTGTTTTTACATTTTTATTCTTGCTTGAAGCGAAGTGATATATACCATGGAAAAAATAAGCGTAAAACCGGGCGGAAAAAATCTCTGCAATTCATCAAAATTGCAGAACTTTAAATATAAATTTTGTACTCTTTGTATATCGTAGTTATCAACAAATTCCACATAGTTTTCCACACAAAAATGTCAACAAGTATGTGGAAAAAGTGGAAAACCCTTGTAAAATCTAAGGTTTACGATGTTGAAAAGGGTTGAAAAAGTTGTTGAGACGCTGTTGAAAACAATTTTTGCCTCTCATAAGCCTTTGGGCGTTATAATATAATTGTCAGGGATGTTTTTTGTTTCCTTTTGCCAATAATGAAGTAAAGTTTCACGTTTTTTTAATAAATGAAGGAGTTTTTTCTCTCTTACTGTTGATTTTTAGCTGATTTTAGTATAAAATAACCATATCAATATGAAAAATACAGCCTTTTTTATGGACAAAATTGGAGGTTTTTATGAATTATTCACTTTCTAAGAAACAAGCAAAGGATTTAATCACCGGAAAGCTTTCCCATTATTTCGGTGTAAATCCCGAGGAGGCAACAAACGAACAGTACTATAAGAGCGTTGCCATGATCGTCAAGGATCTTATGCACGACGGTCTTCGTGAATTCAGAGCCGATGCAGATAAGGCAGACTCAAAGAAGATTTACTATCTGAGCATGGAATTCCTTATGGGTCGTTCACTCAAGAACAACCTTTACAACCTTAACCTTACAAGCACCTTTGCTGCTGCGCTCAAGGATATGGGCATCAAGCTTGAAAAGCTTTATGACTGCGAGCCCGATGCAGGTCTCGGTAACGGCGGCTTAGGCAGACTTGCTGCTTGCTATCTTGACGGCCTTGCAACCCAGGGCTTCTACGGTATGGGCTACAGCATTCTTTACGAAGCAGGTATCTTCAAGCAGAAGCTTGTTGACGGCTGGCAGACAGAGCTTCCCGACTTCTGGCTTCCCGGCGGTGAGGTATGGCTTCGTCCCAAAGAGAAGGATACCGTTGAGGTTAAGTTCGGCGGCGAGGTTATTGATAACTGGGATAACCACTACCACAGCGTTGAATACAGAAACGCACAGACAATTATGGCTGTGCCCTATGATATGTATGTAAGCGGTAAGGACGGCAGAGGTATTTCCGTTCTCCGTCTGTGGAAGAGCGTTGCTCCCTCACTTGATATGAAGCTCTTCGATCAGGGTCAGTATATGAAGGCTGTTGAGCAGCAGGCAATGGCTGAGGTTATCAGCAAGATTCTCTATCCCTCCGACAATCACTATGAGGGTAAGAGCCTTCGTCTCAAGCAGCAGTACTTCCTTGTTTCCGCATCAATCCAGGATATCGTGGCAAGACATCTGCGTCACGAAAGCTCAATGGAAAACTTTGCAGAAAAGAATGCAATCCACATCAACGATACTCATCCCACTCTTTCAATCCCCGAGCTTATGCGTATTCTTCTTGACGAATGCGGTTACGGCTGGGACGAGGCATGGGCAATCGTTACAAAGGCTGCAGCTTACACTAACCACACAGTTATGAAGGAAGCTCTTGAATGCTGGTCAGAAGACCTCTTCAGAACTCTCCTTCCCAGAATTTATGCAATCGTCAAGGAAATTGACAACCGCTACCGTGCTCACATCTGGGAGCAGACTCACGATGCAGGCATCGTTGAAGAGCTTTCAGTTATTTCCGGCGGTGTAATCAGAATGGCTAACCTCTGTGTTGCAACCTGTCACAGCGTAAACGGCGTTTCAGGCCTTCACTCACAGATTCTCAAGGACAGCCTTTTCAACACCTACTACAGACTCACTCCCGACAAGTTCAAGAATGTTACAAACGGTATCGCTCACAGACGCTGGCTCTGTCAGGCTAACCCCGAGCTTACTGCTTACATCACAGAGCTTATCGGTGACGGCTTCATCTATAACGGTGACGAGCTTGCAAAGCTTCGCAAGTTTGCCGATGACAAGAAGGTGCTCAAGAAGATCGGTCAGATCAAGCACAACAACAAGAAGGCTTTTGCCGAGCACGTCAAGAAAACAATGGGCATCGAGCTTGATCCCGATTCAATCTTTGACGTTCAGGTTAAGCGTCTTCACGAGTACAAGCGTCAGCACCTCAACGCACTTCAGATTATCGCAAGATATCTCGAAATCAAGGACAATCCCGACGGTGATTATGTTCCTCACACCTACATCTTCGGTGCAAAGGCTGCTTCAGGCTACTTCCTTGCAAAGAAGATTATCCAGATGATCTGCTCACTTGCCGACGTTATCAACAACGACCCCGACATGAGAGGCAGACTCAAGGTTGTTTACCTTGAAGACTACAACGTTACAATGGCTGAAAAGCTTATGCCTGCTGCAGATATCAGTGAACAGATTTCACTTGCAGGTACAGAGGCAAGCGGTACAGGTAACATGAAGCTTATGATCAACGGTGCAGTTACTCTCGGTACACTTGACGGTGCAAACGTTGAAATCAACGAGGCAGTTACCGATGAAAATATGTTCCTGTTCGGTATGAGAACTCCCGAGGTTAATGAGCTTCAGAACAGCGGATATCATCCCATCAACTACTTCAACAACAACGCTGAGCTTCGCAGAGTTATCGAATTCATTCAGCAGGGCATCGGCGGAAAGCAGTTCCCCGAAATCGGCAACACAATCATCCACCACGACCCCTACATGGTTCTTGCTGACTTTGCTGATTACAGAAGAGCACAGAAGATGATTGACGAGGTATGGCGTGACAGAGAGAAATGGAACAGAATGTCCCTTCTCAACACTGCAGGTGCAGGCCGTTTCGCAACAGACAGAGCAATCCTTGACTACGCAAGAGACATCTGGCACACAGAGCCGGTAAGATAAGAAAAAATCCATCGCCTGAGGGCGGTGGATTTTTTAGTAGTAAGTAGTGAGTAGTAAGTAGTAAGGGCCGAGGACCCTCCGTCTTTGCCTTCGGCAAATCCACCTCCTCTTTCATTGGAGGGGAATTTTGCTCCCTTGAAAGGGTAGCTGGCAATGCGCAGCATTGACTGAGGGGTTTCTCCGTTGCCGCTGCGACAACGCTGCAATGCTGACACGGCACAACCTGTTTACCCCTTACTACTTACTACTCACTACTTACTACTCCAAGTCTTGATTTCTTCACACTTTCCCTGTATTATATGATCTATACTAAACAGCAAAGGACTGATAACTATATTTAAAGCAGTAATTTTTGACCTTGACGGCACACTTCTTGATACTCTCGGCGACCTTCATGCCGCCGTCAATCACGCACTTCGTGCCTTTTCATTTCCCGAAAGAAGCCTTGAGGAAGTGCGCAGATTTATCGGCAATGGTGTTGTGAAGCTTATGCAGCGCTCAACTCCCGAAGATACCGACGAGAAGACAAACGAAGCTTGCCTTGATGTTTTCAGAAGCTACTACCTGGAGCATATGCAGGATATGACTGCACCCTATGAGGGCGTGATTGAGCTGATTGAAAAGCTCAGAGCAAGGGGCATTAAAACTGCCGTTGTTTCAAACAAGCTTCACCAGGCGGTTTATGAGCTTTGTCAGGATTATTTTCCGGGCATCATTGATGAAGCAATAGGTGTGAGCATTGAAAGCGAGCGTAAGCCATCTCCCGTCAATGTTTATAAAGCAATGGAAAAGCTCGGTGTAAGTGCCGACGAGTGTATCTATATCGGTGACAGTGAGGTTGACGTTCAGACCTCTCACAATGCGGGAGTAAAATGTATCGGTGTTACCTGGGGCTTCCGTGACCGTGAGGAGCTCGTTGAAGCAGGCGCAGAGCTTATAATGAATAACTGTGATGAAATTCTTGCATTTTTTGCCGATTGACAAAGAAATTTCCGTAATGTATAATTAAAAGGATAAAATTTTAAGGAGAATAAAGCTATGAGAACAATTCTTAACCTTAACAAAGACTGGCTTTTCAAAAAGCCTGAAGAAGCTGCAGTGGCTGTTGATCTCCCCCACTCCTGGAATGCCGTTGACGGTCAGGATGGCGGAGCTGACTATTTCAGAGGCACCTGCCGTTATACCAAGACACTCAAGAAGGCAGAGCTTCCCGTAAGCGACTGCTATTATCTCGAAATCCGCGGTGCAAACTCCTCTGCTGACGTATTTGTCGGCGGTGAAAAGCTCATGCACCACGACGGTGGTTACTCAACCTGGAGAGTTGACATCACAAAGCACATCGCTGACGAAACAGTAATCGAAATCGATGTTGACAACGCTCCCAATAACAGAGTTTATCCTCAGATGGCAGACTTTACATTCTACGGCGGTATCTACCGTGACGTAAATCTTATCTGCGTTCCCGAAAGCCACTTTGACCTTGATTATTTCGGCACACCCGGTCTTAAGGTAACTCCCGAAATCAAGGGCAAGGATGCTGAAATCGAAATCGATGCTTACATCACAAACAAAAAGGACGGACAGATGCTCCGTTATACAATCCTTGATGCAGAAGGAAATGTTCTTGCAACAAAGACAACTGATGATGACGATGAGGATTTCGACATCAAGAACGTTCACCTCTGGCACGGCAGAAAGGATCCCTATCTTTACACTGCAAAGGTAGAGCTTCTTGACGGTGAAACAGTGCTTGACGAGGTAAGTGCACGCTTCGGCTGCCGTACATTCAAGATTGACGCCAAGGAAGGCTTCTTCCTCAACGGTGAAAAGTATCCCCTTCACGGTGTTTCACGTCATCAGGACCGCTGGGGCATCGGTAACGCTCTTCTTCCCGAGCATCACAAGGAGGATATGGAGCTTATCTGTGAGGTTGGCGCTAACACAATCCGCCTTGCTCACTATCAGCACGATCAGTACTTCTATGATCTTTGCGACGAAAAGGGTATGGTAATCTGGGCAGAAATCCCCTACATCTCACAGCATATGGCAACAGGCCGTGAAAACACAATTTCACAGATGAAGGAGCTCATCACTCAGAACTACAACCACGCTTCAATCGTTGTATGGGGCCTTTCAAACGAAATTACAATGCACGGTGCAGCTGATCCCGATCTTATTGAAAACCACAGAATCCTCAACGATCTCTGTCACAAGATGGACAAGACAAGACTTACCACAATTGCCTGCCTTACAATGTGCGATCCCGACAGTGAATATGTGAAGATTCCCGACGTAATCTCCTACAACCACTATTTCGGCTGGTACGGCGGTGAGGCTTCAATGAACGGTCCCTGGTTTGACAAGTTCCACAAGAACCATCCCGATACTCCCATCGGCTGCAGTGAGTACGGCTGTGAAGCTCTCAACTGGCACACCTCAAAGCCTGCACAGGGCCACTACACAGAGGAATATCAGGCATATTATCACGAGGAGCTTATCAAGCAGCTCTTCACAAGAGAGTTCATCTGGTCAACTCACGTATGGAATATGTTTGACTTCGGTGCTGACGCACGTCAGGAGGGTGGCGAAAACGGACAGAACCACAAGGGTCTTGTAACAATGGACAGAAAGTACAAGAAGGACTCCTTCTATGCTTATAAGGCATGGCTTTCCGATGAGCCCTTTGTTCACCTTTGCGGCAAGAGATATATTGACAGAGTTGAAGCAGTTACAAAGGTAACCGTTTACTCAAATCTTCCCGAGGTTGAGCTTTTTGCAAACGGCAAGTCTCTCGGTAAGAAGACAGCTGCAGATCACTTCTTTTACTTTGACGTTCCCAATGAGGGCGAAACAGTTCTTACTGCTGTTGCAGGTGACTGCAAGGATGAAGGCACAATCCGCAAGGTTGACAAAATCAACGAGGAATATGTATTCAGAGAGAAGGGTGCAATCCTTAACTGGTTTGACATCACTGAGCCCGAAGGATATCTCAACATCAACGACAAGTTCTCAACAATCTGCAAGACCTTCAAGGGTAAGCTTGTTACAGTTTCCTTCTGCCTTGCACTTCTCAAGAAGTTCAAGGGTACAAAGAAGAATGACGAAAAGGGCGAAAAGAAGGAAGGCGGCGGACTTCCCGGTGGCATGAAGCCTTCAAAGGAGCTTCTCCAGATGGCAGGTGCCTTCACTCCCCTTCGTATTGCAAACCTTATCGGTGCAATGGAGGTTAAATACTCCAAGGAAGAGCTTCTTGAGCTTAACGCAAAGCTTAATAAGATCAAGGCACCGAAATAAAAGGGCCAAGGGCACCGCAAGCGGTGCAGTAGGGGACGCCCCAGGTGGCGTCCCTGTAGTAGAAAGTAGAAAGT
>JAZKYQ010000049.1:0-1816 GCA_045612205.1 Acutalibacteraceae bacterium | reverse complement strand
ATAAATGAAAATAAAAATTCTTATGAAAGGACTGATGCTTTATGAGTGAGTACAAGGTAACGATTACCGAAAAATTGAAAAAGGATGTGTATGTGGAAGCAAACAGCTTGGAAGAAGCACAGCACATCGCAACAGAAAATTGGTACAAGGGTGATTACATTCTTGATGCCGATGATTTTTCTGAAATCAATTTTGATGCGGAAGAAGTTGAGCCGCAGGAAAAAATCAAAGTTGTTCTTTTGGAGCCGGGCAAGGTTGCAAAGGTTACAGAGATTGATTCCACCTACGAAGCTATGAAAGAAATTGTCGGTGGCGGCATTGATGTTTATCAGCTTGACAGCAGAGTTGTCATTCACAACCGTGACGGAAAGAATGACGGCTTGGATTTTTGCCGAGCAATGCGTGACGAGGAAGGAAGAGTTGTTGACATAATCGCAGGCACTTGTTTCGTTTGCGGTACGAACGGTGATGAGTTTATAAGCCTCACTGAAGAAGAAGCTGCAGAAACAAAAAAAGAATTTAAGCTTCCCGAAAGATTTTATTCCGCAGGCGGAGAAATCAATGCTGTTCGTTTCAATCCCGAAAAAGATCTGAGCAGATAAGGAGGTGATGAAAATGAAAGAGTACAAGGTTGTTGTAATGCAGGTCAGCAGTATTGATATGAAGGTTATGGCTCGCTCCGACAAGGAAGCTGAAAGAAAAGTCAAGGACATCGTCGAGAACACTGACCTGCTTACAAAGTGTATGGGCGACGAAGCTACGCTCATCAAAGCCTTCACCGAAGGCGAACATAACACGATTGCGTGTGATGCGGATTGTGAAAATTGTCCTATGGACGATTACGAGGAATGCCTCATAGACGAGCTCTATTAAAACAGCAAAATTGATGGCATTAGTATTAACAAGCAATGGATTTGAATATTCAAATCCGCTTGTTTAGGGGGTAACCCCTAAAAGACCCCAATGAAAGGAGGCGATACCGATGAGCACAGCAGCATACGTTTGTCTCCTTCTGCTCGGTATAACTTTAAACATTGCAGGAGCAGTTGCCGTTGCAATTTTTAAAAGAAAGGGGTTGATACCGTGCGAAGCAGACCCATATCGCTTTTAATTTATTTCAATGAAAAAGAATATGAAAACCTTTGTAACCTTTGTGAAAAAACAAATCTGAAGAAAGGAAGGCTCATTCGTCTTTTACTTGAAGGCTATGTACCGCCGCAGGCTCCGCCTGTGGATTATAAAAAACTCATTCGTGAAGTCAGAGCGGTCGGCAACAACATCAATCAGATTTTGTTTTATGTAAATACAAACGGAATTTTAAATGTACCTGACTTAAATACAGAGCTGGTAAAATTAGGAGAAGTTGAAAAGTTCATCCGTGAACATTACGAAGCAAAGAGGTACTGAGTTGGCAACGGTTAGTCTTTGGAAAGTTGATAACAGGCTCGACCATGTGATTAACTACGCTGCAAACATTGAAAAGACTTCTCTTAAAAACAAAGAAGATTTAAAAGATGTACTCGACTATGCCACAAGGTCAACGAAGACAGAACAGAAACTTTTTGTTAATGCTCTTAACTGCACTCCTGCCTCTGCTTATGAACAGATGCAGGAAACAAAAAAAGAATACGGCAAGAAAAACGGTATATTGGCTTTTCACGGTTATCAATCTTTTGCACCGGGTGAAGTTACGCCCGAAGTTGCACACGAAATCGGAATGAAGTTTGCGGAGCAAATGTGGGGTGACAGCTTTGAAGTAGTTGTAGCCACACACCTTGATACCGATTGCTGTCATAATCATTTCGTCCTTAATTCC
>JAZKYQ010000048.1:0-8561 GCA_045612205.1 Acutalibacteraceae bacterium | reverse complement strand
AAGTCCATAAGTGAGCCGGGCTCTCTCATATTGAAAAGGAAGCGTACTGCATCGATGGGCACCTCATTGAGAAGGTCAACAAGGGTGATTGCCTTACCGGTACGCTTACTCATTCTTACAACCTCACCGTCACGCACGAGACGAACGAACTGCATAAGAAGAATGTCGAGTCTGTCGGGATCAATGCCTACAGCCTTCATTGCACCCTTCATTCGTGCAACGTGGCCGTGGTGGTCAGCGCCCCATACGTCAATAGCCTTGTCAAAGCCTCTTTTTTCAAGCTTGTTTCTGTGGTAAGCAATGTCAGCGGCAAAGTAGGTGGGGTTGCCGTTTGCTCTGATGAGAACGTCATCCTTAAGCTCAAGCTTGTCAATGTATTCCTGAGTCTTGCCCTGGGAAAGAAGCATCTCTGTCTGGATTTCCTTATTTTTGTACCAGAGAGCACCGTCCTTTTCGTAGGTGTAGCCTCTTTCGGTAAGAATGTCGATTGTTTCCTTAAGCTCGCCGCCGTTGTGAAGGGTGAGCTCGCTGAACCAGAGATCATAGTCAATGCGGTATTTTTCCATGGCGTTTCTCATATTTTCAAGGTTGAGAGGAAGGGCAAATTCAACAAGTGCCTTTCTTCTTTCCTCCTCGCTTTTTGCCATGAAGGAATCACCGTGGATGTCCTTGAACTGCTGAGCTCTTTCAACAATGTCCTCACCGTGGTAGCTGTCCTCGGGAAGCTCGATTTCCTCACCGCAGAGCTGACGGTATCTTATATCAAGTGAAAGTGAGAATTTGTCAATCTGGTTACCTGCATCGTTTACGTAGAATTCTCTTTTTACCTCGTAGCCTGCGTAATCGAGAACTGCTGCAAGGCAGTCACCGAGAGCACCGCCTCTTGCATTACCCATGTGCATGGGGCCGGTGGGGTTAGCGGAAACGAATTCAACGTTGATGCTCTTTCCCTTGCCGTAATCGCTTCTGCCGTAGTTTTCTCCGTCTTCGCCGATTTCAAAAAGAATGTCTGCGTAATAATCATCGGAAAGGAAGAAGTTGATGAAGCCGGGGCCTGCAATTTCGATTTTCTCAAAGTAGGTGTCTGCAAGCTCAGCGTGCTGAACGATTACTTCTGCAATCTTTCTCGGAGGGAGGCGGAAGGCTCTTGCGTTTACCATTGCGGCATTTGTTGAGTAGTCACCGTTGTTTCTGTCTGCAGGGACCTCAACGGAAAATGCTGCTGCTTCAGCTTCGGGAAGAAGTGAAGCTGCCTGTGCCTTTTTTATTGCTTCGGAGATAAGAGCTCTTATCTGATTTTGTGCTTTGACTGTTGTTCTTGACATTTTTTTCAGTTCCTTTCTGTTGGCGTCTTTGATTTTTTCGGTTTAAGCCTGAAATCAAAAACGATCTCCCCGAGAGGGGCGTTTTCAATGTCCGTGGCATATCTGAAATGGAGTGTGCCTCCGTTTTCGTCTAAATCCGAGTCGATTTCAATGGCAGTGATTCCCATGGAGAAGGTGCCGTAGGGAGTGTTGTGACAGGAGATGTGCCTTTTGCCTTTTTCAAGGACGAGGTTTGATGCCATCGCGTCACCGTAGCGAAGGACAGTTATCTTTTCGCTGTTTTCGCATCGAAGCTCCGTTTTGCTTTCTCCGCTTTCACTGTTTTGTTCAGTGTAAATGATGGTGTAATCGTCTCTGTTTCCGCTGAAACAAGCGTGAGTGATTACCTGGAGATTCTCCTCATCTCCGTCAATTTTCTGCTTTGTGTCGATGCGTACAAGGTAATTGAAATCCATGAAGAGCCTCCTTTTTTATAGTTTCTTGCCATAGATTTAAACATACATTATATATATTACCACAACAATCAGGAAAAATCAATTTTTTTGTTCATATTTTTTACCTTCTTGACTAATCAGAAGTAAAAATATATAATATTATCTGATAATAATTTTTACAGGAGAAAAATGCTATGTTTTTATGTTATAAAGAGCCTGCCCATATGAGCTATCTCGGCTGGGAAAATCAGGCACTTCCTTTAGGTAACGGCAAAATCGGTGCCAAGGTTTTCGGCGGAAAGGCCTGCGAGCTTATCCACTTCAATGAAAAGACTCTCTGGTCAGGCGGAAAGGATGCCAAGGGCTTTACCGACGGTGTTAAGAATGCCGACAGGGGGCAGACACTCAGAAAAATTCAGGAGCTTCTTGACAAGGGTGATGTTTCTGCAGCCACAAAGGCAATGACAGGTCTTGAGGGTGATATGACGGGCTTTGGTGCTTATCAGAGCTTTATGAACCTTTACATTCAGTTCAGCCACGGTGAGGAAACAGATAAGTACATCCGTGACCTTGACCTTGACACAGCTTCCGCAATGGTTTCATATCAGAGAGAAAACGTGACCTACACCCGTCACTATTTTGTTTCTTATCCCGATAATATTTTTGTCGGTAAGTTTGAATGTGAGCATAAGCTCAAGGGTGACGAGGAGGAAATCCCCGAGCCTCCCACCTTCTCTGCAACGGCTTATGTTGTTCCTGAGCAGACGGGCGGAAAAATCACCGCTGAGGGCGATACTCTCACTCTTGAAGGCACGGTTATGGCAAACAAGGGCGTTGATGCTCCTGCAGGAGATGAAAAGAACGCAATGAAATATGCCGCCGCACTTACCTTTATTCCCAATGGCGGCGAGGTTTACGCAAAAGAGGGCAGAATTGTTCTCAAGGATGTAAAGAGCTTTGTTGTCATTGCTTCTCTTGCAACGGACTATGTGAATGCTTTCCCTGTTTTCTCCGACGGAAGCAATCCTCTTGATAAGGCGCTTGCAACGGTTGAAAAATCAAAGGATAAGAGCTTCTCAGCTCTTTACAAGGCTCACATCGAGGATTACAAGGCTCTTTATGAAAGAGTGAGCTTCAACCTCGGTGAACAGGCGGAAACCGTTGTTCCCACAGATTATATGCTCAGCCGCTTTGAGAAAAAGGGCGAATACAGACGCAACCTTATCACAACTCTCTTCCAGTACGGCAGATATCTTCTCATTGCATCCTCCCGTGACGGTTCGCTTCCTGCAAACCTTCAGGGTATCTGGAATGCTAAAAATGACCCACCATGGTGCTGTGATTACCACTTCAACGTAAACGTGCAGATGAATTACTGGCCTGCTTATGTTGCCAACCTTTCCGAAACTGCACTTCCTTATATTGACTTTGTGAATTCCCTTCGTAAGCCCGGCAGAATTGTTGCGGCTAAGAGCGTGGGTATCGGTGAATTCAACGGTGATGAGGTCGATTACAACAAGCCTACAGGCTGGATGATACATACAATGGTAACACCTCTTGGCTTTGTCGGACCCGGCTTCTCCTGGCGTTGGGGCTGGGCACCCACAAACGGTGCATGGGCATTGCAGAACTGCTTTGATTATTACCTTTTCACCGGTGACGTTGAAAAGCTCAGAAAGGATATTTATCCTGCAATGGAGGAGTGTGCTCTTATGTGGACTCAGCTTCTTCACGAGGATAAAAATACAGGCAGACTTGTCTGCTCACCGGGTTATTCACCCGAGCACGGCCCCGTTTCTCAGGGCAATACTTATGATCAGAGCATCATCTATAACCTTTTTGAGGATGTGCTTATGGCAGCTGAGGAGCTTGAAAAGAAGGGCTTCGGGGAGGATATCAACAAGCAGGTCATCGACAGAATCAGACAGCAGATCGGACTTCTCAAGCCTGTAAATATCGGCAAATGGGGACAGATCAAGGAATGGTACGAGGAGGACTCCTTCCGCTTCAGAGGCTTTTATAACCTCGATGTTCAGCGTAAGCACCGCCACCTTTCCCACCTTCTTACTCTTTATCCCTTCAGACAGATTGATACAAACGATGAAAAGATAAAGAACGCAGCTCTTACCTCTCTAAAGGACAGAGGTGTAAAGAGCACGGGCTGGGGCCTTGCGGTAAGACTTCTTTCCTATGCAAGACTTCATCAGGGCAATGACTGCGAAACAATTATCACAAATATTATCAGAAAGGCTATTCTCAAGAACCTTTTCGGCACACATCCTCCCTTCCAGATTGACGGTAACTTCGGTTTCACCGCAGGTGTGTGTGAAATGCTTCTTCAGAGCCATCTCGGCTTCATTCAGCTTCTTCCCGCACTTCCCGATTCATGGAAGGTCGGCGAAATCAAGGGCATCTGTGCAAGAGGCGGCTTTGAGGTTGATATGCAGTGGAATGAGGGTAAGCTCAGAAAGGGTAAGATTAAATCCCTTCTCGGAAACGACTGCTCACTTTCTTATGACGGCAAGGTTATCCTTGTTGAAACCGAAGACGGCAAGGAGATCGAAACCTCCTTTGAAAACGGCGTGACAAGCTTCAAGACGGAGAAGGGCGTGACGTACGTTATAAGCTAAAGTAGTGAGTAGTAAGTAGTAAGTAGCGCCTGACGGCGTATAAAGTATCTTAATAAGACAGAAAAAGGCACCCTTTTTACGGGGTGCCTGTCTTTATGTTTTGTTCTTGTCAATTTTATTGTGGCGAAGCGACAACCCTCACTACTCACTACTTACTACTTACTACTTACTACTTACTACTTACTACTTACTACTTACTACTTACTCATCATATCCTCGACAATTCTGTCCGTATCCTCAAGTCGTATCAGCTTTGAGCAGATGCTTGTTTTAAGTGCTTTACCGTCGGAGGTTTTATCATTCGGATTATACTTGCCGTAGCTTGATGTCATAATTGTGCCGTCGGGGAGTACAACATTTCCGCAGTAGCCCGTGTCGGCATTTGCCCGGTAGGTGGGGGACTTCTGACTGTCCTTGTAAATGTGGGCAAGCTTGATTCTGTACTGACCCTCGGTGCCGTTTTTCAGATCCTCATACGTACCTACCCATGCAACAAGTCCTTCGCTGACCCATCCGCGTGAATCGGCAAGCGTTGCGTTTCTGAGAGCCTTTTTGCCTCTTTCAATTGAACGGAAGGTGATAAAGAGTCTGCCGTCGGGAGTGTACTCTGCCTTGTGTCTTTCACCGTTGAGTGCCGCAGGGGCTTCAACGGGCTCACTCCAGGTCTTGCCTTCGTCCTGCGAAAATGAGATAAGGGAGTTTATTTTCTTGCTGTTGCTTCTTGTGATGAGACAAAGCTCGTCGCCCTTGCCCATATCCGAGCGGATAACCTCAACCTCGCACATGCAGGAGCTTTGTTCGATTTCTCTGTAGGCAGACAAGTATTTTTCAGGCTCGCTCCACTGAGGATTTCCGTTTTCATCAAAGGTGAGAATAGTCTTGTAGTTATAAAAATCGTAGTCGTGGAAAAGTCCCATCCACTTGTCAACAAATTCGCCGTTTTCCTTAAGCTGAGTAAGGCTTGACATCGCAACAATGGGTGTGAGATTATAGCCGCTTTCATAATCGTAGAAGCGTTCAAATTCTGTCCAGGTTTCACCTTCATCGGTGGAGACAGAGCAGTTGAAGCCGCCGGGTGTGTCCATATCCACCCACTTTGAATTAGCGGAAATCATAATGAGCTTGTCGGGTGTTTTTCTGTCGGTGAAGGTCAGTCGGTAAACTGTGGGAGTTTCAAGGGATTTTTCCCAGCTTGCAGGTGTGTCGGAAAGCTCCTCTGACCAGGTTTTACCGCCGTCGGTGCTTATCTTGTTCTGCACGGCACCTCTGCCGTGACCTGCAGGGTAGAGGGTGAGAATGTTGCCGTTTTTAAGAAGCACGCTGTCGGGATGTGCCATATAGTCCCTTGAGTTGTCCACCACGGAAAGCTCATAGAGATATTCAAGGTCTGTGCCCTTATATTCCTCGGGCATTGCGCTCAGATCAATTTCGGGAATAGTGTAGTCCTTGCCGTCAAAGCCGTAGATATCCTTCACCAGAGAGACGGCTCCCACAACAACGAGAATTACGCCGACAACAATTAAAATAATACACACCGATTTGTTCATATGTGTTCTCCTTTTTTTGCTTTTTTTCAATTATATCAAGGTAGCTTTATATTGTCAACAAAGAGAAAAAAAGTCAAAATTTACAACTAAATTATGCCTTTTACTCTTTTCTTTGTCCTTATTGTCAAAAAAACTTTTCAGCATCTTTTTTCATTGACATAAGGGTGTGCTTTGTGCTATACTTTGATAGTAATTTTGCTGTTAAAATTATGATGTTTTACGGCAGATTCCTTGAAACTGACGGATAAGTGGAGCACCACACGGATCAGGGAATTTTAATATTCAGTCGACCGTCTGGGCTTCTTGCAGAGGAGATCAATCTCCTTTTTGTAAGTGTGCCCGGTTTTTGTTTTACACGGCTGATTACAATGCAAACGATACTCATTGACCTAAAAGGAGGTTTCACAATGAAAAAAGTAGCAATCATTATGGGAAGCGACAGCGATTTACCTGTTGTTTCAAAAGCAGCTGATACTCTCAAGCAGTTCGGTGTGCCCTTTGAGCTTCACATTTTCTCTGCTCACCGCACTCCCGAAGAAGCAAGAGACTTCTCTGTAAACGCAAGAAAGAACGGCTTCGGCTGTATTATTGCCGCTGCAGGTATGGCTGCACATCTCGCAGGTGCAATTGCCGCTAACACAACTCTTCCCGTTATCGGTATCCCTATGAAATCAAAATATCTTGACGGTATTGATGCCCTTCTTTCAACTGTACAGATGCCTTCCGGTATCCCTGTTGCTACAGTTGCTATTGACGGTGCTGTCAATGCCGCCTTGTTGTCTATTGAGATTCTCGCTGTAAGCGATGAAGGCCTTGCAGAAAAGCTTGACGCAAAGAGAAGGGCTGACACAAAGGCAGTTCTTGAAAAGAACGCAAAGGCTGAAGCAGAGTACAATTTTTAAGTAGTCAGTAGTCAGGGATGCCTTCGGCATCAGATTGAGTAAGGAAAATTCATAATAAAATCCTTACTACTCACTACTTACTACTCACTACTTACTACTCACTACTCACTATACAACCACACACTTAATTTTAAAAAAATAATTTAATTAATATTTTATTCGGAGGTAAATTAAAATGGAAAAGATCTACACAGGTAAAACAAAGGACGTATACAAGCTCGAGAACGGCAACTGCCTTCTTAAGTTCAAGGATGACTGCACAGGTAAAGACGGCGTTTTTGATCCCGGTGAAAACGCAGTAGGCCTTACAATTGACGGTGTTGGTGATGTTAACCTTCGTATGTCAATCTACTTCTTTGAAAAGGTTAACGCAGCAGGCATCAAGACTCACTATGTAAACGCTAACCTTGAGGATACAACTATGGAGGTTCTCCCTGCAAAGGTATTCGGTCACGGTCTTGAGGTTATCTGCCGTCATAAGGCAGTAGGCAGCTTCATCCGTCGTTACGGTGATTATATTGAAGACGGTGCAGACCTTCCCGCATATGTTGAAATGACCTTCAAGAACGACGAAAAGGGCGATCCCCTTGTAATCAAGGATGCTCTTGTTGCTCTTGGCGTTATGACAGACAAGCAGTACGATGACATCAAGGAAATGACTCAGAAGATCACACAGATCGTTGCTGACGATCTTAAGGAAAAGGGCCTTGTTCTTTACGATATCAAATTTGAATTCGGTTACGATCCCGAAGGCAATGTAATGCTCATCGACGAAATCGCATCAGGTAACATGCGTGTTTACAAGGATGGCAAGTACATCGATCCCATGACACTTTCAGAGCTTTTCTTCGCATAAGTTTCAACTGTATAAGGAGCAATTAAATGGGTGGTTTTTTTGGCGCGGTCAGCAAGAATGATACTGTTCTTGACGTATTCTTCGGCACTGACTATCACTCTCACCTTGGCACCCGTCGCGGTGGTATGGCTGCATATGACGAGAAAAAAGGTTTACAAAGAAAAATTCACAAAATAGAAAATTCACCTTTCAGAACAAAGTTTGAAAATATTTCAAACATGATGAGAGGTACAGCGGCAATCGGGTGCATCAGTGATTCTGATGCACAGCCCTTGCTTGTCCGTTCAAAGCTCGGACTTTATGCCATTTGCATTATCGGTCTTATCAATAACAAGGAAAAGCTTGTTGAGGACTTCCTTTTCACAAACGGCGGTCACTTCGGTGCAATGACCAATGAGGGTATCAACTCAACAGAGCTTGTTGCGGCAATGATTAACCAGAAGGACAGCTTTGCCGAGGGTATCTCTTATGCTCAGAGCCTTATTGACGGAACGGCATCAATTCTCATTCTCACCAACGACGGCAGAATCATTGCTGCCCGTGACAGATTGGGAAGAATTCCCGTTTTAATCGGTCACAACGATGAGGGCTACTGCGTTTCCTTTGAGGATTTTGCTTACAAGAAGTTAGGCTATGCCGACTATAAGGAGCTCGGACCCGGTGAGGTTGTTGAGTTCACTGCAGACTCCTTCAGCGTGCTTAAGCAAGCAGGCAAGGAAACAAAAATCTGTGCTTTCCTCTGGTCTTATTACGGCTACTCATACGCCTGCTATGAGGGTGTCAATGTTGAGGTAATGAGATATAAAAACGGAAAGATTATGGCAGAGGCAGACCGTGAAAACGGCGTAGCTCAGGATATTGACTATG
>JAZKYQ010000047.1:0-9229 GCA_045612205.1 Acutalibacteraceae bacterium | reverse complement strand
TACATTTTTAGCCATAGTCTTATAAATAATTGAATCCTCACGAACAGACTTTACTGCAGGTAATTCAATTGCGTCAGCACCGATTGTATCGGCACAATTAGCAATAGCCGCCTTTTCACGGAAAAGTAAGGACACAGCTCTGTCCTCTGAAAGTTTTTTAAGTGTAATGTCTGCAATGGAAATTCTTTTCATGTCACTGACTCCTTTTCGGGAAAATTTTAATCACTATAAATACCTTTAACAAAAAAACAGCGCCCTTGAAACTACACCTGTAATTTCAAGGACGAAAATTCCGCGGTACCACCTTGTTTACTGCCTTTGGCAGTCACTTTTAAAGCTCAGACAAGCTTTCAGCCATGATAACGGGGCATCCGTGGTCACCTACTCAACCGAAGCCTTCAGCAACCCTGCTCGGAAATGAGACTGATATGTCATTGTGTGTCGGTTTCCACCAGCCACCGACTCTCTGAAAGCACGACAGACAAATCATAATTTCGTCAACGCATTTACTAATATTGGGAAACATTTTATCATCAACTTATATTTTTGTCAATAGTTTTTCATTAATTTTATCACTTTAAAGTGTATTTTTTTAAAAAATAATACAGACATAAAAAAAGTCGATCAAAGCAGCTTTGACCGACTTACAGTTAAAAGTTATTTTGTACCGAAAATTCTGTCACCTGCATCACCGAGACCGGGAACAATGTAGCCTACCTCATTGAGCTTCTCATCAAGAGCGGCACAGTAAACATGAACATCAGGATGAGCTTCTGTGAATGCCTTGATTCCTTCGGGAGCAGCGATGATTCCCATAAAACGGATTGAACGGGGATTACGAAGCTTGATCTGTGAAACAGCATCAATTGCAGAACCGCCTGTTGCAAGCATCGGATCAACAACGATTACATCTCTTTCGGAAATATCCTTAGGAAGCTTACAGTAATACTCAACAGGCTTGAGTGTTTCCTCATCACGGTAAAGACCGATGTGACCGATTCTTGCAGAAGGAATAAGTGAGCTGATTGCTTCAACCATACCGAGACCTGCACGAAGAATAGGAACAATTGCAAGCTTCTTGCCTGAAATATGCTTTACGGTTGTCTTACAGATAGGGGTTTCAATTTCAACATCCTCTAAAGGAAGATCTCTTGTAGCTTCGTAGCACATAAGCATTGAAATCTCATGTACGAGGGCTCTGAAATCCTTTGAAGATGTGTTCTTGTTGCGAAGAATTGAAAGCTTGTGCTGAATAAGAGGATGATCAAAAATTGTTACGTTTTCTGACATAATTAAACTCTCCTTTGTTTTTGTATTTCTTCAAATATTATTATACACTTAGTTTTGAATAAATCAAGGGATTTTTTTAATTCATACCACAGGAAAACCTTTTTCATCAAACTTTACCTGACGGATTCTGGCGTGACGGCAAGGATCGTAAAGTGATTCATCGTCGTAAGTTCCGCATTTCTTTGTAAGATGACTTTCCGGCCTTGCGTGATAAACAAGAAGAAGATTATCCTCTTCATCATAAACAAAGCTATTGTGACCGGGACCTACCTCGCCATCAAGGTCGTTTGTCGAAAGTACAGGTGAAGTTGTTTTTTTCCACGAATCAGGATTCATAAGTTCGCTATCATTTTCCGCCCAAAGATAACCCATGCAGTATTCTGCACCTGTACCCGAAGCAGAGAAGAATATGAATATTTTATCTTCACCCTTAAGTACGCTTGCGCCCTCATTTACATGAAAACGCACCTTTTCCCAATCAAATTCAGGTTTACTTAAAAGAACAGGCATTGAAGTAAGCTTCCACGGACACTCAGGATTGATTTCAGCCATAAAAAGAGATGATGCACCTATAATTTCTGCCCAGATAAGGTAATGCTTTCCCTTATGCTCAAAATACGTCATATCAAGAGAAAAGCTGTTAAATGAAACCTTGTCTTCTTTCAGTGCCTGTACCCTTCCTTTTTCTGTCCAGCTATCGTTTATCGGATTTTTTCCGTTGCACTCAAGAGCATAAGGACGTATTCTCCATTTATCATCACTGTCCCCTGCGGCAAAAAAGATATACCACTTTCCTTTAATTTCATGAATTTCGGGAGCCCATATGTGTTTAGCCATAATTCCTTCGTCATGAGCCTTCCATACAGTTACCTCCTCGGCGTCCTTCAAGCCGATAACTGTTTCACTTCTTCTTAATACGATTCTGTCATATCCGTGAAACTCATCATGAAAAGCAGGATAGGAAGCAGTGAAATAGTAAAATCCGTCACTGCCTTTTGTTACATACGGATCTGCTCTTTCAGTTATAAAAGGATTGGGATAATTCTTCATTTTTCTATTCTCCTTTTTTAAAAATAGCCGACACTTGTAATATGTCGGCTATAAATTTTATTCAATTACAAACTTTACAAATACCTTCTTACCCTTTTTCACAATTACATGACCCTTTGAGAAGGCATCCCTGTTAATTGTATCAAAAGCAGTCTTTGCTTTTTCGTCGTCAACAGCTACGCCGCCCTGTTCAATAAGTCTTCTGCCTTCACCGCGTGACTTGATGATTTCAGCCTTAAGCATCATATCGATAAGACCGATTGCACCGCCAGTGAAATCCGCATCAGTAAGTGTGGTTGTAGGCATATTTTCAGTATTACCTGCTCCTGAGAAGAGCGCTCTTGCACCTTCCTGAGCCTTATCTGCCTCATCTTCACCGTGAACAAGCTTTGTAAGCTCATAAGCAAGGATTTCCTTAGCCTTGTTAAGCTCACTACCCTGCCATGAATCCATCTTTTCGATTTCCTCAAGAGGAAGGAATGTAAGCATTCTGATGCACTTAAGAACGTCAGCATCGTCAACGTTTCTCCAGTACTGATAGAAGTCAAAGGGACTTGTCTTATTAGGATCAAGCCATACTGCACCTGACTGAGTTTTACCCATCTTCTTGCCCTCTGAGTTAAGAAGAAGAGTGATTGTCATAGCTGCAGCGTCCTCACCGAGCTTTCTTCTGATAAGCTCAGTACCGCCGAGCATATTGCTCCACTGGTCGTCGCCACCAAACTGAAGGTTACAGCCGTACTTCTGATAAAGCACATAGAAGTCGTAGCTCTGCATGATCATATAGTTAAACTCAAGGAAGGAGAGGCCCTTTTCCATTCTCTGCTTATAGCACTCCGCTGAAAGCATTCTGTTAACACTAAAGCAAGCGCCAACCTCACGAAGCACATCAATGTAGTTGAGCTTGAGAAGCCAGTCAGCATTATTTACCATAATAGCCTTGCCTTCAGAGAAGTCAATAAATCTGCTCATCTGCTTTTTGAAGCATTCGCAGTTATGCTCGATTGTTTCTGTTGTCATCATCTGACGCATATCACTTCTGCCTGAAGGGTCACCGATCATAGCAGTGCCGCCACCGATAAGAGCAACAGGCTTGTTACCTGCCATCTGAAGTCTCTTCATAAGGCAAAGAGCCATAAAGTGACCAACGTGAAGTGAGTCAGCGGTAGGATCGAAACCAATGTAAAATACAGCCTTACCGTTGTTGATAAGGTCTCTGATTCTTTCTTCATCTGTTACCTGTGCAATAAGTCCTCTTGCAACAAGTTCTTCATATATCTGCATATTATTTTCAATTCCTTTCAATTTTTTCAATATATAATACCTTTTAAAAACTTTTCTGTCAAGGTGTATTTGCAAAATCTATAAGCTCACAAGCTGACATAACCGTTGATTTTGTTATGACATCACCGCCGATTATCCTTGCAATTTCATAAATACGCTCATCGTCAATAAGTTTTCTTACCCTTGTAAAGGTTTTGCCGTCATCGGAAAGCTTTTCGATGAAAAGATGATTATCCGACGCAGCAGCAATCTGAGCAAGGTGAGTAACACAGACGGTCTGTCTTTTTTCGGATACTCTTTTTAGCTTATAGGCAATTTTGTGAGCGGCTCTTCCGCTTACACCTGTATCAATTTCATCAAAAATCATTGTATCAGCTGTTTCAAGATCTGAAAGCACACACTTAATGGCAAGCATGATTCTCGAAAGCTCACCACCTGAGGCGATCTTTGAAAGAGGCTTTGGCTCCTGACCTTTGTTGGCACTTATCAGAAATTCAACCTCATCAATACCACTCGATGTTGCCGCAGTATGGGTAAAGCTGACCTTGAAAACGGCAGAAGGCATATCAAGATAGCTCAGCTCAGCCATTACATCCTCTTCAAAGGAAAGAGCTGCCGCCTTTCTTTTATCTGAAATTTCTTCGGCAAGATCAAACAGCTTCTCGCTAAGGTCATAAATCTCATTTTCAAGCTCTTCTTTTCTTTCGTCACTTGACTCAATGATTTCAAGCTCGGCCTTGTATTTTTCAAGATTTGCGAGAATTTCTTCTTCCGTATCACCGTATTTTTTTAAAATGCGATAAAGGATGTCAAGTCTCTCCTCAATGAAGTTGACATCAAGCTCATCACCTTCTATAGCTGAAATCTCTTTATTTATAAGCGCTGAACAGTCATCAATAAGATATTTAAGCTTTTCAATGCTTTTTGAATAACTGTCAAATTCACTGTTATATTCTGAAAGCTGTGAAAGAAAACCTTCAAGAGCATATAGAGACTGGGAGCATCCGGCAGTGTTTTCATCACCGCTTATCGCAAGGGCCGCTCCGTAAAGAGCCTTGGCAAGCTTCTCTCTGTCCTGAATTTTCTTTTTGTCCTCAAGAAGCCTTGCTTTTTCTCCCGGAACAATTTTTGCATCCTCAATCTCATTGATTCGGTAAGAAAGATATTCCCTTCTTTCTTCTTTATCACTTAACGTTTTAAGAAAAGCCTTGAGCTCCTTTTTCTTCTTTACAACAGCAGAATAGACCTCTTTGTATTCAAAAAGAATATCAGCAATATCAGCAAGAAAATCTATATATTCAATATGTGTTTCCTTTTGAAGCAAATGCTGACTGTCGTGCTGACCGCAGATAGTGATAAGCTCACGACCAACGGAACGAAGCATTGAAACTGTAACAGGCTGTCCGTTTATGCGGCAGCTGCTTCTTCCGTCAGCTGTAATCGTACGGGTAATGATGAGGCTTCCGTCACTCTCCTGCTCAATTTCAAGCTCTGCAAGCGCCTTGCTTGCCGCCGAAGAAACATTTTCAAAGCAAGCGGTAATTCTTGCACCCGGCGTACCTGTTCGCACAATATCCTTTGAGGTGCGTTCACCAAGAACGGCATTAATCGCATCAATCACAATGGACTTACCTGCACCGGTTTCACCGGTCATAATGTTCAGACCATTTTCGTAATTTATTTCAGCCTTTTCAATAACAGCAACATTTTCAATTTTCAATTCAGATAACATAGTGCTGTAATTCCTTTTATTTTCACTTATTTTTTACCTGCAATTTTTTCAATATACTGCTTGAAATCACAGGCACTCTGCTCATCACGGCAGAGAACAAATATTGTATCGTCACCTGCAAGCGTGCCGACAACATTATCAATATCAAGATTATCCATAGCGGCACAAGCAGCATTAGCCATGCCTGCAAAGCATTTTACAACTGCCATATGTCCTGCATAGTCAACGGAAGTGACAGAATGAGAAAGAATTGAATAATACTTTCCTGAAAAATCTTCTCCGTCACTGTTTACATAAGAGTACTTGTACTGACCTGAGGATACGGGAGTTTTAATAAGCTTGAGATATTTTATATCTCGTGAAACGGTTGCCTGCGTAACCTTATAGCCCATATCATTGAGCTTTTGCATAAGCTCCTCCTGTGTCCCGATATCCTGCTGTGATATCAGATTGAGGATGGCTTCGTGTCTGTTCTTTTTCATTCTTTACCTCCTTTTTCACGGACATATCTCTCAATAAGCTTATGTGAAAGTATATCCGCAAAGCTGTCTGATTTTATTCTGATGATCTTTGCGTATTTTTCACTTCTTGTGACGGTAAGGATACTGTTTTTATTCATTGCAATTTCCCTTTCTCCGTCACAGCTGAAAATAGGAAGACTGTTTTCAGGATTGTTAACCTTAATTTTCAGAACACTGTCCGGCCTGAAAATCATTGATCGTGAAAACAGTGAATGGTTGCATATCGGTGTAAGTATCAGGCTTTCAATTGATGTATCCACAACAGGACCGCCTGCTGAAAGAGAATAGGCTGTTGAGCCTGTGGGAGTTGCTATAATAAGTCCGTCAGCCTGATAATCAAAAATGAGTTTATCCTCACTCTTTACTTCTACATCGCAAAGCCTCAAGGAATTACCTCTTGCAATCACAAGGTCGTTAAGGCAAACATATTCTTTAATGAATTTATCCTCTTCATAATGCTTTACAGAAAGCATCATTCGGCTGTCAACGGTGTAGCTTTTGTTTTTAAGCGCTTCAAGAAGATGAAGCTCTTCTTTTTCAAGACCCGCAAGAAATCCGAGATGTCCTGCATTAATTCCGAGAATAGCCTTATCAAAGGCTGCTGCCCTGTGAGCTGAATGTATTATTGTTCCGTCACCGCCGATGGAAATCAGAATATCGGAATTTTTAATACAATCAGCCGACGGTAGAAAATCAACTCCGTCAATATCAAAAGCTTTTCTGAAATCCTCAGACATTACAATTGCGATATTAAGCCTTTTAAGCTCCTCAATAACATCAAGTGCAACTCTGTAAGCATTTTTTCTTGTAAGATTTACATACAAGGAAGCTGTCATATCTTCTCACCGCCGTTCAGATTCTCATGAGACGATGCAACAATTTCTTTAGGTGTTGTTGTAATTTTTGATTCTGGTTCATCTGATTTTTCTATGAAAATAAGATACTCAATGTTTCCCTGAGGACCCTTAATGGGCGAATAATCAAGATTAAGCACGCTGAAGCCTTCGTCGAGAACAAAGTTATAAATCATCTCAACAACTTCCTCGTGAACCGAAAGCTCTCTGACAACACCCTTTTTGCCGATTTTATCCTTACCTGCTTCAAACTGAGGCTTAATAAGACAAACAGCCTTACCGCCGTTTTTAAGAAGCTGTCTCATTACAGGGATAATAAGCTTAAGAGATATAAAAGAAACGTCGACGCTTGCAAAATCTATTTCCTCAGGAATTTCCTCATGAGTAACATAACGGAAATTTGTACGTTCCATGTTTACTACTCTTTCATCCTGACGAAGCTTCCAGGCAAGCTGTCCGTAACCGACATCAATAGAATAAACCTTACTTGCCCCGTTCTGAAGCATACAGTCAGTAAAGCCGCCCGTTGATGCACCGATATCCATACAAACAGCTCCGTCGAGCTTAAGACCAAATTCATCAACTGCTTTTTTTAATTTATAACCGCCACGGCTTACAAAAGGCATTTTTTCACCGCGAAGCTCAATACAATCCTCGCTTTTTACTGATGCGCCTGCTTTTGTCTCCTTATTACCGTTAATGTAAACAAGTCCGGCCATAATAAGAGCCTTACCCTTTTCACGGCTGTCAACAAAGCCCCTTTCAAAAAGTGCTACATCAAGCCTGATTTTTTCTTTCATTTGTTTTCACCTGTAATTTCAATCATTGATCTGCTGTCAAGTCCGTAAATTGAAAGCAATTCACCTACACTTGCCTGTTCAACAAATTTATTTTCAATTGCTCTGATTGTGTATCTTCCGCAATAGCCTCTTTCAAGAAGCATACTGCCGAGTCTCTCACCTATACCACCGTTTCTCATACCCTCTTCAAAGAAGAAAATGCTCTTTTTATTCATGAGAATTCCGAATGTATCTTCTGGAACAGGTTTAATCTGATTAAGTGAAACGAGAAAAATCTCTTCACCCTTTTCTTTGAGTGCGTCAACAGCTTCAATTGCTTCACCTGTAATTCTGCCGTAGGTAACAATTACTTTATTACTGTCACTGTTGCCGTAAGTTGAATACTCTATACTGTCGTACCTTAATTTCTGAACGTTTTCCCTGGGATTACCTCTCGGGTATCTGACTGCAACAGAGTACTCGTCTGCATAAAGCGCATTATTTATGTCGGCTTTTAAAGAACGGTAACAACAGGGTGAATAAATTTTGAGTTCAGGCACAGTACCGAGGAATGAAACATCAAAAATACCGTGATGTGTTTCCCCGTCCTCACCTACAAAGCCTGCTCTGTCAACAGCAAAAATCACCTTCAGCTTCTGAAGTGATATGTCGTGTATGAGCTGATCATAACAACGCTGAAAAAAGGTTGAATACACTGCATAAACCGGCTTGAGATTATTTTTTGCAAGACCGGAAGCAAAAGTCACTGCGTGCTCCTCTGCAATGCCCACATCGAAAAATCTTTCGGGATACTTCTCACTAAAAGCTTTAAGTCCCGTACCCAAACCCATAGCAGCAGTTATAGCACAGATGCTTTCATCCTTCTCTGCCTTTTCACAAAGAAGCTCGCCAAACTTATCGGAAAAGCTTACGGCAGAGCTTTTTGCCTCACCTGTTTCAACATCGAAGTTTGATATACCGTGAAAAAGACTGGGATATTTTTCTGCATATTCATAACCCTTACCCTTCACAGTAAGAACGTGAAGAACAACAGGACCGTTTATGCTTTTTGCACTCTCAAGTGCATCACAAAGATTCTCTATATTGTGTCCGTCAACAGGCCCCATGTATCTGTAACCGAGATCTTCAAAAAATGTACTTTGAGAATAAAGCTTATTCTTAATATCAGTTTTGAGATCATAAAGCTTACGTGCCACAGTTTTTCCCATAGGAATATGATTAAGGAAATTTTCCGTACCTGTCTTGAATGAATAATAACCTGGCTTTGAACGGATAACGGCAAGATATTTTGCAAAAGCGCCTACATTTTCGGAAATTGACATTTTGTTGTCATTAAGGATGATAATATGCTTTGCCTTTGTTCTGCCACCGTTATTAAGCGCTTCATATACCATTCCACCGGTAAAGGATCCGTCACCTATAACGGAAATTACATAATCCTGATCGCCTTTTATTTCCTTAGCCATAGCAAGTCCGAGACCTGCAGATACAGAAGTACCGCTGTGACCTGAATAAAAAATATCGTGATCACTCTCACCCGGACGGCAGAAGCCTGAAATTCCGTCTTTTGTGCGAAGAGTTGAAAAAACATCGTATCTTCCCGTAAGAAGCTTATGGGTATAGCACTGATGACCGACATCAAAAACGATCTGATCCTCAGGCGAATTAAAAACCTTATGCATAGCAAGGGTTAACTCC
>JAZKYQ010000046.1:0-23245 GCA_045612205.1 Acutalibacteraceae bacterium | reverse complement strand
GGAGAAGTTGAAGCAACCGCTGTGACAGCAGATACAGGGCTTGATGTCCTCAAGTCTGCCTTCAATAAGCTTTGTGATCCATTCGGGGTCAGTAAGGAACTGACGTGCAACACCTACACCGTCAATTCTGCCTTCCTCGATAGCCTTAGCGGCAACATCGGGCTCCATTCGGCCTGCACATACAACGGGAATGTCAACAAATTTCTTAATGTGAGCAACGTCCTCGAGGTTGCAGTTCTGAGGCATGTACATGGGAGGATGTGCCCAGTACCATGAGTCATAGGTGCCGTTGTCAGCGTTGAGCATATCGTAGCCGGCATCCTGAAGATACTTTGCAGCCTTTTCTGATTCGGGCATAGCTCTGCCCACTTCTTTATAGTCTTCGCCGGGCATTGCGCCTTCGCAGAAGCCCTTCATCTTTGATTCAACTGAATAACGAAGTGAAACGGGATAATCATCACCGCAGGACTTCTTGATAGCCTTTACAACCTCAGCTGCAAAGCGGTATCTGTTTTCAAAGGAGCCGCCGTATTCATCGGTACGCTTGTTGAAGAACTCGATTGCGAACTGGTCAAGGAGGTAACCCTCGTGAACAGCGTGAACCTCAACACCGTCAACGCCTGCATCACGGCAGAGCTTTGCTGTTTTTGCAAAGGCTTCGATAATTTCGTGAATCTGTTCCTTTGTCATTTCGGGACAGATGATGTCGTGAGCCCAACGTGAGGGCTGGGGTGAGGGTGAAGCAAGCTCGTGGGATGTATCAAGAATAGGCTTTACGAGTGCGCGTGTGATTTTATTTTTATGTAAGGGAGCAACAAGCTCGGTAATTGCCCAGCTTCTGCCCATACCTGCTGTAAGCTGAACGAAAAGCTTTGCACCTGTCTTGTGGATTTCATCCATGAACTCCTTGAGCTCTTCAAACATCTTGGGATTCTGCCAGAGCCATTTGCCCCAGAAGGTGTCACGCAAGGGTGCGATACCGGGGATGATAAGGCCTACATTGTTATTTGCTCTTTCAAGAAAGAGCTTTGCCGCTTCTTTGTCAAAGTGGCAACCGCCAAGCTCAAACCATCCGAAAAGGGATGTGCCACCCATGGGGCACATAACAATGCGGTTTTTGATTTCTACATTACCGATTTTCCAGGGGGTGAACAAGGCTTCGTGATTTTTGTCGATATTGTTCATGTTTTCTTTCCTTTCAATTGATATAATCTGAAAAGGAATATATATGAAGTGCACAAAATTCCTTTTCTATGTTTACAAAATATTATAGTATACTACAAGGTAAAAGTCAACAAATATGTGTAAATAACAGTTTAAAAGACTACATCTGCAATAACAGGGTAGTTGTCTGAGGGATACATATCTATTACACGGTTTCGTTTGATTTTACAGGCTTCAACCTTTGTTTTTAAATATCATATCATCTCCGAATATATTTTTGATAATATTAACATAAAATCGGATTTTAAACAATATATTTAGTGACTTTAAAACGAAAAATGTTGACAAGCATCCTTTGATATTATATTATTGTTTCAATAAAAAACAAAAGAAGGAGAAAATAAAATGACTAAAAAATTAAATTCAAAGGCCTTGCCCGGTATATTTATGGCTTTATCCGTTATTGCGGCAATTCTTTTCAGATCCTGCCGTGTGTGTTGGGTGTTTATGGCTGTAAGTGTAGGCTTCAACCTGCCTGCGTTGCTTTTTTCATTGATGATTGTGTTTTCGGCTTTGCACGGTGCACTTTTTGCTCTTAAGCTTTACAAAAATGATTTCTGCGACAAAAAAGCATATAAGATATTGCTTCTCATCGGAGCGTTTTTCTCTTCTGTGCTTTTCATTTTTTCAGCTATTTATACAGTCGGTTATGCACCGGGAGAGGAAATGGAAATATTCTCTCTTTATCTTGGAAAAACCTTAAAGGAAGGCGCTTTTCTTCTGCTTGTTCCTTTCTTTGTGATTTTTTATCCCAAGCTTTCCTGTAAGGCTAAAAAAGCATTTGCGGCTGTTTCTCTTTCAGTGCTTATTCTTTTTAGTGTAAATGCTTTCTTTCCCTTGTCTTCATATAAAATAACCTCAGATCCTCTGGTTATTGATAACGGCACAGAATACAGCGTTATTTTTTCTACAAATGATATCGGTACTGCCTGTGTGGAATACACATACGAAGGAAAAGCTTACAAGGTTTTTGACAATACCTGCGGAAGGCTTAACGGTGACAGCAGAATTCACAGCATTCCTGTTCCCTATGAGCATCTGAAAAACAACTCCTACAAGGTCAGCTCAACAAGAGTTATAGAAGAGTACGGCTACGGAAGCAGAAGAGGGGAAACCGTAAGCTCGGGCGAATACGAATTCAAGGTTAACGAAACCGAAAGTCAGACATGGCTTGTTATTTCCGACTGGCATACCTGGCTTGATAAGGCTTATAAGGCAATAGATAATTTCGGTACGGATTACGACGGTGTTATCCTTCTCGGTGACGCTTCACCGACAGTTGATTTTGAAAAGCAGGCTGTTACAAACACCGTTGAGTTCGGCGGTAAGGTTTCGGGCGGTACAAAGCCTGTGCTTTATGTAAGAGGCAACCACGAAACAAGAGGCGACTATGCAAATGATATGCCCACCGCGCTCGGCCTTGATCAGCTTTACTATACATCCGACATCGGCCCCTACTCCTTTGTTGTGCTTGACAGCGGTGAGGATAAAGAGGATTCTCACGTTGAATACGGCGGAATGAACGATTACGATACCTACAGAGCAGATATGATTGAATGGCTCAAGGGTGTTGAGCTTGAAAATGAAAAGGTGATTACAATTTCACATTCATGGCAGATAAGCGATGTAGAGCCTGAGCTTTCCGCTGAGGGCTGGGCAGAGCTTGACAGACTCGGCACAAGGTTTATGCTTTCAGGTCATCATCACGACTGTCGCATTCTCGGAGAAAATGAAGGCTATGAAAAGCAAGTCAAGGAAAAATATCCCGACATTATCGCTTATCTTGACGGAGGTAAGATGAATGACGGTTACGTTGCTTCAATGCTTACCTTAAATGCTGAGGGCTTTGAGCTCAAGGCTGTTGATGATTCGGGAAATGAGATTCTGAAGGAAGAATTCCCCTGGTAATATAGAATTGGAGATACTGTAAAAAAAGACTGCTACAGGCTTGCCTTTTGGTAAGCTTGTAGTTTTTTATTGCTGTTTTTTGTTGCTTTATTTTCTTTTTTGATAATTAAAAGTAAAAAAACTACCGTTCGCCCGAAAAAACGACCGTTCGTACATGAATTATTGAAAATTTCAGATGAGATTCGTATAATCTGAGTATATTAACACTGTGAAAATGTGTTTATAAATAAAAGACAGGAGAATGTTTATGGAAATTCAGATCAGAAAAAAAGAAATCAAAAAAGCTCTGGCATTTTTTATGGCAGTGCTGATGCTGTTCGGCAGCTTGCCTGTAAGCGGTGCGATGGCTGTTTTTGTTGGCGGAAGCGGTTCCGGTGGCGGCTCAAGAGTTACCAGTGGTAATGTGACCAACGGGAATGTAACTAATGGTAATGTAACCAGTGGAAACGTGACTGACGGAAATATTACTAGCGGCAATGTGACCGGTGGTAATGTGACTGGAGGTAATGCTAATTGTGAACATGAAAATGTGATATACAGACCTGCTGTTGAAGGTAACTGTACTTTTGATGGATATACCGATGGCGAATATTGTTACGATTGCAAAACATGGTTAAAAGAAAGAGACAAAAT
This sequence comes from Acutalibacteraceae bacterium, assembly GCA_045612205.1. Classification (GTDB taxonomy): domain Bacteria; phylum Bacillota; class Clostridia; order Oscillospirales; family Acutalibacteraceae; genus UBA6857. Next base: position 19,480 of record JAZKYQ010000046.1, on the reverse strand, counting down.
CATAATTGATCACGAAGATAAGAATTCTGATAAGATTTGTGATATTTGCTTGAATGACCTTAATTCTACAGAACGAGTTTTGTTTGCCGGCAGAAATCAATTTTACAGTAACAAACGTGGTGAAGTAACTTTTGCTTTTTATCCTCAGAAAAGTGATACTTATAAATTCTGGACATGGTTAGCTACAACTATGGTTTTAAAAAACAGTAAAAACAAAATCATAGCTTCAGGAACCCGTTTGAATGTCAGACTGAACGAAGGCGAAAAATACTATATTACAATGGGTTTTATAAAAGATGTTAACTATACTATTGATATTGAAGGTGGCTGTCTGCATAAAGAAACTGTCATTTATGAAGCATCGGCACCGACTTGTAATCAGCCCGGCAGAACAGAAAGTATATATTGTCAATCCTGTGGAATTTATGTTAGTGAAGGTGAATACATAAATTCAAAACACACCGACGATAATAGTGATGGTATATGCGATTTGTGTGAAGCTGAAATTAATCCCACAATTTCAGTTGGCGAAACTAAAAGAATAGTTTTAGTAGGCGATGAGAAATATAATATAACCTTTGTGCCTTCGGCTAATGGAACATATTGTTTTACCGTTCAGAACTTTTATTCCAACGCATACCTTTACTGTGAAGAAGAATTGATTGATAGTTCTCATGGTTCTTCATGGTGGAATGAAGCTCCTACTATAACTTATGAGTTTAAAAAAGGAAAAGAATATACATTTGTTGTGGAATATGATTCTGGTGGTTATAGCGGCGGATCCGGAAGCAAAACACCAAATTATGAATACGATGTATGCCTTTTAGAAAATGTTTGCGAGCATACAGATGTTGAAGGGGGCGGAGAGATAGCGCCAACTTGTACAGAATATGGATCAGATTATATTTATAAATGTAAGTCTTGTGGCTTAATAGTTGATAAAGATTTAGACGTTGATCCGTTGGGACACAAAAATGAAAGTTGGGATGTTTCGAAAGCTGTAAGTTGTACTGAAAACGGTGAAATTGAAAGCGTTTGTACAGTATGTAACGAAAAAATCACAAGAGTTGTTTTGAAAACACATACAGATAAGAATCTTGACGGTGTTTGTGATGTTTGTCACAACAATGCGTCGGATATCAATATGAATGAAACAAAATATGTAACTATAGAAGGTAATGCGTATTTCACATTTATTCCCAAAGCGACTAAGAGCTGTTCTATTGATAGCGTACCATCCAGAAACTCTGATTTTCGTGAAGCTACCGCTTTAACTGTTTTTGATTCAAATATGAATGTTTTAATAAAAGGAACTTCTAATTATCTGCGAAGCTATAGAATTTCATATGATTTCAAAGCAGGAGAGACTTATTATTTTTATATTGAATCTATAATTGAGAGTTCCGGAGAACCGGATAACGATACAATTGATATTGGTATTATAGTTTCTTCTTGTGATCATGAAAATACTGCAGAGATTAATCTGGATTCTGAATGTATTAAAACAATTCGAAACGGTGTTTTCTGTTCTGATTGTAAAACTATGTTAGTTTATGCTGAAACAGAAGGTAAGCATAATTATGTTTACGAGGAAGTAGACTCCACTTGTACATATGCAGGGTATAGCAGAGAAATTTGTGATGTATGTGGTGATATTTCATGGCAGGATAATTACGATGTTCTTTCACATAAGGATACTGATAAAAATGGCTTGTGTGACAGATGCGGATGTAATATTGATGAAGCGTATTATGAAAGTATAGTTGTAGGAGAAACCAAAACATTTACAATAAATAATGGCGAAAAAGTTTCTTTGAAATTTGATCCTTCAGGATTGGATTACTATTCATTTATTGTTGATTCATCTGAGGAAATTGAGTTCTATATTGAAAACCGAGGAAATGTTATTGACTTAAGTAATGCAGATCAGATCAATTCTAAAGATACAGCTTTAATTGAATATTTAAGTGCGGAAACAATACTCCGTTTTGAATTGAAGGGTGATAATGGTCCGGCAGATGTAACTGTAAGAATAGAAAAAACTAATATATATACTTGTGACTTATATGAGTATATTATTGCAGACGAAGAGGTGATAATTACAGATTTTGCTGAAACATACTATGGTAATGTGATTATTCCTGAATACATTGAGGGATATCCAGTTACAACTATTGGTAAGAGTGCTTTTGAAGATTGCAGAGGAATTACTTCTGTAAAACTTCCGGACACAGTTAAAATTATCAATGATAAAGCGTTTTTCGAGTGCGAAAAACTTGAATCAATTAATATTCCTGATGAGGTTTTATTTATTGCTGAAAGTACCTTTGAAAGTTGTGAAAGCTTAAAAGAGGTATCCTTGCCTAAAAAAATGGAAGGTATAGAGACATCGGCTTTTAGTGGTTGTAAGAGTCTTGTAAGTATAGAAATACCTGATGGTACACGTGCGATCAGTTATAATGCTTTTTCGGAATGCACAAGTCTTGTTGATATAACTGTTCCCAAAAGTGTAGAACGTATAGGAGAGAATGCTTTCGCAAAAACACCCTGGCTTTCTACATTGGGAGAAGGCTGCATTTATATAGGAAAAGTATTATATGATTATAGAGGTGATATGCCTGAAAATTATACTCTTAATGTTAAATTTGGTACTGTAAGTATAGCAAAGAATGCTTTTTTGGGAAGAACTAATCTGGTAAAAGTGGATTTTCCAAAATCGTTAAAATATATTGAACCAAGTGCTTTCAGAAATTGCGACAGATTAACTGATATTGAAATTCCTGACAGTGTAGTGTTTATCGGACGAGAAGCTTTTGGAAATTGCACATCTTTGGAAACAGTAGAGTTACCTTCAAAGCTTGAATATTTGAGTAATAAATTATTTATGGGTTGTAAGAGTCTTAGAGAAGTGGAAGTTCATGAAGGAATTTATGCTATTTATGCACAGGTATTTGAGGGATGCTACAATCTTGAAAGCTTTGAAATTCCTGATACAGTAGAAACAATTGGTGAACAAGCCTTTGCTGATTGCATGAAGTTAAGAAATATTACTATTCCTGATAGCGTGGATGAAATCTGGTCAAGGGCTTTTGCCGGTTGTTACAACCTTAACTCTATTACTGTTCTGAATACTGATGCATTGATAAAAAAATATGCTTTTGGATACGATGTATTAAATAGTGTTAAGGGCAGTGATACTTATATTAAATTCGGTGATGTTACAATAATCGGTTATGAAGGTTCAACAGCTCAGGTATATGCATCAGATAATGGGTTTAACTTCGCTGAATATGTTGATCATGCACATAATTATAATGCAGTTATAACTGAACCTACCTGTTCAAGTGATGGTTTTACAACACACATTTGCTCTTGCGGCGATAAATATGTTTCTGACTATGTTGTTGCACTCGGTCACAACTACGAAGCAACTATAACCGAACCTACCTGCACAAGCGATGGCTTTACAACATACACCTGCGTTTGCGGTGACAGCTATGTTTCAGATTATGTCAACGCTCTTCTGCACGACTATAAGCTTGCAGAAAGCAAGAAGGCAACCTGTCAGGAAGACGGATACAACATTTATGTATGTAAGAATGATGAACGTCACACCTATACCGAAACAATAACCTCTTCAGGTCACTTATGGTCGGATTGGACAACTGTAAAAGAGGCAACTCTTCTTGAAAGTGGCGAAAGAGAAAGAAGCTGTTCCGGCTGTAAGGAAAAAGAAACAGAAATCCTTGCTCAGCTTGAAGGTGAAATCACAAGTGATGCTTCAATGGGCGTTACCATTGAGTACACAGGTGATGCTTATGAGGGCAAGGAAATGCAGCTTCTTGTATCAGAAGATACATATGCAGCTGATTATTTCGCAAAGGATTACAATAATGTTGTAGCTTGGGATATCAAGACACTTGTTGACGGATCAGAGGTTCAGCCGGATGTTCCCGTTCTTGTAAGTCTTACAATTCCTGCTGATTTCAACAAAAACAACATTGCGGTTTATCATGTGAATTCAGCAACAGGCTTCACAGAGGAGATTACTCCTGTAATCGTTGAAGGAAACACAGTTAAGTTCCTTGCAGAGTCATTCAGCACTTATATAATTGTTGACGAAAGCTCCGAAATAAGTGTAACTGAAAAGATGAACATCAAGTTTGCGAAGCTCTTTAAATTATTTACAATCTTACTTCCTGATGTTCTGGAGCTTCTTGTAAAGTTCCTCATAATGATTAAATAACAAACCAACAGGAGTCGGTGCACGGCTCCTGTTGCTCTTTCTTTTTCATATCGGCGGCAAATAAGGCTTAAAAGAAACGACACATCATACTTCTCCTGATGTGTCGTTTCAGTTTATTTTTTTAATGTGAGAATGACTCCGAGTTCAAAAATAAGATTTTCGCAGCTGAGTGTCAGTGTACCGTTGTAATTTTTTACAACACGCTGTATGTTTTTGATTCCTATTCCGTGCTCGGATGAATTCCTCTTCGTAGTTTTAAGAGTGTTGTTTTTACCTATTCTGACATTTTCTTTGACAGGGTTTGAAATGTTAAGAATAAAGCTGTTGTTTTTTATGATTGCCTCAACATAAATTGTTTGGCCGCTGTCAAGCTTAGAAACAGCTTCAAGTGCGTTGTCAAGAGCGTTTGCAAGGATTGTACATACATCCACATTAGCTATCCCTTCGGACGGGAAATGTCCGCTGAAGCTTATGCTGTTTCCCGACTGAGCGGCAACCACGGCCTTGTTGTTGATTATTGCGTCAGCAATAAAGTTTCCGGTAGAGATTTTTTTGATAGTATCGCTGATACCTGAATTCATGGCGTTTATGTAGTCTCTTGCTTTTTCTGTGCTTCCGTTTTCAAGAAGGGCATTGATGACAATCATATGATTACGGTAGTCATGACGGAATTTCCTGAGATTTTCGTCACCCTTAAGCATCTTTTCAGAGTAAGCCTTCTGCTGCTGAAGTTGCCTGAGAATCTCATTTTGCTGATAGGTAAGAGAGAAAATTTTAAGAACGAAGTACAGAATACATACAATTACGCCGATTGTTGAGATGATGTAAAGAATGTTGTACCAGTCTGAAGATATACCGAATGATTTGTAGTAAGCGGTAAGATCAAAAAACAGAATTGCAACTATCATCCATTTCGGAACGGTATCGAAAATCTGAGGTATGAAATTCACCTGAGAGCTTTTTCTGGCAAAAATTATACCGGTAAGTAAAACTACGTACATTATTATGTACACGATTGACTCGACATAGAAATGAGCGGGCAGATAAGGTGCAAACAAGGAAAAGAACATCTCCATAGTGAATGCACAGATAAGTAAGAACCAGATACGCTTTCCCTTCTTTACTTCCTTTATGCAAAGGCATACCGTCAATATGTATATAGCACTTGAAATTGAGTCAATTATCAGATCTCTGTTTTCAGCTGTTCCGTTGAAGATAAAAATTCCGTATGCCGCATTTAGTATTATGCTTATTGCTGACAGAAGATAAGGCAAAGCCTTTTTGTTGAATTTACCTCCTAATAAATGCACAGAGGAAAAAAGAAATGTAAGGCAGATAATTGAATCCTTGATGGTGTAAAAGATAAAATCTGCAAATCGGATAATAATATCACCTTCTTTGATTTTGTGCGCTTCTTACATATCGTAGTAACGCAGGAAGTTCATGTAGCATTTGTTGAATGTTGAGAGATTACGGCGGCTGATTTCAACCTTTTCACCGTTTGTAAGGGTGATAATGTTTCCGTCAATTTCAGCTATATATTTCATATTTACAAGAAAAGCTCTGTGTGTTTTGAAAAAATGATAGCTGTTGATTTCTGCCTGAAAGGTGGAAAGCGGCTTGCTTGATATATAAGAGGTTCTGTTGAGACGTACGGTTGAGCGTCTGCCGCTGGATTCAATATACATAATTTCAGCCAGGTCAACAAAAATCGAACCGTTATGTAAGGGAACCTCAATTCGTGAGGATTGCTCGAATTTATTAAGAAATACGCTCAGCATTTTGTGCAGCGCCTCTTTTGTGACAGGCTTTAAAAGATAGCGGAAGGTGTCCACCTCAAAGCTTTCATAAACATACTCGCTGTATGCAGTTATGAAAACAATTGTTGCTTTTTTATTGGTGAGTCTGATATTTCTTGCTATTTCCATGCCCGTTCCGTCGGGAAGGACACAATCCATAAGGATAAGGTCGTAGCTGAATGTTGAGCTGTAAAATTCTTTTGCCGTTGCAAACATATCTATTGTGAAAAATACATCTTTATCTGAAAGATACTCTGAAACCTGTTGCTTTAAAGCTTCTCTTGTTACAAGCTCGTCTTCGCAAATTGCAATTCTCAATATTTATCACTCCTGTTATTTTTTTAGAATATACCATAATTGTTACAAAAAATTCAACAATTTTGGTATGAACGGTAGTTTTTTCGGGCGAACGGTAAAAAAATGACCGTAAATGCGTAAAAAATGACCGTTCGTTACATTGTGTATTGAAAAAAATAAAAAAAGAATATATAATTATCTGCAGTTAGGAGTGTATGATATGAGAAAAATAAGTTGCTTTTTTTCAGTTGTCATAATGTTGATATGCCTGCTGTTTTGCATTAACAGCTATGCGTATGCTGCCGAGGAGTATTATGAAAACGGATATAAGTACAGTGTTACCTCTGATGGTGAAGCCACTATAGTTAAAGCGGACACTACTTTGTCGGGTGTGGTTACTACTCCTGAAACCCTCGGCGGATATCCTGTTACCGGAATAGCCTCCTACGGCTTTAAAGGCTGTAAAGGAATAACAGGTCTTGTTATTTCGCAGGGTGTAACAGAAGTACGGGTTAATTGCTTGAATGGTTGCGATAATATTGAAAGTGTGTTTATTCCTGAAAGTCTGGAGCATCTTGATCAGCAGGCTTTTGCTTATTGTAAAGGCCTTAAGAGGTTTGTTGTTGATGAAGAGAATGTATTCTTTTCAACTGATGAACACGGAGCCTTATTCAATAAGCGCAAAACAAGGCTTGTTCAGTATCCTATCGGCAACGCCGGAGAATCTTATGTTGTTCCGGACAGTGTTATAGAGATTGATAATGCAGCTTTTGCTTCTTGCAAAAATATAACTGCGGTAACATTAGGGGAGAATGTGAGAAGAATAGGAACTCACTGCTTCAGCTATTGTGAAAATCTTGAGAGTGCAAACATTCCTGATCTTGTAACAACTATAGAGAGCCATACATTTTATGAATGCACAGCCCTACAGCAGGTGACAATAGGCAGTGGGGTAACGACTATCGGGGACTATACATTTCAAGGTTGTGACAGTCTTGTAAATATAACTATTCCCGAGGATGTTGCTGTTATAGGTAACGGTGTGTTCAAAAAATGCAGCAGTCTTGAAAAAATAGAGCTTGGAAGTAATGTTGAAAGTATAGGAAGGGAAGCATTCTATTCTTGCGAAGGTCTGGAATATATTCTTGTGGATAAGGATAATCAATACTATTTAAGTGATGATTACGGAGTTTTATTTAACAAAGATAAGACAGAATTGATTCAGTATCCTCTCGGAAATGAAAGAGCCTCCTATGATATTCCCGATGGTGTTGGAAAGGTTTGTATGGGAGCATTTGCTTCTTGTGCAGATATTGTCGCTGTGACTGTTTCTGACAGTGTGACTGTCCTTGATGAGTTTGTTTTCAGCGGCTGTGAGAATCTTAACAGCATAACAATGGGCTCGGGTCTGAGTGTTATAGGTCAATATGCATTTCAGCAATGCCGAAGCCTTGAGGAGATTGTAATTGGTCGGGCAGTTGAAAGCATAGGTTATCATGCTTTCAGTAATTGCCTGAGCATGAAAAGCTTTACAGTTGATGAGTCCAATGAGTACTTTTCAGATGATGAATACGGAGTGTTGTTCAACAAGGAAAAGACAAGGCTTATTCAGTATCCCGTGGGTAATAGCAGAACTTATTATGCTATACCGGATACTGTTGAGGTTATAGAGGATCATGCCTTTTATTTTTGTCGCAGCATTACTGAAGTGAAGATAGGAAAAAGAGTGACTGATATAGGAAAATATTCCTTCGGATTCTGCTATGCTCTTGCGCGTATAACGATGTTTGACTCTGTAAAAAATATCGATAAGGCTGCTTTTGCTAATTCTTCATTGATAAAAACGGTTACATATTACGGTACTCAGGAACAGTGGCAGGAGATCAATATTTCAGGCAATAATGAAAAACTGGAGTCTGCGCAGATTGTTTTTGTCGGAGCAGATGCCGGTATGGCACACGGCAATGCTTACGAATATTCAGACGGTGTGCTTTTTATCTCGGGAGAAAATCCCATTGAGTCACTTGATGACGGTTCATTGTATGAGTGGAGCCGGTATTCACAGGTGACGGACGCAATAATAATTAATGGTATATCGTATATCGGTGAAAATGCCTTTTCGGGCTTCGATTATCTGACGGTGGTTGTTGCAGATGCTGATGATATGATTTTTGAAGTGCGTTCTTTTTACGGTTGCAAAAGCCTTAAAAGCATAGTGTCCTTCGGTAATATATCGCTTAAGAAGGATGCGTTTATTGAAGGCAGTGAAAGCATAAACCTGCTTTCGGAAAAGGACAGCGAGGCTTCTTCCGATTCGCAGAATGTAGCTGTTTCAAAATTTTATCAGAATGAGGATACTATATTTTTCGATGATAAAATACAAATGAATTCATATGATTTGTTCAATGTCATCGCTGCATTATGTATAGAATACAGCAATGTTAACAGATTGCATTTTTCTGATTTCACAATTGAGGACATACAGTTCCTTGAGTGGAAGAACGAAAATGAAGCCATATGGGTAAACAATCTGACGGACGTTACATTCACAGTGAAGGTTCTTCTTGACAATACGGAACAAATGGTGTCCTATAATGAGCTTTGCAGTCTTGTGAGCGAGGATGTTGTCAAAAGCTTTTATCTTGTGGCGGAAAGTGATGAAAGCTACAGAATTGACGATACAGAGGTTTATACACAGCCGCAGGACTTTATGCTGCGATTTTTAAAATCTATTGTAACGCTACTCAATAAGCTTTTTAAAATCTTTGGTAAAAAGAAATAAAAGCATTAAAAGATACTGTTAATTCAAAAAAAGAGGGGATGTAAAAAAACGAAAGTTTTTTGCATCCCCTTTCAGGGGCGTGAAAAAATGCGCAGAATGAACAAACTGAGCCCAAATAAAGCATATTTGCTTTATTTGGGGTTACCCGAAGGCGTACAGAGGTACGTCGAGAGGCGAAGTTTGTTTATAGCACAAACCGCAAAAACACAGTTTTTGCAATTATTTTTGAATATTTATGTTCTAAAGGGTTTCTTCGGACTTTCAAATCCAAAGAAACCCTTTGTTTATCTTGGTTTATGCGGTCTGCACTTTTTTTACAGCCCCTTGTATATTTAAATGAAAATGTCCGACGAAACGGTGCTTGTTATTCGCAAGGCTCTTGTTGAGAATAATGATTTGTTTTCATTAATAATTTGACAATTAAACCTGCTTGTATTACAATTGATATGAAAAATACGAAATATTTTTTTACAGAGGGGTAGTTTTTTTATGAGTGAATATAATGAAATTAAAAGCGTTAAAGAGGTAGGAAACACAGAGAATACCCTGATAAAATCCTCCTTCAAGAAGAATCTGATGCTTGCTTTATTATTTGTTGCGGTTGTATCGGTTGTGCTTACAATCGGATATTTTAATCAGCAAAGCGGTGTTGAGTATGCCGCTGGGGATTTTACGAATGTTGCGGAATTGATTCAGGGTTATGAAGGTGAATTTTCTGCACAGGATAAAAATACTGTGTCTTCAACTGCAGGAGGTAAAAATTCATCAGGTTATACAGGACCTTACTTTGTCGTAAGCAGAGAAAAAATGTACTCCGATGACTATATACTGCCTACGGACACACGTCGTATTTCTTCAAGTGATCTTGATAAATTCACTTATTATGAAATGGATTTTGTTATTAATGAAATCTATGCAAGACATGGGTATATTTTCAAAGACAGTACTTTTGCCGAGTATTTTAAAAGCAAAACCTGGTACAAGGGGACAACCTCGAGTATGAGTAAGGTTGAAAAGAAATTCAGTACAATAGAAAGTGATAATATTGCTACAATTATAGCTTATGAAAAGGCTAAAGGCTGGAGAGAAGAAAAAAGCACTGCAAAGCATAATGAGTCAAAGCCACCGTATTATGCTGTCAGCAGACATAAGATGTATTCGGATTATTATATCCTGCCCACGGATACGAAATATATTTCATACAGCGACCTTGATAAGTTTACCCGAGATGATTTGTCTTATGTGACAAATGAAATTTATGCACGGCATGGGTATATTTTCAAGGACAAGGCTCTTGCGAGATATTTTGAAGGCAGACCCTGGTACAGAAGAGTAACCTCGAGTATGAGTGCTGTTGAAAAAGAATTCAGCACAATTGAAAAGGCGAATATTGAAACAATTGTCGCTTACGAAAAGTCAAAGGGCTGGAGGGACGGTTCTGCCACAAAGCCTGTAACTACCACAAAACCCACCACGACCACACCTACTACAACACAGAAAAGCGGTGTAGAGGTTGTTGATGTAGTGGGACTTACTGCAGGAAAGGCAATTATTACTTTGAGGGATATGGGTTTGCTCTGTTCTGTTGTTGAACAGGAGAATCCTATGACAAGCGGTTTTGTTTTCAGTCAGGAGCCTGCAGCGGGTTCTGTCTTGCCTGAGGGTGAGACAGTTACGCTTTATGTGAGCTTTGGCGAAACAGTTCCGAGCAATGCAATTACATATTCTGATTTTAACAAGTATCAGCATTATAAAATTGCCGTTGAAGGCGAGCCTATGTATAAGCTGACTGATGATTATAATAGTCCTAATGTAGTTAAACGTCTTTATGAGGTCGTCGGTGAGCTTCACGAAGGTGATATTGTTATCGGATCCGAGATGTCTGGCGGTGGCGTTCAGTATGCAGAGGTTTACTATAACGGATCGTTGGTATGGATCAGAAGTGTAAGTATGGTTACGTATGATGCCTTTGTAGGAGAGGAAGATACTGAGCTTCAGGCAGGAATGCTTGCTATGGTTTCTTCAGATGCAAATGTTCAGGATAGTCCGACGGATTCAGCGGCGCTTACCGCTACTTTCGGCGCAGGAGTTATAGTTAATGTGTTGGAGGTAAGCGGTGATTACGTGAATGTGGAGAGCATTCAGTACAAGGGTCGTACCACAAAAGGTTGGGTACTTGCTGATAATCTGAATTATTACGGTTATCCGCAGTTCTGATTGTAATAACAAAAAACACACCGGACATTGACTGTTTGGTGTGTTTTTGTTATATCGTAATATGAGTTTAATTTGACTTCTTTTCTATATAAGCCTTACCCTTTTCAAAATGCTCCATATATGCTTTTGTATCTTCATCCCAATGAGCGTATCTTTCGTCGCCTCTGTGATCGGGGGTATGGTAGCCGTTGGCAATGAGATATTCACATAAGTATTTGGTGATTTTTGCACCACCGAAGCCGTTGAGGTGACCCTTGTCAACAAAGTCCTTTTTAAGGTCAATGTCCAGCTCTTCAATCATTTCCAGGCTTGAAAAATCAATTGTATTATAGCCCTGATTCTTGCAGTATACAATTATATCACGCATTTCCTGCTGAACCTCTGTGCTTCTGAAGGAGGGAGTGTTGATGAAAAGAAGCTTGATGTCATTCTTTTCGGCATAGTCGAATATTTCCTGAAGCTGAGCCTTCTGGAATTCATCTATATCCTTGACCTCACCGAATTCCCAGCATGAAACGAAGGGTGAGCAGTCCAGACTGTAGAAAATGCCGTTTCTTGTGTCAGCGCCGAGATACTGATTCTGTACAGTGACAAAATCGTATTTGTTAAGGCCGTCAACCCAACGGTTGTGGAAATTAAGGAAGGGAAAATAGTAGGACATATCCTTGGGATCAATGATATTTGCTTCAACCTCAGGGACTCCGTAGAATTCGTAAACATCTTCGGTGTAATCAAAGAGATCCTTGAGGATTCTGTACTGAGAGACAAGGTCGGGAACTCTGAGGTAGGTGGATCTGAAGTTGGCGGGAAGAAGGCTGTTATACACAGCATCCTTTCTTAAGCCGTGAATGTCAATTATAACGTATTTGATGTCCTGTTTTTTATTTGCATAGTTGATGTATTCATCCATAACGCCGAAGGGCTGCACACTCATCGAAAGATGGTAAGCGGCAATTCCGTAATTCTGCCAGGCAACAGGGGCAACCCAGGAGTGAGCAATAACGCTTGTGCCTAAAAGAATTCCGTCAACAAGGTTTTCGCCTTCGGAATCAAAGGCAGTGGAGTGGTTTGTGTAATAGTCATTTCTGGGTAAGCCGTAGCACTGTAAAACACCGAGAACTGCAATAGTCAGCATCAGAATGAATGCAACCGGGCGCAACCATTTTTTATTTTTCATTGTGTAAAACTCCTTTTAAAACTGTTGATATACGAAGTCAGCAGCACTGAAACCTCCGCCGTAGGCTCCGTAAATAAGAAGGAAAACGATAGCGCCGATGATTATAAGCCACTGGAAAAGAAGATTCTGCTTTTCGAGAGCCTGTCTGATTTTCATTCCGTTTTCCTGTAAGAGACTTACAACAAGAATAACCATAAGCATAAGGAAAACAAGGAACATTTCTCTGGCTGTAAGGCCGAGGTTGTAAATTGTACCGTCTGTAAGCACCCAGGGATTGAATTCCGAAACCATATTTTTAAGCATTCTGAGAGCTGCCATAAGTGATTCTGCACGGGAGAAAATTCTGCCGATACTTACAAGCAGGAAGGTTCTTGCAATCTGGAAAAGCTTCCATGAGAAGCATTCTGTGTTTACGTTGAGCTTTTCAAGGATTTTTTTGTAGGTAGGCTCAAGAAGGATACTGCCTGAAATGATAATACTGTTCCAAAGACCGTAAGCAACATATTTGTAGCTTGAGCCGTGCCATACACCGACAAGGAAAAATGCCACAAATGAAGCAAGGAAGGTCGGCAGCATTTTACCTATATATGTTCCGAAGGTTTTTCGTGTTTTCTTGCCGAGTGAAGCAAAGGCCTTTGAAAGTGAAAGGGGATAGAAAACATAATCCTTCATCCAGGCACCGAGGGTGATATGCCATCTGCGCCAGAATTCGGCAACAGAACGGGCAAAGTAGGGCCTTTCAAAGTTGATTGCCATCTCAATGCCGAATACCTGTGCAACACCTCTGATCATGTCCATGCCGCCTGAGAAGTCAGCATAAACCTGGAAGCCGTAGAAAACAGAGCCGATAAGAATTATAAGACCGCTGTAGCTTCTGTAGTTTGTGAAAACTTCATCAGCGATAATGCCGACATATTCAGCAAAGCAAAGCTTTTTGATGAGACCCCAGAGAAAGAGCTGCATGCCGTATTTGACCTGAGTGTAATCAAACTTATGACCTTCGTAAAGCTGAGGAGCAAGATCCTTGAAGCGTCCGATGGGGCCCTGCACAATCTGCGGGAAGAAGGAAACAAAAAGAGCAACCTTTGCGAAGTTTCTTTCTGCGCTCTGCTTTCCGCGATAAACATCGATAATGTAGCTTGTTGCCTGAAGGGTATAGAATGAAATACCGAGAGGCAGTGCAAGGGAAATCCTCGGAGCAGGAGAATCCACACCGAAAATACCGAGGATGTTAAAGGTCTGAGCTGAAAGGAAGTTGAAATATTTAAGAAAAACAAGGAAACCGAAACAGATAACAAGACCAATTGAAAGGATGACTCTTTTCTTTGTCTGGAAGGCTTGCTTGAGAGCCTTCTTTTCGTCTCTTGTCAGTTCGGGGCTGTCTTTGAGCTTTTGCTTGAGCTCTTCGTTGAGCTTATCAAGAAATAAAGCTACAAAGTAAATTACGGCAATGGTTAAAATCATAAAGTAACCTGTGCCTATTCCGCCGCTGAAATAGAAAACTGCACTTGCTGCAAGAAGAACCGTCCAACGGTATTTAAGCGGGAAAATGAAGTACACAACTGCAGCGACGAGCCACAGTACAGCAAATTTAACTGAAATCATTGTCATTGCTTTTTTGCCTCCTTTGTGTTTGTTACAGTATAACACCACCTTGATTTAAGGTGGTGCGAAAAATTACGGGATGAATCCTGATCAGTCGAGAAGCTCATTGATAAGTTCAGCCATAGCGTCAACAGTATCAAAGTTTTCGGGCTCGAGGTCTTCAACACCGATTGTGATGTCGAATTCGCTGTTGAGCTCAGCAACAAGTGAAACGATGTCGAAGGAATCAAGGATTCCGTCTGTTACGAGTGCTGTTTCGTTCTCGAAGTCAACATCGGGACGAAGTTCATTGAGAATGTTTAAAAGCTGTTCTTTCATGGTTTTAGTTTCCTTTCATTTGTTTTAATATGATTGTGAGACCTGCTTTGGTTATATGCAGGGCATCTTCTTGCCTGATTAATTCCACAGATTCTGTGGTGCAGTCATTTGCTTTTATGCTATAGGATTTCCAAGTGTAATGCTGATCATCGTAAATTACATAAGGCTCTCCTAAAACCGAGAGGATGCCGTAATCCATTGCTCTGAGGAATCTGCTGATTTCTTCACCTGATTTTTCAAGGTCAAGCTGTGCGTTGTTTGGTCTGTCCTTTAACATATGAAGCTGTCCTTCATCAGAATCGTTGATAACAGTAGGTGCAAGGTTGTCAAAACCGATTGCTATGAGCTCTTCAAGGGCTGTTAAAGAAATTTTATTAAGCTGGGTAAGAAGCTTAAGGGAGGTTGTTTTTTCGGTTATATTCACGCTTTTCTGAATATATATTTCACCGGTGTCAACTCCTGCATCAACCTTGTGCCAGGTTATACCTGCTTGGGAGTCTCCGTTGTAGATTGCCCAGGCTTCACAGTTTCTTCCTCTGTGGTAGGGAAGAAGCGCGTGGTGAAGATTGAGAATTAAAAGTGAAGGATTGTCTATGACCTCCGGCGTGATAATATATGGATTCATAACAGAGAGAACCAATGAGTCTTTGGTTTCAACTGCAAGTGCCTCCATAAGGCATTTCTTTCCGATGGTCTGACGGATTTTTATTTGTTCGTTTACCTTTTTGGCAATACCGTTTGTGTTGCATTCGTAAATCCAGACTTCATCAGAGATATCTGCTTTAAGCATAATCTCTGCAGCCTGATATAAAAGTCCGGTACCGCCGATTACGATTACTTTTTCAAATCTTTTCATAGCTGTTAACCTATAAAGTCATTAGCAAGCTTGACTCTGTCAATCTTTGCGTTCTTTGTCATGGGAAGCTCTGTGAAATGGATGAAGCGGTTGGGCATCATATACTTGGGAAGAAGCTTTGTGCCGTCCTTCATAATGTCTCTTTCACATTCCTTTTCGGACTGATAGAAAAGAACGATCTGTTCATTGGGCTTGTCGTAAATGCAGCAGCCTGCATCAATATAGGGCAGGGAGTTGATTGCAATTTCAACCTCGCTTAATTCAATTCTGTGGCCCATATGCTTGATCTGATAGTCCTTACGGGAAACAAAATAGTAGTTTCCGTCCTCACCGTACTTCGCAAGGTCTCCCGTGCGGTAAATAAGCTCAGGATAAGCCTTGTTGAGAGGATTCTGGCAGAAGGCTTCTGCTGTTTTTTCGGGATTGTTATAATAGCCGTGAGCAAGAGAAGTGCCTCTTACACAGATTTCACCCTTGACATCGGGAGCAGTGATAAGCTCGTCACCGTCAAGAAGGAGAATGTCGGTATTTCTGAAGGGGATGCCGATGGGGAGCACCTCTTCGTCACGGAAGGGTCTGTCAACCTTATAATAAAGGCAGTTGCAGGTGATTTCCGTAGGACCGTAAAGGTTGACGTAATTCACCTCGGGAAGCTTGCTTCTCCAATAGTTAAGCACCTTGTTGGGCATTACCTCGCCTGAGAACATTACCGTCTTAAGGGTCTCGGGGAGAGTTTTTTCAAGAGCGTTGAGGTTTTCGATAATTCTCAGCGCTGATGTTGCCCAGATGATTGTATTGATCTTTCTTTCATTGATGCAGGCAATAAGCTTTGCAGGGAATGAGAAGAAAAGCTTGGGGATAACGTGCATTGAAGCACCGTTTCTTATACAGGAATAAATATCCTTTACCGATACGTCAAAATCGAAGGGAGCCTGATTGCCGAACACTCTTGTTTCGTCGAAGTCAAAGGTCTCGGCAAAGTTTTCGATAAGGTCAATTACACTTCTGTGGCAGACAAGAACACCCTTTGGTATGCCTGTTGAGCCTGAGGTGAAAATTGCATAAAGAGGATCGGTGTCGATTGCCTTGCTTCTGATTGATGAAAGAAGGGCATCGTTGATATTATAATTGATAGCTTCCTCGTAGAAGAGTCTTTCACCTGTAAAACCGATTTCGTCAAGGATTTTAACATCCTTGTCCCATATGATTGCAGCCTTGGGGCTGAGAGTCTGAACGATGAGCTCAATTCTCTTAACGGGAAGCTGACGGTCAACGGGAACATAGAAGTTGCCGCTCATGGCAACGCCGAAGAAGGAAACAACGCTTTCGATGTTTCTGTCAATGAAAACAAGAACGGGGGAGTTTTTTGCATTTGTTTTTTCGGCAATGGCTGAGCCGATTGCTCTTGCGTTTTTGTAAAGACCGTTGTAGTTTATCTCGTTTTTACTGTCAGAGAAAACTGTTTTATCACCGTGAAGGCTGACACTTTTCTCAAGATAATCAAGTACATTTGTAAGCATAACGTTCTCCTGATATCATTATTCGGCACAATACTGCACCTATTATATACAATAATATGTAGTATAGCACAACGGGCTGTTCAAGTCAATAATTTGGAGTTTATAAAAGAGAAAAATGTTGAGATATATCAAAAGTAACATAACTGTATAAATTATCGAGATTATATTTTGGCATTTATACTATTGCAAAATGAAAAGAAAACAAGTATAATGTAGTGGATTGGTAGTATGGAGTACAAGGAGTAATTTTAGGCTACGATTAAATTTGAAATATGAAAGGAAAATTTACTATGCTTCAGAACGCACTTACAAAAAACAAAAGCATTCTTGAATGGGTTGAAAAGCAGGTTGAGCTTGTAAAGCCCGACAAGATTGTCTGGATCGACGGCACAGATGAGCAGATCGAGGCTCTTCGTGCAGAGGCTTGCAGCACAGGTGAAATTGTAAAGCCCAATCAGGAGGTTCTTCCCGATTGCTATTAACACAAAACTGCAGTTAACGACGTTGCCCGTGTTGAGGACAGAACTCTTATCTGCTCAAAGAGAGAAGAGGATGCAGGCCCCACAAACCACTGGATGGATCCCGACAAGGCATACGAAATGCTTTATGATATTGCCCGTGACAGCTACAAGGGCAGAACAATGTATGTAATTCCCTATTCAATGGGTCCCATCGGCTCACCTCTTGCAAAGGTTGGTATTGAGCTTACAGACTCCATCTACGTTGTACTTAACATGGTTATCATGACACGTACAGGTAAGGCAGTTCTTGATACTTTCGGCGACGAAAGCAATGACTGGGTTCGTGGTCTCCACTGCCGTTGCGACATCGACGCTGAAAAGAGATGGATCTGCCAGTTCCCCGAAGATAACACAATCATTTCAGTTAACTCAGGTTACGGCGGAAACGTTCTTCTCGGTAAAAAGTGCTTTGCTCTTCGTATTGCTTCATATCAGGGCAAGAATGAAGGCTGGATGGCAGAACACATGCTCATCCTCGGTATCGAAAAGCCCGACGGTGAAGTTAAGTACATCTGTGCAGCATTCCCCTCAGCTTGCGGTAAGACAAACCTTGCTATGCTCATTCCTCCCGAAGGATATCAGAAGAAGGGCTACAAGGTATGGTGTGTAGGTGACGATATCGCTTGGATCCGTAAGGGCGAAGACGGCAGACTTTATGCTATCAACCCTGAAAACGGCTTCTTCGGTGTTGCTCCCGGTACAAACATGAAGTCCAACCCCAACGCACTTCTTTCAACTCAGAAGGGCACAATTTTCACAAACGTTGCTCGTAACCTTGATGAAAATACAGTATGGTGGGAAAGCCTTGATAAGAATCCTCCCGTTAACGCAATGGAATGGACAGGCATCGAAACAAACGGTGTAGAATGGAAGGCAGAAGGCAAGAACCTTGCTCATCCCAACAGCCGTTTCACAGCTCCCGCAAAGAACTGCCCCTGCATCAGCTCTGAATTCGAGAACCCCAACGGTGTTCCCGTTTCAGCAATCGTATTCGGCGGCCGTCGTGCAAAGCTTGCTCCCCTTGTATATCAGTCACGTGACTGGAACCACGGTGTATTCGTAGGTTCAATCATGGCTTCAGAAACAACAGCTGCAGCAGCAGGTGCTGTTGGTGTTGTTCGCCGTGACCCCATGGCTATGCTTCCCTTCTGCGGTTACCATATGGGTGACTACTGGAAGCACTGGATTGAAATCGGTAAGACTCTTGATCCTGAAAAGGCTCCCAAGATCTTCAACGTTAACTGGTTCCGTAAGGACGACGAAGGCAACTTCATGTGGCCCGGCTTCGGTGACAACCTCCGTGTTCTCGACTGGATCATCGACAGATGTGAAGGCAAGGTTGACGCTGACGAAACAGCTATCGGTTACCTTCCCAAGGCTGAAGATATCAACATCGAAGGTCTTGAAGATGAAATCACTCTTGAAGGTCTTAAGTCAATCCTTGACGTTGATAAGGCTCGTTGGGCTGAAGATGCAAAGGGTATCGAAGAATTCTACGGCAAGTTTGGCGACAAGCTTCCTGCAGAACTCAAGGCTGAGCTTGAAACACTCAAGAAGAACACAGCTGAATAATTTATTCAGACTGGCGATAACGGCACAAGAGCGTGCAAAAGCAAGTTGAATTAAATTAACTTGCAATAAAATTGAAGTTAATACTTTCAATATAACTAAAGGGCTTCGCATCGAGCGAAGCCCTTTAAGCTTTTGCACTTGACGTTTTTTCGCCCTCTCGCAGTACCCGTGTACAGCTTCGGAGCGAATAAAACGCCATCTTGCACCATTCTCGCCGGTCTGAATTTTCACGGCACAAGAGCGTGCAAAAGCAAGTTGAATTAAATTAACTTGCAATAAAATTGAAGTGAATACTTTCAATGTAACTAAAGGGCTTCGCATCGAGCGAAGCTCTTTAAGCTTTTGCACTTGACGTTTTTTCGCCCTCTCGCAGTACCTTTGTACAGCTTCGGAGTGAAGAAAACGCCATCTTGCACTATTCTCGCCAGTCTGAATTTCCACGGCACAAGAACGTGCAAAAGCAAGTTGAATTAAATTAACTTGCAATAAAATTGAAGTTAATACTTTCAATATAACTAAAGGGCTTCGCATCGAGCGAAGCCCTTTAAGCTTTTGCACTTGACGTTTTTT
>JAZKYQ010000045.1:0-6445 GCA_045612205.1 Acutalibacteraceae bacterium | reverse complement strand
AATGCGCAGAATGAACAAACTGAGCTCAAATAAAGCATATTTGCTTTATTTGGGGTTACCCGAAGGCGTACAGTGGTACGTCGAGAGGCGAAGTTTGTTTATAGCATAAACCGCAAAAACTCAGTTTTTGCAATTATTTTGGATATTTATGTTTTATAGGGTTTCTTCGGACTTTCAAATCCAAAGAAACCCTTTGTTTATCTTGGTTTATGCGGTCTGCACTTTTTTTACAGCCCCTTTGATAATACTGAGTTTTAACCTTGTTTAATTATCACGATGTTTTAACCTTTACGGTTGTATCGCTTGAATAAAGAATCAGGCTTGAGCTGTGCTTTCTTGCGGCACGGACATAGTAGGTATATGTCTTACCGGAGCCGAGAGAGCTGTCGGTATAAGTCAGCTTGTCCGCTGTAACGGTTTTCAGAAGAACCTTCTTGCCGTTGACCTCCTTGAAAATCTGATAGTGGGTAGCGTAGCTCACCTTACTCCAGTCGAGCTTTACGGCTGACTTAGTTGACTTGGTGCCTGTGATTTTCGCCTTGTCAAGGCCGGTAATCGCCTCAAGGGTTGCTGTGGATTTGCTTCTTGCATATCCGTCACTTGTTTTTACAACAGACACCACTCTGTAATAGACCTTTGTTGCACTCTTATCCTTATCTATATACTCATTGGTCTTTGTTGTGGCAAGCTTCTCAAACTTCTTTGTTGAAAAGCTGTACTTATAAACAACATATGCATCTGCACCGCTCTTCTTTTCCCAGGAGAGTCTGACTCTTCCCGTATCAGAGCCTGTCTGCTTCAGGCCTTTGATAGCTGTCGGAGTTGTTGAAGCGTTATAATTTCTGTAGCTTGCGTAAATTTCAGCTCCGTCAACAACAGCATAGGGCTTGACTGCAAAAACATATTCCTTTGCAGGGCTGAGGCCCTTTACTGTGTAAGAATTACCGTTGCCCTTTGCAAGTCTCTTATATTTCTTTGTTTCAGTATTGTAAAGGTAAAGAATGTAGCCTGTTGCACCCTTGCTTTTTTCCCAGGAAAGTCCTACAGAGCTTTCACTTGTGCCTTTTGTTATCTGCACAACCTTTACTGACGAGGGCTTTACGGTAACCTCACAGCTTGCGCTGATTTTGCTGTTTTCCTTGCTTTTACAGGTGATTTTCACCTTACCCGGAGCAACGCCTGTAACCTTGCCCTCAGAATTTACCGTAGCAATCTTAGTGTCAGAGGATGCCCATGTAAGAGCCTTGTTCGTAGCGTTTTCGGGAAGAACCTTAAAAGACAGGCTGATCTGTGAGCCAACCTCTACACTTGCCGTTTTATTAAGGGTAACCCCTGTCACGGCAACCTCCTGCGCCTTTACGCTGCAGCTCTTCATTGAGCCTGAAATTTTCCAGGAGGAAACGATATCACTTTGCGAGGTGATTTTTATATTGTATTCCCCTGCCTGAGTAACGGTAAGCTTATATGAGGTATCTGTGGTTGTATAATCTTTTATAAGCTTCTTGTCCTTGTCGTAAAGTGAAAGCTTGTACTTATCCGCACCTGAAACGGCAGACCAGCTGAGGCTGATACCTGTGGCAACGGTGAAGTCTTTCTTTGCAAATTCCAATTCAGGCTTTTCATGCTTTCCCGAAACATATTCCGCATAATTAAGAACGCTGTAGCCCTCAACACCGTCATAATGCACCTTTGCCCAGAGATACTCACCGTCAAAGGATTTTCCGTAAACATCAAACTTTGCATTTGAAGGAATGCTTCCCACACGCTTTGACTTTGCATCTTTGTCTTTTCGGATGTTAAGGTTACTGTCGCCCATCTTCCAGATTTCACCGTCACCGATAATTGTTGTATCCGGCTCAACGGGAGTGTCGGGAACATCGGGTTCTTCGGGCTCAACGGGAGCATCGGGAGTAACACTTCCGGTATAAGCGTCCTGCCACTTTACATCTGTGTTTGTACGCTCGTTACCTTTAAGATGAAGAATATAGGTAATATTTCTGAAAAAGCTCTTATCCACGGTTTCCCAGCGGATAATACAGCTTGAAGGATAATTTGCATGAACAATTGAAACCTGGTTGCCGTTGACACCTGTGACGCAGACCGAATGAGAGTCACCGTTATATCGGATAATGTCACCGACACGAAGCTTTGTAACGTCAAGAGAGTAGCTTTCATCGTAGTCATCAGCATAAACACCGGTTATGTCATAGGAAACCTTTTCAGCAAAGCCCATGCACTGTATCGCATTATTGAAGGAGTTACAGCCGCAGCTTCCCGTCCAGCTGCAATTCCAGTGATGAGTGCACGGAGAGTCTGTTACACCGTCGGGATTGTTTTTAGAGCCGACCTTATGATTCCAGTACTTTCCGTGAGGGAATTTTTTTATAAGAGTCTCCAGTGTTTTCATTGTATCGTCAGCAGCCGAAGCTCTCACAATACCAACGCTGAAGGAGCTGAAAACCATAAGAACAGCCAAAAGTAAGCTCAATATTTTCTTAAACATAATTACATCCTTTCGCTTCATAGTCCTATCTTTAAAAATTACATTTTTGTTACCATTGACTTATATCATACCATATTATCTGATTTTTTTCAAGTCCGACACTTTTCTGCCTTTTTTTACCAATCAATAAAGTGTCAGCCTTACAAAGAAGGAAGCAAGCAGAAAGCAGGTAAAATCCGCAATAAGTCCTGCATAAAGGGTATGCCTTGTTTTCTTTATTCCGACAGCCGAATAATAAACCGTGACGGCATAAAGAGTAGTATCCGTTGATCCCATAAGCACGGAAGCCACCTGTCCGAGGAAGGAATCAGGTCCGTGCTCCTTGAGCACCTGTTCAAAAAAGGTCATTGAGCCTCCGCCGGAAACAGGACTTATCAGAGCCATTGGTATTACCTCGCAAGGAATATTGAGATTTTCGGCAACGGGAGCAAAAACATCGGAAAGGATGGTGAGTGCTCCGCTTGCCTTTAGCATTGTCACGGCAACGACAAGACCTGTAATTGACGGCAGAAGCTCATAAACGGTAAAAAGCCCTTTCCTTGCGCCACGGGTAAAGCAATCAAAGACCTTGACCTTTTTTATAAGTCCGAACACGACTGTCCCTGCAACGGAGACAGGCATAACCCAATAGGAAAGAGCGTCAAGCATTGTAATCACCTCTTATAAAACGGTTGCCGAGCTTGGCACATAAAACAGCCACAGCAAGAGCGCACAGGCTTGTCAGAAAGGAAGCCGGCAGAATCGACATGGGACTTACCGAACCGTACTGACCTCTGAGAGTTGCAACGGTGGTGGGGATGATATGCATTGCCGCCGTGTTCATCACCACAAAAATCACCATCTCGTCACTTGCTCTTGAGGTGTCGGAATTTATCTGCTGAAGCCTTCGCATGGCTTCAAGCCCCAACGGTGTTGCCGCATTTCCGAGTCCGAGTATATTTGCCGTCACATTCATAGAAATAGCTTCAAGGGCATCCTTTTCCTGTCTTAGTCTCGGAAAAATCAGCTTCATCAGCGGTGAAAGCATTTTTGAAATACCCTTTGTAATTCCCGAGGAGTCGGCAATCTCCATAACTCCGCCCCACAGACACAGCATTGCAACAAGCCGTAAGAGCAAATCAACGGCATTACTCCCCCCTTCAACAACAGAAGCAGAAAGCTCATTAATTCTGCCTGTGATAATTGCACATATAAAAGAAAAGATTATCATTATCGGGAAAACATAGTTCATCATAAAACCGCCACCTTGTCCTTTTTACTCTAAATGTATGCGGACAGGCGGAGTTAAATGCAAATATAAAGTAGTCAGTAGCCAGTAGTCAGGGACGCCTTCGGCATAAAAAAATTCGGAATGCGGAACAAAGCAACAAAGTTTTCTATAAACTTTTTTTATTTTATACAATCTTACTTTTTATACTTTTTTTATAAAAATATTGTTACAATTGTTGCAAAAGGGCGAAAACCCTTATAAACACTGGGTTTATAGCGGGAACAAAGTTGGAACAAAGTAGGAACAAAGTAGGAACAAAGTCTGACTTTGTTCCACTCAGCAAGGGCAATTTCATCGAAAACCAAAAGTAAAACAAGCAGCTGCTTAATTTGCAACTGCTTGTTTGATAATTCTGTTTTACTCTTTACCCCAACTATTGACAAAGAGCCAAATAAAATTGAAACAGATATATTCAAGTAAAAATCAACTCAAATATATCTGTCTTATCTTTTGCTTTTTGGTCTGCGCTTAATATAGCAGTCCGTTTATTTAAATCTGTCGAAAAAGCTTCTCTTTTCCTCGCCGACGGTTGTTCCGTCGTCAATGTTGTTCTTGGGCTTGTTTGTGAGAGTTGCATCGAACTGCTTGAGGAGTTCCTTCTGTTTCTGTGAAAGGTTCTTGGGCACATCCACAACGATTGTCACATACTGATCGCCCTTACCTCTGCCCTGAAGCTGACTGATACCTCTGCCTCTGAAGCGGAAAATCTCGCCGGGCTGTGTGCCTGCGGGAAGCTCATACTTAACCTTACCGTCAAGAGTAGGAACATAGAGTGTATCACCTAAAGCTGCCTGAGCGTAGGTAACGGTTACTTCACAGTGCACATCATAGCCTTCTCTTTCAAAGAAGGGATGAGGACGGACATTGATATTGACACGAAGGTCACCTGTGGGACCTCCGTTAACACCGGGATTACCGCCGCCACGGACATTGAGAGCCTGTCTGTCGTCGATACCTGCAGGAATGTCAACCTCAACGGTCTGAGGCTTTGCAACAGCACCTGAGCCCTTACACTTGGGACAGGGATTAGGAATTGTTTTACCCTTACCGCCACAGGCCGTACACTGCTTGGTTGTGCTCATAACACCGAAGGGTGTTCTCTGCTGAACATTCACCTGACCTCTGCCGCCGCAGGTCTGACAGGTTACGGGGCTTGAGCCCTTTGCACAGCCGTTACCGCCACATTCCTCACACTTTTCAACCTTTGTTATGTTCACCTTTTTCTTACAGCCCTTGGCTGCTTCCTCAAAGGAAATTGTCACATTCGCCTGAATGGTTGCACCCTTTCTCGGAGCGTTGGGGTTCTGTCTGCCACCGCCAAAGCCACCGAAGCCGCCACCGAAGCCACCTCCGAACATACTGCCGAGGATGTCACCAAGGTCAAAGTCACCGCCGAAGCCACCAAAGCCGCCACCGAAGCCGCCTGCACCGAAGTTGGGGTCAACACCTGCGTGACCGTACTGATCATAACGTGCCTTTTTGTCACTGTCGGAAAGCACCTCATAAGCCTCGTTTGCTTCCTTGAACTTTGCTTCGGCAGTTGCATCACCGGGATTAAGGTCGGGATGATACTGCTTTGCAACCTTACGGTAAGCCTTTTTTATTTCGTCATCGGAAGCAGTCTTGCTGACACCGAGGACTTCATAATAATCGCGTTTATTTTCTGCCATTTATAATACCTCATCAAGGACACGACCGAAAAGCCGTGTCCTTTGAAATTAAATTTTAGTTAGCGTCTGTGAAGTTTGCATCTGTGTAACCGCCGTTATCAGCTGCGCCACCGAAGTCACCCTGATTGAAGCCGCCCTGAGCACCTGCAAAATCATTGGGGTTGAAGCCCTGAGCACCACCCTGAGGATTTGCCTGCTGATACATCTTTTCTGAAAGCTTGTAGAATGCCTGAGTGAGAGCTTCCTTTTCTGACTTGATAAGATTGATGTCCTGACCGTTGAGAGCGTTCTTGAGTGAGTCAATCTTTGACTGAATTTCGTCCTTATCCTCCTGCGAAAGAGCTGCTGCGGCTTCTTCGGAGAGAATCTTTTCACACTGGTAAACCATCTGGTCAGCTTCGTTTCTTGTGTCAACCTCTACACGGCGAGCCTTGTCTTCCTGAGCAAACTGCTCTGCTTCTCTTACAGCCTTTTCAATATCTTCCTTGCTCATATTTGTGGAGGCTGTGATTGAGATTGACTGCTCCTTACCTGTGCCGAGGTCCTTAGCTGAAACGTGTACGATACCGTTAGCGTCAATGTCGAAGGTTACTTCGATCTGAGGAACACCGCGACGAGCAGGCATAATGCCGTCAAGGCTGAACACACCGAGAGTCTTGTTGTCTCTTGCGAATTCTCTTTCACCCTGAAGAACGTGAACCTCTACTGAAGGCTGGTTGTCAGCTGCAGTTGAGAAAATCTGGCTCTTCTTTGTGGGGATTGTTGTATTTCTTTCGATAACCTTTGTGTTGATACCGCCCATTGTCTCGATACCGAGTGAGAGAGGTGTAACGTCGAGAAGAAGCAGACCCTTAACGTCGCCGCCGAGAACACCGCCCTGAAGAGCAGCACCCATAGCTACGCATTCGTCGGGGTTGATACCCTTGAAGGGCTCCTTACCGAGGAAGGTCTTGATTGCATCGTTAACTGCGGGAATTCTTGATGAGCCGCCGACCATAAGCA
>JAZKYQ010000044.1:0-16955 GCA_045612205.1 Acutalibacteraceae bacterium | reverse complement strand
GTGAACTGTTTTTAGCTTCGAAGTCCGAAGTCGGGTACCGAATGCGCAGCATTGGGTCGACGAGGATGCAGGATTTGCGCAGCAAAGCCGTGTCCCGTCTCTCGCACCATGACTCAGTAACCAAAAGGTTGCTGAGTTCTTTTTTTATCTTGTCAGCTGAAAGCACCAAGGGACTTGAACCCTAAGAGGGTGAGAAGCGTTAAGAAAACAGTTCGGTGAACTGTTTTTAGCTTCGAAGTCCGAAGTCGGGTACCGAATGCGCAGCATTGGGTCGACGAGGATGCAGGATTTGCGCAGCAAAGCCGTGTCCCGTCTCTCGCACCAAGGGGGCTGCCTTACGGCAAATGAAGTGGCTACGCCAATGAACTCTGACTTCGGCACAACGAAGTGCCTATAGGCAACGGATTTTGGTTTTTCTGAATCCCTTATGAACCCCTTCACTATATTGAGTATTCATAAGAAGGTTTATTGTTAACACTTGAATTTTTACTTAAATTAAAACCGTCGCATTTTTCAGCGGCGGTTTTGTGTTATATATCCATTTGCTTTAATTGTTCAAGCTGGTCTTTTCTTCCGTAAATAACGGCAGTTATATGAACTTCCTTCAGTTTGTCATTCACCCAGAAATAAACAAGAAAATTTTTAACAGGCATTTTATGTATGCCGTAGCTTCGCCACGGCTCTTCATCCGTAAGTGCCACTCTTTTCGGCATAATGTTAAGAGAGAGTATGCTCTTTTGCAGTTCGTCAAGCAGTCTTCCTGCCGTAACCGGTTCTTGCAGGGTACCGCTGATATAACTGAAAATTTCAAGCATATGTGCACTTGCCTGAGGTGTGATTTTTACTTTATACTCATCCATTCAGAATCTCCTTACGAAATGATGAGAAAGCCTTTTCTGCATCAAGGGATTCACCGTTCATAGCCTGTGCAAGTCCTTTTTCCATTGTGGCATTAAATGTTGCTGTGTCCATTTCATCAAGGGTTGTAGGAGCACCTGAGAGCGACAATGAGAACGGAATTGCTTTTTTCATAATGATTTGTTTATAAAGCATGTTGATAACAACGGACACGGGGATACCAAGCTGTGACATAATTTCTTCGGCTTGCTGTTTCACTTCCGGCTCAACACGAGCCAACACATTTGCAGTTTTTGTTGCCATATTCATTCCACCTTTCTTTATTATTATAAACTATTGTATATCAAATAGCAATACATTTTTATATATTTAATTTTTAAAGTATATAACCCACTATGGCACTTTCAGTTTAACTGCAAAGATGTCAAGCGGTATTTTCTTATTAAAGTATTGAAATTTAGCAAACTATTGTGATATACTAATTCTGCCAAACAAAACCAAATAAATGAAACGGGAAGGGTATTTTCTTTATTGGGGATACTGTTTATTTTCGTGCACACTTTTTTGAATTTGTAAAAATGCAGATTCCAACAGGTAGTGTACGGATTCATTCCCATTTATCTGGTTTTGTTTGGCGACAATCGGAGTTTGCGTTTTATGTGCGTCAGCTTCGGTTGGCGCACTTTTTTATTTTGCGGAGATAAAAAGTAAATAGTGTGGTTTATCAAAAAAGAAAGGAGATGTTTTTATGACTTGTAAATACTGTAATTCTACAAATATGCACTCTCAGATTACAAAAAAGGATAAAAAACCTGTTGTTATTAAGACTTGTTTAATCACTTTTTTGCTTGTCTGGATTTTGACAATTGGTATATGTATGATTTTTGATCCTAAGTTTTTTGCTATGGGTATATATGTTGGTTTCTTGATTGCAATTCCTATAACTATAGTTGCTGCGGTTATTTGTCTTGCAAAAGCAAATAAGGATGTAGTTGTTTTTGTTTGTAATGATTGCGGAAATATGACTTACGTTAAATAATGTTTTTATTATTATAGATAAATCCCTTTTGAGTGTCCGCACCGGAAAAAGGCACTTCTTCGGAAGTGCTTTTTTTCAATGAAATTCGCCTTGTGGAGAGTTTTATTGCTTTGCAGTGATATTGTGCTTCGTACAGTGCTATTCGCTTCGCGAGTTTATGCGAATAAAATATCACTCTGCCGTAAGGCATAATAACACTAAAAGTAAATCCCTTATGAGATCTCGCACCATGACTTAGTAACCAAAAGGTTGCTGAGTTCTTTTTTTATCAAAAAAGCATATATGCCTCTTCGTCAATATAACTAAAATTAAATGCAATTGTTTGTGCAATATCGTCAATACAATAATTGACTTTGAGTCGAAAATTCGTATAATTATTTCTCGGCTACTAAAAAGCAAATTAAATTATTTATTCAGAGGTATTTATGCAAATTTTTCTCACAGCAATCGGTCACGTATTAGGTTTCATTTCAGTAGGTTTATTTTTCTATTCATATCAGTGCACTGAAAAAAGAAAGCTTATGGCTATTCAGACACTTGCAACAGCTTTAAGCTGTGTACAGTATCTTCTCATTGGCGCTTTTTCAGGCTTTGCTTTAAATATAGTGTGCATCATCCGTAACCTTGCATTCTATTACCGCGACAAACACAAGCGCACAGACCTTGTAATTCCCGTTCTCTTTTCTTTAACTATGGCAGCAGTAAGCGCCTTTTCATGGGAAGGCATCCACTCACTGCTTATAACAACCGGTCTTGTTGTAAATACAATGTGTATGGGTATTTTCAATGCAAAGGACTTCAGAAAAACAATTCTTGTATCATCTTCACTTATTCTTATTTACAACATCTTCGCTTTCTCATACAGCGGAATTTTAAGTGAATCAATTTCACTTGTTTCAGTTGTAATCGGTATAATCCGTTACGCTAATACACAGAAAGTTACACAGAAGGCTACAGAAAAAACCATACAGGTGCAGTCAAACAAAAGAGTTGCCGCATAAAATTTTCTTTTGTACAATCAGCGTTAATCACCTGTTCTTTGATCACTCCGGTAATCATATCTTCATTCAAACAAAATCGCCATCCCTGAGATTTTCTCTTTCGGGATGGCGATTAATATTTCATTTTTTATAAGCTATCATTTTAACCGAGTAATTCGGGAAGGTTGCCGATGTCGGAAAGAATCATCATAAGTGCCTTTAAAATCCACTTGAGACGGTAAAGGACATTTTTACCTGACACAGTGACCTTATTAAGCTCCTGGGTGTTTTCAACAAAGTCCTCTGTTTTGATGAATGTGAAATCACACTCTGCAGCAGCGTGGTCAGAAACAGCATTTCCGCTTTCATCTGTTACGTTGGTGTATCTGAAATCATCAACAACAAGGTCAACACCGCCGCCGGACTTATACATAAATCTTTCAACGGAGTCCCAGTTACCCCAAGCCTGAAGGCCTGAGATGTGCCAATTGTACATATTGAAGTAGTCACCGTCGTTGTGATATTCAACCCATGCATCCTTGAGACCGCACTCAACATAAAGTGTCTTGTAAAGAGCGCCGTTATCCTCGTGAGTATGCATATAGTTATTGAAGTCACCTGTTACAATTACAGGTCTGTCATTTTCAGCAGAGCGTGCCTTGATGAACTCGGCAAGCTGCTTGTACTGACTTGTTCTTGCAGCGATTGAGCCTGCACCGCCGTAAGCATCAGCGTGTAAGTTGTAAAAGTCAACATAGATACCGTTGCCTACTTCGATAACTGAGTAAACGAAGCCCTTGGGAGTAAGCTCATCGGAGCCGTCTGAAAGAATACCGCTTGCATCCTTCCACGCAACTCTCTTTTCGTTATATACAGGCATATCCTTTGTAAAGATGTTAAGTCCGTCACCGCCGGGAATGTCGCCTGTGTGGTTTGTCTTATGTCTGTAGCCCTTCATATTGTCCACAAGGCTCTTGTGGTAACCGAAGTCCTCCTGAACAGCAACAATGTCAAAGCCGTTTCCTGAAAGGTATTTACCTGCAACAGCCTGCTTTGCAGCAACATCCTCACCTGACAATGCGGCAAAGGGAAGACCCGCAACGTTGAAGTTAACTGTCTTGATTGAGCTCTTTTCTGCCTTGTCGTAATCGTAAAGCTTTACATCAAAATATTCTGTAAATGTTTCACCGTTACAGATGTAGCTGACCTTCCAGTAAATCTTTTCACAATCTCTGAAGCCTTCAACGCCAGTGCCCATAAGGTAATCTCTGTAAAGAACACCGTATTCGTCACGTTCGGCAGTAACAGCATTACGCTTGAAGGTAAGAGGCTTGCTCAGGTCGGCATTGCCCTTTTCATCCTTTTCCCAATAGTTGGGATTTTCAGTGCTGTTGACCGAATATCCGCGCCAATCACTTTTACCGTTAAGGGATACCTTGCAGTCAATTTCTGTTGTACCTGCAGGGAAAATAAAGGTGTAGGCAAGATCGTTAAGCTCACGGGAAATTGCATAATCCCCTTCTGTGCTCTTTTCCTTTATCTCGTAAGACTGATGGCTGGGGAATTCCATCTGATAAAGAGCTGACTTGTAAAGATGGGATGCCATTTCGACCTTAAGTGCACCTTCACCTTCAGCAAAAGCAACACCGGGAACGCAACAAAGGCAGCCTAAAGCAATTACAGTTGCGAGAATTAAAGAAAGTATTTTTTTCATAAGCTATCTCTCCTTTTATTAATATTTAATTGTATGATAGCACATTCTGCAACTCAAATGTTACCAAAGTGTAAACAAAGCTTCAGTTTCAGTATTTTTACTATAACATTTAAAATAGGTTGACATCCATTCTTTTATGTTTTATAATTTTTAAAAAATATTAAGGAGAAAAAATCATGAGCAGTTTTGAAAATCTCAGAATTGTAGACAATTTCTATCAGACATCACTCTTTTTCCCTATGCCCACAGTAATAATCAGCACCCTTTGTGAGGACGGCACAACAAATCTCGGACCTTACTCACTTGTTCAGCCTTATTATGTTGCAGGCAAGGATTACTACGCTATGCTTCTTTGCTGCCGTAACTCATCAAACACAGCACAGAACATCCTTCGCAACGGCAAGTGCACCCTTAATTTTATCGATGACAAGGCCAAAACCTTCAAGGAAGCAGTCAAGCTTTCCTGGCCCGGAGATAAGCCCGGCGAGAAAATGCCCAAGTGTAACTTCAAGCTTGAAAAAAGCCTCATTGAAGAGGAAACAGGTGAAGCAAGACCTATGGTGCTGACCGATGCTATTGAAGCTATTGAATGCACCTGGATGCGTGAGCTTGACGCAGCAGACAAGGATTTACCCGGTGAGCTCAACGGCTACGAGGGTCCTTACCACGACTTCAACGGCATCACAAGCAAGTTCGGTGCCCACTTCATTCTTCGCATCGACAAAATACTTATGAAGAAAAAATACAGCGATGCAATCATCAACGGCGTAAGAGCCAAGGATTTCCCCTCCCTTCCCGTTGACTACGGTTACCGTGACAGCAAGAACTTCTGGTTCCACAGAAAGAGCAAAATGAAAGCAGAGCTTCTTCAGATGCGTCAGGCTTCACTTGAGTCAGTACGTTATGCCGCTGACAGAGCCGACGATAAAATCAAATTCACCGACGATGCTCTTAAAACGGTTCTTGCAGTTCCCCGTGTATTCCTTCCCCTTGTTCTTAAGGGCTGTGTTGACTGGGCAAAGGAAAACGGTGTTGAGCTTATCACCGAAGAGCATATGCAGATCATCAACGACAAGCGTGCAAAGGAAAAGAACAAAAAGAAGTAAAGCATCCTTCTTTAAGCTTAAAAACATAATCAAAGAAAAAGCAGATATCATTAAGTAAAGCTACTTAAAAATATCTGCTTTTATTATTTTTCTTTTTTGCCTGTATTTATTTAATCGGCAGCTTATTTCAGGCTTGTGTAAATAAAGTTGATTAACTTAATGAGTATGGGAATAACTGCCATAATGAACTCGAAAAGAAGATAGTACTTGCCTTCTTCTGTGCTGTAATCGGGCTTTTCCTTATCCTTTTCTGTTACGGGAGTAAGCTTTTCACCGTCAATATGAGCATCAAGGAACTGAGGATATTTATCGTCTGAAAATACGGTCATATCAGAGGTGGTGAAAATCTTTTCCATAAGCTTATCGATGCTTTCGGGGAAATGATCGTGATAGTTATTTTTGATAAACCATGTCTTATCGGGAAGAACGCAGGTTGAAGCATCAATCTTTTCATCAGCTGAAAGATACTTCAGATCCTCTTCGCTCATTGATGAAATATATTTCTTTGAAAGTGTTTTACCGTAATCGGCTGTGGTTGCACCGAAGGATGTAAGGTAGGTTTCTGCTGTGCCGTCGGTTGTGTTATTACAATCGGGGAAAATGGGAACTGCAGGAATGTTGTACTTTGAAATAACGCTGATGTCGATTGTATCACTCAGCTGAGCAATTCTGTCTCTTGCGTTTACCATAACGTTTTCATTGTAGGAGCGAGCCTGTTCAATTGTACCTGCATATTCCTGCTGAAGCTCGGGAGTGTTATATGTAAACTCAATTGCATCCTCAAGGTATTCTGTGGGAACCATTGCCCAGAAAGAAGGGAATGAGCCGTAGCTTCTGCGGATAAGTCTGGGAACGAGGTTATCCTTGATTGCATCGATGAAATACTGAATAGATCCAACGCTTACATTAAGAACCTCTACCTGTTCAAAAAGAGTGATAAGTACAGTTACAAAATCTCTGATTGCAGGATCTTCAATAAACTTCTGATACTTGAAAATCTCATCTGCAAATTCATCAAGGTTGTTCGCATTGATTTCAATCTGACCTGAGAAAAGCGCACCGATCATATTGATACCTTCAGTTGAAGGGATGAATAAAATAACCTCATCAACCTTCTTTTCAGCCTCTTCGCTGAAGTTTTCAAGGTAAGCTGAAACAACGTTACCTCCAAGGCAACGGCCTATAAGGTTTACCTTCTTTGCACCTGTTCTTGCAAGAGTTCTGTCAATATAAGCTGCAAGCTCCTTGGCAATTACCTCGGGAGAAAGTCTCCAGTCATATGAGAAATAGCCTGTACCGCCGCTGAAACGGTCATAGTCAGTAAGATAATCAGAAGGAAGATACATTGGGCCTGATTTGCCTCTTGCAGTTCCGTCGGGAGCAAGAACCACATCCTCATAAATGGGAGCGATTGCGTTATAAAGCTCATCACAATACTTATCATAATCACTTGAAGCAATACCCATTGCCAGCTCTGTAAGACAAGGAACAAGTGCTTCTTCTACAATAGCACCGATATCTTCGCTTGTGGGATAATAAACTTCTGATTTGGAGTTGCCCTTTTCTGCAACAATGGGAGCACCGTAACCCTGAACATAAATAACAGGATATGCCTTTGCTTTAGCATTGGCAGCAGAAACAGCCGGCACAAAAAGTGTAAGTGTAAGAACCAACACAAGAGCGAGTGAAATAATTCTTTTCATTATAAACCTCCGATGTATTACCATATTTTAACTTCCTGTATAATTATATATTCAGCGGCATTTTTTGTCAACAAAATTAAGGGTCTGTTTTTTATTTTTTTTGTAAAAAAAGAGAGCTGCAAGTTTTACAGCTCTCTGAATTATTTAAAAAATCTGACTGTCAGAATCAGTTAAAGTTAAACAGCTTAAGAAAAATTGCAAAAAATGACTTAACAAATCTGAAGAGCATTGTGAAAAGGCCTTCCTTTGAATCGCTTGCAGGCTTTTCTGCATCCTTTTCTGTTACCTCAGTAAGGGTTTCGCCTGTAACCTCAGCATCAAGGAACTGAGGATATTCCTCATATGAGAACACTGTCATATTATCAACTGCGAAAATTCTTTCGATAAGTCTGTCAATGCTTGCAGGGAAGTGGTCATGATAACTGTTCTTGATAAACCATGTCTTCTCAGGAAGAACACAGGTTGATGCATCAATCTTTTCATCGGCTGAAAGATACTTCTTGGCATCATC
Organism: Acutalibacteraceae bacterium; assembly: GCA_045612205.1. GTDB lineage: Bacteria > Bacillota > Clostridia > Oscillospirales > Acutalibacteraceae > UBA6857. The sequence goes on along the minus strand of JAZKYQ010000044.1, from coordinate 9,044 downwards.
GCTCATTGATGAAATGTATTCTTCTGAAAGTGCCTTGCCATAATCAGCAGTTGTTGCACCGAAGGATGTAAGATAGGTTTCTGCAGTACCGTCAGTTGTGTGGTTGCAATCAGGGAAGATAGGCATTGCAGGAATGTTATACTTTGAAATAACGCTGATATCGATATCATCACTGAGCTCAACAATGCGATTTCTTGCATTTACCATAACATTTTCATTGAAGGAACGAGCCTTTGCGATTGTGCCGGCATATTCCTCCTTGAGCTCGGGAGTGTTATATGTAAAATCAATTGCAGCTTCAAGATATTCTGCAGGAACCATAGCCCAGAATGAGGGGAATGAGCCATAGCTTCTTCTGATAAGTCTGGGAACAAGATCATTCTTGATAGCATCAATAAAATACTGAATTGAGTCAACACTTACATTAAGAACCTTAGCCTGTTCAAAGATTGTAACAAGAACTGTAACAAAATCTCTGACAGCAGAATCCTCAATAATATTTTTGTACTTGGTGTATTCTTCAACAAATTCATCAAGATTTTCTGCCTTGATTTCAATCTGACCTGCAAAAAGAGCACCGATCATGTTGATACCCTCTGTTGAAGGAATGAAGAAAACTATATCATTAACCTTCTGCTTTGCTTCTTCGCTGAAGTTTTCAAGGTAAGCGGAAACAACATTACCGCCAAGGCAACGACCTACGATGTTTACCTTCTTTGCACCTGTTTCTCTGAGCATTGTGTCAATAAATGCATCAAGCTCTTCAGCTGATGTTTCGGGAGAAAGTCTCCAGTCATAGGGGAAGGTTTCTTCGCCTGCGCTGAATCTTGAATAATCAAGAAAAATCTGATTGGGGTCTTCACCTCTGCCTGAATTATCCTTGGGAGTTCCGTCAGGAGCAAGAACAAGATCCTCGTAAATGGGAGCAATTGCATTGTAAAGCTCGTCACAGTACTTTTTGTAATCATTTGAAGCAATACCTGTTGCAAGCTCTGTAAGGCAAGGAACGAGAGCTTCCTTTACAATAGCTCCGATATCCTCACTTGTAGGATAATAGATTTCTGATTCCATGTTACCCTTTTCAGCAAAAATGTTAGGACCGTAGCCTGTAACATAAACAACAGGGTATTTTTCCTCTGCAGCAGAAGCAGCAGGAACGAAGAGCGCCAATGTAAGCATCAACGCAAGAGTGAGTGCAATAATTTTTTTCATTCTGATTCCTCCAATTTTTATTGTTTATAATTTACAATTATGACAAAATTATATCTTTAAAAGATTTTTTTGTCAATATCAACACACAATTACAACCTTAAATCATCTCAGAAAAGATTTTCAAAGAAAAGAGCAATTTTAGCGAAAATGTTAAGGAAGAATGCTCTTATTTTCTCAAAGAAGGAAAGATTGTTTCCTGACTGAGAACCGTCGTCCGGAATATTGTTGACAACATTCTCTGATGTAAAAGCAAAATCATCAATACAGAAGCCTGCTTCATTGCCGCTGACGCCTGTGAAAACAAAGTCTGCTGCCGGCACGACTGTAAGAAGGCTTGAATCATAGGGATCTGTTGCAGTGTTGGCATAGACATAAAGTCTGTTCAGATCAAGAGTTACTGTGTGAACATTTCCGTCACCTTCAATAACGCAACCTACTAAATTTGTATCCTTGATTGCAGGAGCAACCCATACACTATCATTAAGCTTGAGCATAAGACCGTCAAAATGAACAGTCTGACCGGGATTAACCTTGATTTTAAAGGTTAATGCTCCGTAATCTGACCAGTTGAAATCAACATCCTGGAAGAAAGCAGGATTACCGCCTGCGTTATAAATAAAGTTAGGGCTGATTGTAAACTGTGCAGCAGATGAAGCTACATACAAAGCATTGCCGCTGTCAATTTCACTTTCAGCAAAGGAAATGCCGGCACCTGTTGAATTCCATGTATTATAGAAACCACTGTATTCATTAGTATGACAGTGCCAGATTTTCTCGTAATCACAGCTTGCCCAGAAATCATTGTTCCAATAATGTCTGCCTGCATCAAGATTTGTCACAAAAGGAGAAACTGCAAGAGTCTTTTTACCGTTCACGGAAGCAAAAAGATTTGCATGACCGTTTGACTGAGTATAGGCATAAGCAACACTTACGGGATTTTTTACAGACGAAGAATAAACCCTTACGGTATTATCCGAAACAAGCTCAGACTTTGCAGAGACGTAAATTCCGTCGCTTCCGCAGACTGAAAATCCTCTGAGACTGTTTCCGTCAGCAATAAGCTTATCCCCGACATCACGGAAAGTAATATAAATACTGTCACCGTTTATTCTCACATCAGAAGCAGTAGCAGTTGTGTAGCTGTCATACTTGTCATACACAAGTCCGAGAGCCGCATAAGTCATTTTATCAGCTACCTCTTTTTTGCAAAGAGGATGAATAGCATGATTTTCAATTGTGTAATCAAGGGGTACATCAAGAATGCTTGTCAATGCACGGCTTTCAGGTCTCTGCTGCTGAATGGCTGCGAACTCAACATTGAGATTCTGAAGTATTGTAAGATCTCCGTAATAGTATGAAGCAAGCTGAGTGAACACTACAGGAAGAAGACCGTCATCGTAGTCAAAGTATTCGGTATAAGACTTCTGCAAGGCATCAAATGCACGGCTGTATCTTCCGTACTGCCAGGCAACATCGCCTTCACCCTGATACCAGAGCATACCTGACAAGCGGAAATTGTTAAGAGGAGCGATAATTTTGTTGAAATTACCTGTCATATCAAAACCGAAATAAGCAGTCTGCTCATTCCAGTTTTCAAGAGGAATATATCGTCCGTCACTTTTTGCGTCTGCAAGAACTGCCGCATCATTTTCGATTGTCTCTCTTGAAAGCCATGTATAAATAGATGTTCCGCCCATATTGGCATTAAGAACACCAACAGGCATACCAAGCTCCTGAATAAGGTTTTCAGCAAAGTAATAACCGATTGCACTCAGTTCAAACACCTTAATGTCACTGCCCTTATACCAGCCTGTTTCACACTGATAATCCACAAGAGGTCTTGCCGGCATATAGTCACTGCTGCCGTTATATTCTCCGCCCATATAAGGCACATAGAAAAAGCGAAGAGCGTCACTGCCTCTTTTGTTTTCAAGTGCCATCTGATAGCCTGTCTTTGAGGAAATAAGCGCCATCTGCATATTGGACTGTCCTCCGGCAAGCCAGAGCTCACCGAAAACAACTCCGTTGAGCTGCTCAAAAACCTCTCCGTTGGCAGAAAGTGCAATACTGTATTCCTCGAAGCTGCCCGCAGGAGCAGTGAAGGAAAGGCTGAATGTGCCGTCTGAGGAAGCAACAGTACTTACACCGGCTATTTCCTGACCGGAAGAATTTCTGACAACACAGGTAATTTCAGAATCTGCCGCAGCAGTACCGGCTAAAACAGCATCATCATTCTGTTTGAACAGCATATTATCACCGTAATAGCTGTAAAGCTCTGCCTGTCCGTCAGCCGCAGATACCGCAATACTGCCGCAGAAAAGCATAAAAACTGCAAGAATTAATACTGATATTTTTTTCATATTCAGAGTCCTCCTTATTTTTGTACTATTTATTGTAACAAATCAAACAGAAAAAGTAAATGTTTATTTGTAATTTATTTACTCAGTTTTTCTTTAAGAAAAAAATACATTTTCTGCTTGAAACTTCCTTTCCTTTTTGCTATACTTATTCTTGGATTATAATACAAAGGAGATTTCAAATGGATAATTTACAGCAAATCAAAGAACAGATCTGTGACGTCTGTCACAAAATGTGGCAGCTCGGCTGGGTTGCGGCAAACGACGGCAACGTAAGTGCAAGACTTCCCGACGGAAGAGTCATTGCAACTCCCACAGGTATCAGTAAATCCTTTATCACACCCGAAAAGCTCGTTATTCTCGACAGAGAGGGCAACATTCTTGAAGCTGAAGAAGGCTACCGTCCTTCAAGCGAAATCAAGATGCACCTTCGTTGCTATGACAAGAGAGAGGACGTTTTCAGCGTAATTCACGCTCATCCTCCCGGAGCAACAGGCTTTGCAGTTGCTCATAAGGCAATGGATATGTACAATATGATCGAAGACGTAGCAGTTATCGGCTCCGTTCCTCTCACCCCCTATGGCACTCCCTCAACAAGCGAGGTTCCCGATTCAATCGAGCCCTACCTTGAAGAGCACGATGTAATGCTTCTTGAAAACCACGGCGCTCTTGCAGTCGGCAGTGACGTTATCACAGCATTTTACAGAATGGAAAGCCTTGAGCTCTGGGCTAAAATCACAATCAACGCAGTTATCCTCGGCGGAAGCCATGATATCAGCCGCGACAACATCCAGAAGCTTATTGACCTTCGCGGTTACTACAGAGTTACAGGCCGTCATCCCGGCTATAAGGTTTTCAATCCCGAGGATGAAATGCTTCACAAAAAGGACTGAGAGGTGTAATTATGCTTAAAGGTATCTCTCCGCTTATTTCACCCGAGCTTCTCAAGGCTCTTGCAGAAATGGGCCACGGTGATGAGCTTGTTATTGCCGACGGTAACTTCCCCTGCCACAGCACCGGAAAGAACTCCATCGTCATCCGTGCAGACGGACACGGTGTTCCCGAAATCCTCGATGCAATTTTAGAGCTTATCCCTCTTGATACATACACAGAAAAGCCCGTTGCCCTTATGGAGGTTGTGAAGGGTGACACCTGCGGCACTCCCGAAATCTGGAGCACCTATGAGGAAATCCTTCACAAGCACGAGCCTTCACATCACGCAATTGATTACACAGAGCGCTTTGCTTTTTATGAAAGAGCAAAGGATGCTTACCTTATCATCGCAACAGGCGAAAAGGCTATTTACGCCAACATACTTCTTAAAAAGGGCGTGGTGAAATGAAAACAGTTTTAGCCTTTGACTTCGGTGCTTCAACAGGCAGAGCTATCAAAGCCACCTTTGACGGCAAGGAAATCAGATACGAAGAAATTCACCGCTTTGAAAACATCCCTAAAATTGTTGACGGACACACCTGTCACGATGTTGATATGATTATCACAGAGGTTAAAGCCGCTATCGAAAAAGCAGGCGAGGTTGACTCAATCGCCTTTGACACATGGGGCGTTGACTATGCCCTTCTTGATAAAGACGGAAGGCTTATTCACGAGCCCTTCCACTACCGTGACGAAAGAACAAAGGATGCTCTTGACAAGGCCTTCAGTAAAATCAGTCCCGATGAGCTTTACGGTGAAACCGGCAATCAGATTATGAGCATCAATACCCTTTTCCAGCTTATCTGTGATGAAAATCTTGAAAAAGCCGACAAGCTTCTGTTCATACCCGACTTGTTCTCTTACCTTCTTACAGGTGAAAAGGTGTGTGAAACCACTATCGCTTCAACATCACAGATGCTCAACCCTCTTGATAAGCAGTGGAGCAAGAAGGTGCTTGACACCTTCGGTATCAGAGCTGACCTGTTCCCCGAAATCCGCAGAAGTGCAACAATAAACGGCACCTATAAGGGCACTCCCGTTATAAGCGTTGCAGGCCACGACACCCAGTGCGCTGTTGCGGCAATGCCTTCAAAAAGCGAAAATGCCGCCTTTCTTTCCTGCGGCACATGGTCACTTATCGGCTGTGAGCTTGACGAGCCCGTTATGACCGAAAAGAGCAACGCTCTCGAGCTTTCCAATGAGGTAGGAGCAAACGGAAAGGTAAACTTCCTTAAGAACATCAGCGGTCTCTGGCTGATTCAGGAAACAAGACGTGACCTTGCAAAAACAGACAGAAAATATTCCTACAATGAGCTTGAAATGTTCGCCCGTGAAAGTGAAAAATTCAGAAGCTTCATTGACCCCGATGCTCCCGAGCTTTCAGCTCACGGAAACCTTCCCGATAAAATCAGAAGCTACTGCAAAAGCACAAATCAGCCCGTTCCCGAGACAATCGGTCAGCTTGTAAGATGCATTTACGAATCCCTTGCACTCAAGTACCGCCTTGCTCTTGAGCAGATAAGCGAATGCACAGGCAAAAAATTCGATGTGCTTCACCTTATGGGTGGCGGCACAAAGGACGGCTTTTTGTGCGAGCTTGCCGCACAGAGTCTCGGCATCAATGTTATTGCAGGCCCGATTGAGGCAACAGCTTTAGGCAACATTGTCCTTCAGCTTATCGCTCTCGGAGAAATCGAAAGCATCGAAAAAGGCAGAGAAATCATTGCCGAAACAGAAAAAGTAAAAATCTTTGAAGAAGCTCACACCCCCGACTGGGACGAAGCCTATGAAAGATTTTGCAAAATTATAAAAAAATAATTCAAAGGAGAAAATAATATGTTATATCCCAGAATTGGTATCAGACCGACTATCGACGGACGTTGGGGCGGCGTAAGAGAAAGCCTTGAAGAGCATACAATGGCTATGGCAAACGCCGCTGCAAAGCTTATTTCAGAAAACCTCAGATATCCCGACGGCACACCCGTTCAGTGCGTTATTTCAAGCACAACAATCGGCGGTGGTGCAGAAGCAGCAAAATGTGAGGAAGAATTCTCAACACAGAACGTTGTTGCAACCTTAACCGTTACACGCTGCTGGTGCTACGGCTCAGAAACCTTCGATATGAACCCCAACACAATCAAGGCTGTATGGGGCTTCAACGGCACAGAAAGACCCGGTGCGGTTTACCTTGCCGCTGTTATGGCTGCTCATGCTCAGAGAGGCCTTCCCGCATTCTCAATTTACGGCAAGGATGTTCAGGACATCAATGACAGCTCAATTCCCGCAGACGTTGAAGAAAAGATTCTCCGCTTTGCAAGAAGCGCAGTTGCAGTGGGCTGGATGAAGAACAAGTCCTATGTAAACATCGGCGGTATTTCAATGGGTATTGCAGGCAGCTACTGCAATGCTGACTTCTTCCAGAAGTATCTCGGCATCCGCCCCGAATGGGTTGACATGACCGAAATCGTAAGAAGAGTCACACTTGAAATCTACGACAAGGACGAATACGAAAAGGCACTTGCCTGGATCAAGGCTAACTGCAAGGAAGGCTTTGACGTAAACGCAGGTAAGAATCTTCCCGAAATCATCACAAAGTCAAAGGTTGTTCCCGCTGACAAGGACTGGGAATTCATCGCTAAGATGACAATCATCGTAAACGATATCCTTTACGGCAACAAGAAGCTCGACGACCTCGGCTGGCACGAAGAAGCACTCGGTAAAAATGCAGTTGCAGGCGGTTTCCAGGGTCAGAGACAGTGGACAGACTGGCTTCCCAACGCTGACTTCACAGAAGCAATTATGGCTTCAACCTTCAACTGGAACGGCACAAAGGTTCCCACAGCCTTTGCAACAGAAAACGACAACCTCAACGGCGTTTCAATGCTTCTCGGTACTCTTCTCACCTCAAGCGCTCCCTGCTTCCATGATGTCCGTACATACTGGAGCCCCGAGGCTTGTGAAAGAGTTACAGGTGTTAAGCCCGAAGGTAAGGCAAAGGACGGCTTTATCCACCTCATCAACTCAGGCGCTACTGCTCTTGACGGAAGCGGTGCTTCAAAGAACGAAAACGGTGAAGGCTGTATGAAGCCCTTCTGGGAAATGACAGACGCTGACATCAAGGCTTGCCTTGAAGCAACTGACTGGTGCAGAGCCAACTACGAATATTTCAGAGGCGGCGGATTCTCAAGCCACTTCCGTTGCAAGGCAGAAATGCCCGTTACAATGCTTCGTGTAAACATCATTGACGGCATCGGCCCCGTTATCCAGATTGCAGAAGGCTACACAGCTGACCTTCCCGATGCAGCACATACACCTATCGACCTTCGTACAGACCGCACATGGCCCACAACCTGGTTCGCACCCAACCTTACAGGCGAAGGCGCATTCAAGGATGTTTACTCAGTAATGGCTAACTGGGGCGCTAACCACGGCGTAACAGTTTACGGTCACGTTGGTGCAGACCTTATCACTCTTGCTTCAATGCTTCGTATCCCTGTAAATATGCACAACGTTTCAGAGGATAAGATTTTCCGTCCTCACGCCTGGGCAGCCTTCGGCACAGAAGACAGCCAGAGTGCAGACTACAAGGCTTGTGAAAAGTACGGTCCTATTTACGGATAATTACCTTTAAAAGAGATAAAGGAGCTGTAAAAAAACTTTCGTTTTTTTACAGCTCCTTTTATTATTTTGCTTTGTTATGCACTTAATGATGCAGTCCTTTAAAGAAGCTCATCAAAATATCTGATATTTGCCTTTTCTGCTTTAAGCTTGCCGTCCTGAATCTTCTTGATGATTTCAACGATTCTGTCATTGATGGGAGTGGGTACGCCGTGCTTTCTGCCGAATTCACAAACAACACCGTTGATTGCATCAACCTCGCAAGGCTTATTCTTCTTGAGGTCCTGAAGCATTGAAGGCTCGATGAGTCTGTGCTTTTTCATTGCTACGGGAAGAAGAAGTGTGCCGAAGCTTCTCTTAAGAGCACCCTTGTAGTAGAAAAGACCTACAATATTCTTGCCCTGAACGGGAGCAAATTCCGTGCCGGAAGCGTGACCTACATCAATGCACTCCTTCATGCAACGGATTGCAACCTTCTTAGCGTCCTTATCCTCGGAAACGTCACCGAAAACACCTCCCACAACTGTACCCAGACCCGAGAAGGTAGCGTTGATAAGAAGCTTTGACCAGCGTGCACCCATAAGGTTTGTTTCCTCGTGAACGGGACACATATATTCAAGAAGCTTTTTAACAGTGTTGAACTGCTCGTCTGTGATACCCTTCATCTTACCCATATGGAAGGAAAGGCTGTCCTTTTCACTTGTAAGCTCGCAAACACCGGGCTCAATAAGAGCTGCACCCCATTCAACTGCACAACCCATAGTGTGATTTTCACCGATGATTTCTGCAATGCCGGGCTCAGGGATACCGTTCTGTAAGGTTACAATAACACCCTTTTCTGAAAGGAAGGGCTTGAGCATTGTAACAACCTCTTTGTTGAAAAGCTGCTTTGTAAGAAGGATGATTACATCGTATTCGCCTGAC
>JAZKYQ010000043.1:0-1651 GCA_045612205.1 Acutalibacteraceae bacterium | reverse complement strand
AGAGGCATGCAGCGTGAGCCAACGCCTGTGATTTCCTTAACCTTGTCCTCGCATTCTTCTTCGCCACACCACATAGCCTTGACAAAGCCGTCACCGTTTTCTTCAAGTGCCTTTGTGATTTCGTCGAGAGTTGTGCAGGTGTAGGTTCTCTTTTCTCTGTTGGCAAGAGCCTTGTTGAAAATGCCCTCGTTAACCTCGTTGAGCTTTTCCTTAACGCTTTCAGCAAGATTGTCAAGGGATACAACAGACTTTTCTCTGTTGTGACGTGTAACAAGTACACATTCGCCCTTTTCAATGTCTCGGGGACCTACTTCGATACGAACGGGTACACCCTTCATCTCGTATTCAGCGTATTTCCAGCCGGCTGAGTTGTTGCTGTCGTCAAGCTTGACACGGATGCCTGCAGCCTTGAGGCTGTTCATAAGCTCCTCAGCTTTTTCAAGAACGCCTTCCTTATGCTGGGCAACGGGAATGATAACTGCCTGAATGGGGGCAACTGCGGGAGGAAGAACAAGACCGTTGTTATCACCGTGAGTCATAATGATTGCACCGATGAGTCTTGTTGTAACGCCCCAGGATGTCTGATGGGGATATTCGAGCTTGTTTTCCTTGCTCTGATACTGAATGCCGAAGGCCTTTGCAAAGCCGTCACCGAAGTAATGTGATGTACCTGCCTGAAGAGCCTTACCGTCGTGCATAAGAGCCTCAATAGCATAGGTTGAAACTGCGCCTGCGAACTTGTCACTTTCGGTCTTCTTACCCTGAACGATGGGGATTGCAAGATACTTTTCGCAGAAGTCTGTGTAAACGTTAAGCATCTTTTCTGTTTCGATGATTGCTTCTTCTGCTGTTGCGTGGATTGTGTGACCCTCCTGCCAGAGGAATTCTCTTGAACGAAGGAAGGGACGTGTTGTCTTTTCCCAACGAACAACGCTTACCCACTGATTGTAAAGCTTGGGAAGGTCTCTGTGGGAGTGAATGATGTTTGCGTAATGCTCGCAGAAGAGGGTTTCTGATGTGGGACGCACGCAGAGCTTTTCTTCAAGCTTTTCACTGCCGCCGTGAGTTACCCATGCAACCTCGGGAGCAAAGCCCTCAACGTGATCCTTTTCCTTCTGAAGGAGTGATTCGGGGATAAACATAGGCATACAAACGTTTTCGTGGCCTGTTTCCTTGAACATACCGTCAAGGATTCTCTGAATGTTTTCCCAGATTGCATAGCCGTAAGGTCTGATAACCATACAGCCCTTAACGCTTGTGTATTCAACAAGCTCTGCCTTCTTGCAGATGTCGGTATACCATTTAGCGAAATCTTCCTCCATGGAGGTGATTTCTGCAACCATTTTCTTATCGTTTGCCATTGGAATTTTCCTTTCTTTGTGGGATAAAAAAAGCGGAAAAATTACATATAAAAATACATATATATAATAGTATACGAAAAACAAGTAAAAAGTAGCGAAAACAGAGATCCGTGAAGCACCTTTTATGCTTATTCTCCGGCTACTGACTACTTAAACAGCAGGCGGCAAAATGCCTCCGCCTGCTTTACGCTTTTTTAACGCTGATTGTAACTTCCTTATCGCCGATAGCAACAGTCTTTGTAAGGTCAGCTTCAATTGAATCGCCAACGAGGATTTCATCAGCAAGAAGC
>JAZKYQ010000042.1:0-37332 GCA_045612205.1 Acutalibacteraceae bacterium | reverse complement strand
TGTCTCCTTTGTTGTATTTTTTATCCTTCGGGTCAAAATAATAGTTTTTACCGACCTCTTTGAATCTGACTGAGATAACCTCTGCCATTGTATATCATCCTTTCTGTAGGGCGTTGATTGAATTAGTGATTTTTTATGCTGAAAAACAAGGCTGAAAACCTTGTGAGTGTGAGATTGTGATTGGCGTTTGCCATACTGCAACGGTAAAGCTCCTGAGTTGTATTGAAGAGCTTAAGGATTTTTCCTGCAGTCAGTCTCATTGAAAGCCTTTTTACCGTTTCTGTGGCATCTGTCAGCATTTCCTTTCCTCCTTGCTGAAGCACAAGTGCGTCACGAAGGATGGTTCTCATGCTCTGAAGAGTTAGGCGTAAAAGCTCCTTGTCCTTCTGAAAGACTGCGATTTTTTTCAGATAAGCAAGCTCGTTTTCATCAGCGAGAATTCTGAGAAGCTCCGTGGCAAGGATAACGGCTTTTTCTTCTTTTTCGTTTTTTGTTCCCGTGGCAGTCGCTCCGAGACTGTAAACCGTTGCACGGGAGATTATTGTGTCAAGCAGGGAGGTTTTTGCATCGCAGCACAGTATAAAAAGCAAATGCCTGGCAGGCTCTTCAAAAATCTTAAGAAAGGCGTTCTGAGCCTGTGGGTTCATATATTCAGCTCCGTTAATGATGAAAACACTTTTATTGCCGTCATTAGGATAAACAAGAGCCTTTTTCTTAAGCTCTCTGATAGGATCGACCTTTATCATAGTGCTTTTTTCATCCTTTGAAAGAATATGAAGATCGGGATGAATATCGGAAAGAACCTTTTTGCATTTTGAGCATTCATTGCAAGGCTTTTTTTCTCCCTCACAAAGCACTGCCCGGGCAATTTCCTTTGCTGAAGAAAGCCTTGATTTTTCATCTGCTCCTTCAAGTATCAGCGCATGGGAAAGCATACCCTTGTTTATTGCTGATGTGACTGAATTTTTAAAAGACGGGGAAACATCAATGTTTTCAAACACGGGTTTACTTCCTTTCCTGATACAATCTAAAATATTATACATTATAATCACATTTTTTACAAGTGAATTTAAAGAAAAAATCACTCCCGAATCAAATCGTTGAGTCTAGGGAGTGATTTTCGTATTTTTTCAGATGTTGAAGAAAGCCTTAAGCCTTTCTTTTGATAAGCCGTAGGAGGGCTTTTCTTCTTTTAAAATGGGCTTTACAGGTGAATTTTTAGGATATGGCGCAACTGTGATTCCTTCAAGAAGAGGAGCGCCGTTGCTTGCTTTTTCACCGCAAAGAGGGCAGAGTGTATAAGTTTCTGCCAGATCAACATTACATTTTCTGCATCTCATTTTATTCTTCTCCGTTTCCGTGTGTGCTTTCAATTCTGACTCTCAGTCCGATTTCCGACAGTACCCTTATGCATTCTCTGGCCCAGGAAACATCGTGAGAGCAGGTGGAAAAGCAAAGGTTGAAAATTCCGTTACAGCTCAGCGCCGAGCAAGTGGAAATAAGTCCGTAGCCGCTTGTGTCTCCGTTGACACCGTCTGCACGTATGATTTCGCCTTCGAGAATGGGTGATAATTTACAGCTTCCGGTGTTTGTGAGAATGGTTGTGTTGTTTCCGTGAGAGCTCGCCTGTCTCATTCTCACAACGGGAAGCTTGATGAAATTAGGAACATATTTTGTAATATCATTGTTTGCCATTGAGCCGAAGTTGTTGAGAATCTTCTGAAGCTCGGGGACAGTAAGTCTCTTTTTCAGCTGTCCTCTTACCTTGTCGCAGATTTCATCAAAAGTCCAGTCAGTTTTGCCTTCCGGGAAGAAGTCGATTCTGCTTTGAATAGTGAAGTTTCTTATTGACTTAGTTTCAAAAAAGCGTCTGAGATTAACCGGAACAGCAATCACAATAGGTTCGGTAACAGGCTTTTGTGAATGCCTTATTGTGCCGAGAATAAGTGCCGATGCAAGATATTCTGTGATGGTAAGCTCTTTTTCCTTTGCCTTTGAATGAAGCTCGTCAAGATCCATCATAGCAAAAATCAGTTGGAGGAAACCGGGCTCGATAGTGCCGGGAATCTGATGAGCGTGAAACTCCTGCTCAACATCTGTGCTTCCGCCTTTTACATAATGCTCATTAAAAGCATTTGCGATTTCACCTTTGTCAAATTCTGTGGGACAGTAAGGTGCATCGGGATTGTTCTTCAGCTCAACATATCTTTCAAGAAGAGCGGTGAAGTATCTGTCAACTCCGAGTCCGTCACCGAGATGATGGGCACATTCGATTGCAAGTCTTTTTTTGTAATATACAAGACGGAAGTCGGGTCTGCCGTCATTTCTGATTGTAATGGGAAGCAGCTGCTTTGAGAATTCTTCTCTTATTTCAGGTAACAGCTCTGTGCCTTCAAGGTAATTCCAGAAAAAGCCTTTTTTTATACAGCTGTGCATGCTCGGAAAGCGAGGCATAATGTCCTGTGCTGCCTTTTTTAAAATTTCCGGGTTGATATCATCCTTCATTATAACAGCTGATCGGAATGTTCGTCCCCATTTTTTTGAGCTGAGGCTTGAAAACATAATTGAAGCTGTATCAACCTTCATCCAACGATAATTTTTCATTTTTTCCTCCCGGCAGATATAATATTTTTTGATTTTATTCTGCCAACATAACAATTTTAACATTCTTATATGTAAGTGTCAACATCTGTTAAATAACTGTCATATTTATCTGTTGTGTTTTGTAGGATTATAATGTCAAATAAGAACGAAACTGTAAAAAAATAAAAAAATAATTAAAAAACTGAAAAAGTTACAAAAAACTATTGATATTTTGATATTATATGTTAAAATGAGACTATAAATTTAAGAAAGGGGAGTTATTAGCATGGCATATGTAATTAATGAAGATTGCATCTCTTGCGGCGCTTGTGCAGACGGTTGCCCCGTAGGCGCTATCGCAGAAGGCGACAGCAAGTATGAAATCGACGCAGATAGCTGCATCGATTGCGGCGCTTGTGCTGACGGTTGTCCCGTAAGTGCTATCGCAGAAGGCTAATTAAAGCTTGATGAAAAAAGGCGGTTGTGAACACAACCGCTGTTTTTTTGTTTAAAGTATGTTTTTGAGATATCTTTCTACTGCGTCTTCCCAATGTGGCAGTCTTATAAATCCGTTGTCCGCAAGACATTTTTTTGAAAGCCTCGAGTTTTTAGGTCTTGTTGCCTTGGTCGGAAACTTGTCACTGGTGACAGGATTTACTTCCACGGTTCTTCCCGCAATGTCAAGAGATTTTTCAGCAAGCTCATACCAGGAGCAGAAGCCTTCGTTTGTTCCGTGATAGGTGCCGTACCTTTCTGTTTCAATCATATCACAAAGAAGTCTCGCAAGGTCCTTTGCGTAAGTGGGTGAGCCTATCTGATCATTGACCACGCTGAGCTCGTCCCTTGTTTCAGAAAGACGGAGCATTGTCGCAATAAAGTTTGTGTTCCTCTCGCCGAAAACCCATGAGGTTCTTACGATAAAATATCTGTCAAGTAATTCTTGTACTGCTTGCTCACCCTTGAGCTTGCTTAAACCGTAGGTGTTAAGAGGTGCTTTTTCATCATTCGGCTCAAAGGGCTCTTCGCCGTCACCGTGAAAAACATAATCCGTTGAAACATATAGCATTTTCATATTGTGTTCTTTGCAGGCCTGTGCAAGATTGCGCGAGCCTGTTTCATTGACTGAAAAGCAGATTTCCTTTTCATCTTCTGCTTTATCAACGGCAACATAAGCTGCACAATGAATGAGAGCATCAGCTTTGTTAATGCTGAAAAAATCCTTTACTGCATCTTTGTCTGTAATATCAAGCTCATCTCTGTCAATGCCGATGAAGGGCACATTTTTTTCTTTTAAAAGGTCGCAGACATCTCCACCGAGCTGACCTTTTGCACCTGTTACAATAATCATAATGTCACCTTAAAAATCCACATCACTGTCGCAAAGCAGGGGGGCAGTTTCGTCCTTCTGAGAAAGTATGGGCTTATCGGTTCCCCAGCTTACACCGATTTGCTTGTCGTCATAACGGATGCTGCGGTCATGCTTCTTGCTGTAGTATTCGTCAACCTTATAAAGTACTTCCACGTCTTCCGTGAGAGTTACAAAGGCGTGACCGAAGCCCTTCGGAATAAAGAGCATCAGCTTGTTTTCCTCTGTCAGTTCAACACTGATCCATTTGAGATAGTTTTTTGAGTCTTTTCTCAGGTCAACAGCAACATCAAGGATTTTACCTCTTGTGCAGGTGATAAGCTTTGACTGTGCCATGGGGCTTTTCTGGAAATGAATTCCTCTGAGAGTGCCCTTATCCTTTGAGTAGGAACGGTTGTCCTGGACAAATTTCACATCAAGTCCGAGCTCTTTTAATTTTTCGTAGCTGTAGGATTCATAGAACCATCCTCTGTTATCTCCGAAAACCTGAGGCTCAACGATTTTTACTTCGGGAAGGTCTGTGTCAATAATTTTCAATAGTATCACTTCGCTTAACTTTTTTTCTTATTATATCTTAAGCAGTTTTATTAGTCAAGGAATCCTTGACAAAGATGGGGAAAATATTATAATTATAGTATCATCCGATAACAATGGGAAAGGAGAGCATTATGATTGCAGGTATAGTTTGTGAATATAATCCTTTTCACAACGGTCATCTTTATCAGCTTGAAATGACAAAGAAGCAAGGTGCAGACGGTATTGTCTGTGTAATGAGTGGTAACTTTGTTCAGCGCGGAGAGTGTGCTCTTCTTGATAAATGGAAAAGAGCAGAGCTTGCCGTAAAAAACGGGGCAGATGTTGTGATTGATCTTCCTGTGCCCTGGGCAGTATCCTCAGCAGAAAGCTTTGCAAGAGGAGGTGTGTATCTTCTCAGTCAGTTCGGAGTTGATGTTATTTCCTTCGGAAGTGAAACCGAAGACCGTGAGAAGCTTCTTCTTGCCGCCGAAAGCAAGGATAACAGCCAGGTTCTTGAGCTTACAAGAAGATATATGTCCGAGGGTTACAGCTATCCTTTGTCCTTGCATAATGCTGTTAAAGAGATTTACGGCGGTGATGTTGCTGATATAATTTCCTCACCAAACAGTACACTTGCTGTTGAGTATCTCCGGCAGATAAAATCCTTCGGAGCTGTTGTTTTTCTTCCCGTAAAACGCAAGGGTGCCGCACACGACAGTAAAGAGAGTGAAGGCGTTTTTCTTTCTGCTTCAAAAATCAGAGAGGAAATAAACAGAGGTAATATTGATGCAGTAGTAGGATACATCAGTGAGAATGCTCTCAGAATAATAAAAGAGGAAATATCTGAAGGTTTTGCGCCTTGTACCATGAAGCAGAATGAAAGAGCGATATTATCTGCACTGAGACAGCTTGATAAGGATGACTTATCCCGATATATAAGTGATGAGCAAGGTCTTGTTTCACGTATTTACGAAAGCGTAAATCAAGCAGAATGCCTTGAGCAGTTATATTCACTTGCAAAAAGCAAGAATTATACCCACTCGAGAATTCGTCGGGAGGCTCTCAACGCTTATCTCGGTGTTGAAAAGGACATTTCAAAGCTTACGCCACCGTATATTAGAATTCTTGCCGTCAGCGAAAAGGGTCTTTCGCTTCTTTCCTCGGCAAAGAAAAATTCTGCAATTCCCATTGTGACAAAACACGGGGAAATGCAGAACCTTGATGCTTTTTCAAAAAGGATTTATGAGCTTCAATGCTCTTCGACAGATAAGTTTGCTTTATTTTCACCGAAGGTAAGACCTTGCGGTCTTGAACAGAAAAGCTCAATGCTGATTATAAAATAATCTCACCGAGGCAGAAATCACCGTCACCGATGGCGGTGATTTTTATTTTTACATTTTTCTTTTCAGTTTTATTATTCATCGGAAACTTCACGGGAATATAGTTCGCTGTGTAGCCCGTCATAAGTCCGTTTTCATCTTCAACCTCAGGAATGACAGAGAAGGTTCTGCCGATTTGCTTGAGAAAAAATTCACGGCGGACGTTTTCGGTTTCCTCAATCATGATTTTACAACGCTTTTCTTTTACGGATTTGTCGAGGTGACCGGGAAGCTTTTGCGCTCTTGTGCCTTTTCTTACAGAGTAGGGGAAAACATGCACCTTTTCAAAGCCAATATCTTTTACGAATTTGAGGCTTTCGGTAAAGTCCTCTTCGCTTTCACCTGCAAATCCGACCATAACATCAGTTG
This sequence comes from Acutalibacteraceae bacterium, assembly GCA_045612205.1. GTDB lineage: Bacteria > Bacillota > Clostridia > Oscillospirales > Acutalibacteraceae > UBA6857. Next base: position 31,119 of record JAZKYQ010000042.1, on the reverse strand, counting down.
TGAGTGTGCAGTCAGAAAAAGTGTTACGAAGCTTGAGAGCAATTTGTCTGAATTCATCAGCTGTGTAGTGTCTGTTCATGCTCTTGAGAGTGTTATCGCAACCGCTCTGAAGGGAAAGGTGAAACTGAGGGCAAAGCTTGTCGCATTCGCTGAGCTTTTCAATAACTTCATCTGTGAGGTGGTCGGGCTCAAGGGAGCCGAGACGTACTCTTTCGATGCTTTTTACATCGTTGACAGCTTTAACGGCATCAGGAAAGCTTTCTCCGATGTCCTGTCCATAGGATGAAAGATTAATGCCGACGAGTACAACCTCGTTGTAGCCTTTTTCTGCAAGTGTTTCCACTTCCTTTTTCAGTTCACAAAGAGGCTTTGAGCGGACGCGCCCTCTTGAATAGGGGATAACGCAGTAAGAGCAGAAACGGTTACATCCGTCCTGTATTTTAACATAAGCTCTTGTTCGCTCTTCAAAGCAGGTGATGCTGTCGCCTGAGAAAGCGTCACCCTTCTGATGCTCACACACACGGAAAAGGCGTTTGCCTTCCTTCTGATACTCTTCAAGAAGCTCAGCAAGAATTTCGTTGTTTTTGTTGCCGAGGATTATATCAGCTTCAATAAGCTCATTTGATTTTTCGGGATAAGCCTGAGGCATACAACCAGTAAGAACAACAACAGAGTCGGGGTTGTTCCTTTTGAAACGGCGTACAGCCTGTCTTGTTTTCTGATCGGCTGAAGCGGTGACTGTGCATGAGTTAACGATGATGACATCAGCGTTTTTCTCTTTTGTTATCTCAAAGCCTTTTTTGATAAGAGCTTCACCGATAGCCTGAGATTCATATTGATTTACCTTACAGCCGAGGGTGTAGAATTTAACTTTCATTTATGTATACCTTTTACTTTCAGTAGATGCCTTAATTATACTAAACACGGCTTTAAAGGTCAAGAGAAAAAGTCGCATAAAATTCTTGACACGAAGGGGAAATATATGTAAATTCTATATGTGAAAACTAACGAAAAAAAGTTGATTTTTTTGTGAGTTTTTGCTTGACAAACAATAACTCTTGTGCTATACTCATTCATACCGCATATTAAAGGCGGCATACTTCGTTATGCCATAAGTGATTTTATCCGCCTGAAAGTAGCGAGTCCATAATAAAGGAAGGAAAGAAACTATGTACGCAATTATCGAAACAGGCGGCAAGCAGTATAAGGTTGAAGCAGGCGACGTTCTCTTCATCGAAAAGCTTGACGTTGAAGCAGACTCCGAGGTTACCTTTGACAAGGTTATCGCAGTTGGCGCAGAAGACGGCATCAAGGTTGGTGCTCCCTACGTTGACGGCGCAACAGTTAGCGCAAAGGCAATTAAGAACGGTAAGGGCAAGAAGATCGTTGTAATGACTTACAAGCCCAAGAAGAACGCAAAGCGTAAGATGGGTCACAGACAGCCCTACACTAAGGTTGAAATTTCATCAATCAACGCTTAAATGATCAAGGTTACCTTTTTTAAGAAGCAAGGAAATTTCACAGGCTTTGAGATAAGCGGTCACAGCGGCTTTGCCGAGGAAGGTGCAGACATCGTCTGCAGCGCAGTTTCATCGGTGGCTTATATGGTTGCTAATACTCTTACAGAGGTTGCAGGAGTCAAGGCTGATATCGCTCTTGATGACGGATACCTGAAATTTACTTCAGAAAGCTGTGCTGAAACGGTACAGATAATTTACAAAGGTATGGCCCTTCATTTAAATGCCCTTGCAGAGCAGTATGACGAGTACATACTCTGCGAAGAAAAAACTGTTTAAAGAATAATACGGAGGTGTAACAAATGCTTAAGATAAACATTCAATTATTCGCTCACAAAAAAGGTATGGGTTCAACCCGTAACGGCCGTGACTCAGAATCAAAGAGACTTGGCGTTAAGCGTGCAGACGGTCAGTTCGTTCTTGCAGGCAACATCCTTGTTAAGCAGCGCGGCACTCACATCCATCCCGGTAACAACGTAGGCAGAGGTTCAGACGACTCTCTCTTCGCACTTATCGACGGTAAGGTTAAGTTCGAGCGCTACGGTAAGGACCGCAAGAAGGTAAGCGTTTACGCTGTTGAGCAGTAATTAAATATTCAACTTCAGTAATTGCACAAGCACATCGTTTATCGGTGTGCTTTTCCTTTTTTATAAATTATCTCTAACATATTTACTTTCATTTTTCTTGATGATAAAATATGTGCAAATATAAACGAGGTGTTTTAAATGAGCGAAAAACAAATCTGTCTTTTCTGCGGTGAAGAGATAAAAGAAAATGATGATATGGTTGAGTGTCTTTACTGTGAAGGCCTTTATCATAAGGATTGCCGCGAAAATATATCAGGTTGCGTTGTGCCAGGATGTTATGCAAGTGATATTTTGCCCGAAGCGGAAGATTTTGAAAGCCCTATCCGTTCAGAAAAGAATACAGCTCCTTCAGCAGAGCTGGCGGAATTCTGCGTTAAAAATAAAGAGTATTACAGCAGAGTATTTGCAAAATTTGATAAAGGCAAAGTATTTTCTTTTAATTGGGCATCATTTTATTTTTCGTGTGCTTGGTTTGTATATCGGAAAATGTATTTTGAAGCGGTGATTTTTTTAGTGATTATAGTAGCAATTATGGCGTTGAGCCTCTTGCTTCCTGATCTTGCTGTCATATTTTCAGCATTTATTTTTCTTATATCCGTATGCGTTCCTTTTGTTGCAAATTATCTCTATTACAGGAAGATTTTGGGTTTTTATCCAGAGCATAAAGTGCTGAATAGAGATAAAAAGGAAGAATTTTGCAAAAAAAACGGGGGAACTTGTTTAATTGGAGCAATAATAACGGGTGTCGTTTATTGTGTGCTGTATATGGTTTTTACTGCAATTTTTAATCTAACTTTCAGCGGAATGATTTAATTTATATTTCAGTGGAATGATTTAATTTATATAATCTTGACAGTTTCAGTAAGATGTATTATAATATAATGAGATTAATTTCAGGAGTGATAAATTTATGGAAATTAAGGTTTGCGCTTATTGCGGACAGGAAATAAAAATGGAGGAATACAGAGTATACTGTCCCTCTTGTCACGAGGATTATCATAAGGATTGCTGGCTTGCAAACAACGGTTGCGTAACTGAAGGCTGTGAATATAATCGCAGACCCACAGGCATGTGTCCCTATTGCCACACTCCCACTAAAAAGGAATACGTTTTCTGCAAAAAGTGCGGCAGACCCACAAATCCTCTTATGAATCTTATAACATATCCTGAAGGCAGTGATTATTACGTTCCCGATACTGAAGCCGATACAGCAGTTATGCTTGCAGGTGACAACAGTGAAAAGTTTATGAAGCGCTTTGTTGAGATGGAAAAGAACAAGTATAAGCTTTCCTGGAATTTCCCTTCATTCCTCTTCACAGGCTTCTGGTTCATTTACCGTAAGATGTATGCTCAGGGTATTTCATTGCTTCTTTTCTTTGCTCTTCTTATTTCTTCAATCGCATTCTTCCCGGGACTTCGCGGTCTTGGCGCAGTTCTTCTTGTGCTTCTTTGGGTTACTTGCGGTGTATGCGGTAACGGAATTTATATGGAGCACCTGAGAAAAACTGCAGGCGAAGCTCTCAAGGTTCCTCAGAATCTCAGACTCGAGTACATATGGAAAGCAGGCGGAATTGATAAGAAGTCAACAATTATTGCGGCAGCTGTTTCATTAGTTGCAGCGGTTCTCTTTGCTCTTATTGCAAACGCAGTTATCTGAATTTAAAAGTTGAACTATACCCCTTGACTTATTTGAAGTTATGGGGTATAATATTTTGCAATATCGGTAAAAGCTATGACTGAGAAACAAGTAAGCAAAGGACGTTTTACTCAAAGAGAGCGGCAGTTGGTGTGAAGCCGCAGTAAACCTGAGCCGAAATTCGCCTCACGAGCTGCCTGTGAAAAGCAGGATGTGGGCATCGCATTAAGATGCATTAAAGTGGCAGGGGAGTAATCTTCTGCAATTTGAGTGGTACCACGGTTATTTCCGTCTCATTTTTTGAGGCGGTTTATTTTTTTGTAAAAAATACTTCTTTTGGAGGTTAATTATGAACAGTAAAATTGCTGAGCTTAAAAATCAGTTTGAAGCTGAAGCTGCAAAAGCTTCTTCAACTGCTGATCTCGAAGCTCTCAGAGTTGCCTATCTGGGCAAAAAGGGCTCAATTACAGAGCTTATGAAAGAAATGAAGGATCTTTCAGTCGAAGAAAAGAAATCCTTCGGTCAGGAAGTAAATCAGCTTAAGGGCTTTGCCGCTGAAAAGCTTGCTCTTCGTACTGAGGAGCTTAAAAAGCAGGAAATTGAAAAGGAAATCAACAGCGTTCCTGATTTCGATATTTCCATGCCTCCTTCAATCAATGAAGGCTCATATCATCCCATCACACTCGTACAGCGTGAATGTGAAAGAATTTTCAAGTCAATGGGCTTTACCGTTGAGGATTATGCTGAGGTTGTTTCTGACTACGAATGCTTTGAATCTCTCAATATTCCCAAGCACCATCCCGCAAGAGATATGCAGGATACATACTATCTTGAATACGGTCAGCTTCTCAAGAGCCAGACCTCTGCCGCACAGAATGCTATTTACAAGAAGTATAAGGATGCACTTATCAATGACGGTGTGCCCATCAAGGCAATTTTCCCCGGTCGCTGTTTCAGAAACGAAGCAACTGACGCTTGTCACGAAAATACCTTCTTCCAGATGGAAGGCGTTATGGTTGACAAGGACATCTCCATTTCAAACCTTATCTACTTTATGAAAACAATGCTTTCAGAAGTATTCCAGAAGGATATCAAGGTAAGACTCCGTCCCGGCTTCTTCCCCTTCGTTGAGCCCGGCTTTGAGCTTGATATCAGCTGTCTTATCTGTGGCGGTGAAGGCTGTCCTTCATGTAAGCACAGCGGTTGGCTTGAGCTTTGTCCCTGCGGTATGATTCATCCCGAAGTGCTCAAGGCAGGCGGCATTGATCCCGATGAATTCACAGGCTTTGCTTTCGGTCTCGGTCTTACACGTCTTGTTATGATGAAATACGGCATCAAAGACATCCGTGACCTTAATTCAGGCAGCCTTAAAACACTTACACAGTTTATTGACGAATAAGAAAGGAGGAGCGTAAACTATGTTTTTATCAATGAATTGGATTTCAGATTTTGTTGATTTTGAAGGTATTGATAAGCTTGAGCTTATCCACCGTTTTTCTCTTTCAACAGCTGAGGTTGAAAATGAAATTTTCTTCAAGGGCAGTGACATCAGCGGTATTGTTGTTGCTGAAATTATGGAAGTTGCAGATCATCCCGAATCAAAGAAGCTCCACCTTCTGAAGGTTGATGCAGGTGACGGTCAGCTTACAGATGTTGTCTGCGGTGCTCCCAATGTAAGAGTAGGTATGAAAACAGCTTTTGCAAAGGTTGGTGCAAAGATCGGTGAAATCGACATCGCTCCCAGAGCTCTTGCAGGCTACACATCATACGGTATGTGCTGCAGTGAAAAGGAAGTAGGCATCAGCGATGATAATTCGGGTATTATGGATCTTCCCTGTGAGCTTGCAAACGGTACCGACATCAAGGACGTTTATGAAATCGAGGACATCGTTTTTGAGGTTGACAATAAGTCACTTACAAACCGTCCTGACCTCTGGGGGCACTACGGCATCGCAAGAGAATTTGCAGCTCTTTGCGGCAGACCTCTCAAGCCTCTTGCAACTGTTGATCTTTCACAGTACAACAGCCTTCCTCAGCTTGATATGAAGATAGAGGATAAGCTTTGCCAGCGTTATTCCTGTCTTCAGGTTGAAAATATCACTAAGAATGTCAGCCCCGTCAATATGAGAATACGTCTCTTCTATTGCGGTATGAGAGGTATCAACCTTCTTGCTGACCTTACAAACTATCTTATGCTTGAAATGGGTCAGCCTATGCACGCTTTCGACTCAAGAAAGGTTGAAAAGCTTCGCATCAAGCGCTTTGACAATCCCTTCACCTTCACAACTCTTGACGGTATCGAAAGAGATATTGACGAAAATACACTCATGATCTGTAACGGTGACACTCCCGTTGCTATTGCAGGTATTATGGGTGGACTTGAAAGTGAAATCGTTGATGATACAACAAAGCTTACTCTTGAGAGTGCAACCTTCAATGCAGTTTCAATCCGTAAGTCAACAGTTCGTCTTTCACACAGAACTGATGCTTCAATGCGTTACGAAAAGTGCCTTGATCCTGAAATGACAGTTCCTGCAATTGCTCGTTTTGTAAAGCTTCTTCAGGATATCGACGGCGGTGTACAGGTTACATCTTCACTTACAGATGAATATGCTGAAAAGTACGACGATGTTACACTTTCATTTGATAAGAAGTTCGTTGACCGTTATACAGGTATTGAAATTGATAACGATACAATCGTTAAGACTCTTACCTCTCTCGGCTTCGGTGTTAAGCTTGAAAATGATGAGTTTACCGTTGATGTTCCCTCCTGGAGAGCAACTAAGGACGTTACAATCAAGGCTGACATCATCGAGGAAATCACAAGAATTTACGGTTATGACAACTTTGATGTTCATACAACAGAAACCCCTGTTTATCCCGTTCGTCCCGATGATGAAAAGACAACAGAGGATAAGCTTAAGGATATCCTTGTAAAGCGCTTCTCACTTCACGAGGCACATTCATATGTGTGGATGTATCACGATGAATGTAAGGCTCTCGGTATTGAAATTGAGGATAACATCAAGCTTGTAAACGCTACTAACCCCAATATTGAAACAATCCGTAAGTCAATCATTCCCACTCAGCTTTGTCAGGTTAAGGTTAACACAAACTATGCTCCCGACTTCGGTATCTTCGAAGTGGGCAGAGTTGTTGACGGTCTTCGTGAAGACGGACTTTGCAACGAAAAGAAGAAGCTTGCTCTTACTCTTTTCTCAAAGACAAAGACAGCAGAACAGCTTTATTTCGAGCTTCGTGACATTCTTGCAACAACAATCGGTGACATCAAGCACTGTGAGCTTTCTTATGAAGCAATGCAGGCAGCTCACTCATATCAGCATCCCAAGAATCTCAACAAGATTTTCTGCAAGGGTACTGAAATCGGTGAAATCGGTATGATTCATCCCGTTGTTTCAAAGAAGATTGACAAGAAGGCACTCTTTGCTTACGCTGAGCTTGATGTAAAGGTTCTTTCAGATATCGAAGCTGATGCAATCAAGTACGAAGAGCCCTCAAAGTTCCCCGGTATTGACATCGACATCTCCTTCATAAGTGAAAAGTTTGCTCCCATCGGTGAAGCAATCAAGGCAGCTGAATGCTCACTTATCAAGGGTGTAGATGTTGTTGATACCTACCGTGACGAAAACGGCAAGTCAATCACTGTAAGAATTTACTTTGCACATCCCGAAAAGACTCTTACTAAGGATGAGGTTATGGATGTTGTTAACGGCATTATTGATAACCTCGCAGCTAAGGGTATTGAGATGAAGAAATAATTTTTTTCAGTAGCGAGTAGTCAGTAGTAAGTAGTTAGTAAACACCGTCGGTGAAAAAATCCGACGGTGTTTTTATGAAATCGGCCTTTTGAACTTGATTTTTTTGAGTAATATATTATACTAAGTGTAATGAATCCATAATCAGAACTGGGTAACGGCAATTGGAGCCTATTAACCGACAGCTGATTATGGATTTTTTAAAAATTATAAGAGCTTCTTTGGTTTTGTTTCAAAGAAGCTCTTATATAATATTCTTACTTCATCTTTTCTTTAAGCACGGGCATCCAGAGACCTGCCTGAACAGTTCTGTGGTCAAAGCCCCACTGCTTAGCTTCCTTGGTATCAATCCAGTCGCTGAAGCAGGTCTTGTCTCGTGTTGTCGCAAGATAAGCGAGGATCTTTTCTGAGAAGAGACCTACATTCTTGCCGCTTTCGTCAAGACAGGCCGCCCAGAGCATCCAGTCAGTCTTTGTGAGAGTCTTACGGTGATCAAGAGGCACACCGTAGGCGTTGAGCTCTTCAACATATTTTTCACTTTCGCCCTTGAAGTACTTTCTGTCAAAGAGGTTGAACTTGAAAAGCTCGTCCCATACAAGGTTGTATTTAAGGCTCCATGAATCTGCTTTATCAAGGCTGAAGGGCAGATAATCTTTGTCACCGCAAAGGGAAGTAAGCTTGTCTGCATAAGCCTTTGCAGTTGCCATTATGTCATTTTTGATCTGAAGCTCATCGGAAATCTTTGCAAAGCATGCAATACCCATAATACCCTTGATTGCGAGGTTTACATTCTTCTTGCTGTGACCTGCAAAATCGTCGGTGCAAAGCTGATTGTCAAGTACAACACCCTTTTTTACAAGGTATTTTGCCCAGGTGCTTAAGGTGCTGTAGTTTTCCTTTAAGAATTCTTTATCACCGGAAGCGGTGTAATAGGCCCAGGTAAGAATAAGCATGTTGCCGCATTCTTCGACAGGCATCTGGAAAAGGGGAGTGTAAATCTTAAAGGATTTGCTCTTATAAATAATCGGATAGGATTTCTTGGTGTTTGCAAGGTAAAGAGGATTAGCAAGAGCATAAACCTGGCCGCAGGCGATAGGATAGCGTCCGATATCGTGGGGAGCATAATCAGCCTGCCAGAGGTCGCTGTTGGCAAAACGGAAGATACCTACAAGCATAGCCTTTACAAGCTCGGGAGTGTAAATGAGATACATGGGAGCCGCAGGATATGAAACGTCAACGGTGTTGATACAGCCGTTTGAATGGCATTCCTTTGAAAGATAGAGAAGGCCTTCCTTTGCACTTCTTACAAGCTTGTGACCTGCGAGAACCTGTCTTGCAGCGGCAGAGAGCATATCGGTGTAGGTCTTGCCGAACTTCTTGCCGTCGGAAATGATCATCTTTTCCTGGTCTCTGATTCTGTCAAAGAGCTCTTTTTTGTTATCAAGGCAGAATTTCATGCCTTCATTGATTGAGGTGAACCTTTCAGTCCAGAGTCCCTTTAATTTTTCACCGAAGTAGTTGATTGAATAAACATCATCATAAGCAAGAATGCAGGTGAAAACTGAACGCTTTGCGCCAAAATCACTGTGTGAAACTGTGATTCCATCCTTGGTTGCTTTTACATCGCCACCCATAAGGCAGACATAACCCCAGTCAGCTGCATAGGTGTCACCTGAATCATTGAGAGGCTTCTGGTCAAGAAGTCCCATTTTTACAAGAGGAACAGCTTCGAATCTTTCTGTATATTTGTTTACAGCCTTCTTCTTTTTGCCCATGCAAAGCTCGTCATAGCAGGTGAAAACAACTTCGATGTTGTGCTTTTCCTCGTCAAGGGAAGTAACTGTTGTTTCGAAATAGGAAACGGGAAGAGAGAAAAGATGAAAATCATCAAAAAGGAAGGGTGTCCAAGTGCGGAAACGAAGCTTTACCTTTTTGTTTTCAAAGATGTAATCGCTTACATAAGGAGTGATTATGCAGTCTGTCTGAGGGATAGCGTCATCCTTGTTTTTACCCATAAAGGTAAATCTTTCTCCGTCAACTACGAGTGTTCCCTCAATCTTCTTTCTGATTCCGCACCAGAGATATGTATCGTCGTCATTGATATGGTCCTTCTTCGACCAGATACTGAAATGAGGATCGATGGTTGCAATTGGGTATGATGGTAATTTCATGTTTGATATTCCTCCGAATAAAGTTTACTTAATTTTTTATCATTCAGCTTTTTTTGATTCTGTCTTGAGTGATTCACGGTAAGCAATGAGCTCGTCGTGCATGGTTTCCTTTGTTTTACCTGTGAGCTTGTAGGTGATGAAAGGAATGCCTGCAAGAAGCATCATAATACCGTGGAAGATAGTGTAGAAGAACAGAAGCTTGATCTTTGTGTCATAGCTTTGTACGGGATAGGGGTCAGCGGCAGTGCCCTGAACATACTGGATGATTGAATTTTCACCGTAAAGGATAAGAGGAGCAAGGGTGCTTGCGATTGTGCCGCTGATTGTTGTGCCGAGACCTATAGCAAAGGGGAGAGAAGCATCAAGACGCTTGCCGGTTTTGAGCTCAAGGTCGTCAAGAGCATCAGCCTGGAACATTGTGGGAAGAAGGTTGGACGCACCGAACTGAAGACCGGTAAGGAAGAGACATACAACAAAGATGTACTGAAGAATTCCGGGATCCTGACCCTTATTTTCCATTGTGAACTGAGTGTATCCGATAGCAAATGAAACACAGTTGATTATTACCGAATAAACACCTGAAGCAATGTAAAGCTGTCTTGAATTGAATTTCTTAAGAAGAGTTTTTACAACAATCATACCTACAAAGGTACCGATACCTACAGGAAGCACGAATATAATCTTTTTGCTTGCTGTGCCGAGAACTGCAATAGCCATAAAGGTTTCCATGTATGTTGCAATGCCTCTGAATGCCTTAAGGGTTTCGCTCAGGATGATTGTACGCGCGTGAGGGCTTGTGAGGATATCCTTGAAGCCGATAAGAGGATTCTGCTTCTTTTCGCTGTAAACGGTACGTTCTTTTACCATTTTCATGCCCAGAAGCATTGTCACTGTACCGATTGCACCGCAAAGAATGGAAGAGATAACATAGTTAAGCTCGGGATCATCCTGACCCTTTGCGGCCTTGATTATTGCACCGATTACAAGCACTACAACCATAGGTGCAGAGTTACCGATGGCTGAGGAGATGCCTCTGTAGGAAAGTACATTTTCACGTTCCTTAAGATCGGGAGACATAACCATTGCAACCATATTGACAGTGTTGCCGAAATAGAAGCAACCGCCCTGCACAAGTGCAAGGAAAATCATATAAGCAAGAAGCACGGTGGGGTTCTGTCTGATTAAATCGGGTACGAGGAAAACAAGCACGGTAAGAAGACCGCAGGGAATAGCGGCAGCAATGCCGATAGGCTTGAACTTTTCGTTATTTTTGATTTTCTTGTTATCGAGGATAAGAGCGTAAACGAAGGAGAGGATATAACCGGCAATTCCGTTTACTGCATTGAAGGTTGCAACGTGGCTTTCGGGCATGGAGAGAATATTGACCATATAGTCACTTCTGTAGCCGTTGATCATGCCCGTCATCATTGTGTAGAAGAATACGGCGAAAATGAACATAAACAGTTCGGCGTTTCCGACGTATTTGGTTTTTGCATTATTTGCAATAGATGCGTTGTTTTTCTTGCTCATAAAATTTCTCCTTAAATTTATATACAATAATAATAGCATTTAAAAACAAACTTTTCAAGGCTTACTTTAAACAAATAAAATCTTAATATTTTGTGGATAATATCTTTGACTGTTTAATCAGGGTGTGATATAATGAAAAAACAGAAAGGCAGGTGAAATTATGGCTGAAAATCCGATGCTTAAAGCGCTGAGGGAAAAAGCAATGAAGCTTCCGCTTACCCCCGGCGTTTACATTATGAAAAACAAAAGCGGTGAAATTATTTACATCGGCAAGGCTAAAAAGCTGAAAAACCGTGTCAGCCAGTATTTCGGCTGTCAGAACGGTCACGGCACCAAGGTCAGAAAAATGGTTGAAAATGTGCGTGACTTTGACTATATTCTCACTGACAGTGAGTTTGAGGCGCGTGTTCTTGAATGCAGTCTCATAAAGCAGAATATGCCTAAATATAACATTCTTTTAAAGGATGACAAGGGTTACAGCTATATAAAAATTACAAAAGGTGATTACGGAAAAATTTCTGCCTGTTTTCGTAAGGACGACGAGGATGCTGAATATCTCGGACCTTATACCGGGAATTTCTCGGTAACAAACGCGGTGTCACAGGCGGCTGAAATTTTCCGCTTGCCTACTTGTAACAAGATTTTTCCGCGTGATATCGCAAAGGGCAGACCTTGTCTTAATTTTCATATCAACCGTTGCTCAGGCGTATGTGCAGGGAAAATCAGCAAAAAAGAATACAAGGAAAGCCTTGACGAAGCCGTTGATTTTCTCAAGGGCGGTTCGTCACGTACTGTATCTAAGCTGAAAGCTCAGATGCAGGAATATTCCGAAAGCCTTGAATTTGAAAAGGCGGCGAAGGTAAGAGATAAAATAAAGGCAATTGAGCGTATAATGTCAAGGCAGAAGGTTGTTGTTCAGGGAAGCGTTAATGAAGATGTTTTTGCTATTGCGCAACGAGGAGAAAAAGCTTGTCTTGCAGTGCTTTCCTTCAGAGAAGGACTTCTTTCTTCTACAGAGCATTTCATAATCGAAAACACCGAAAATCTTCCTGAAATGCGTCGGGAGCTTATTTCTTCTTTTTATTCAATGGAAAGGCAGATTCCGCCTCTCATTGTCCTTGACGGTGAAATCAGTGACAGCGAGCTGCTTTCAATGTATCTTACGGAAAAAAGAGGTAAAAAAGCTACTCTTCTTGTGCCTCAGAGAGGTGAAAAGGCGAAGGTTACTTCAATGTGTCTGAATAATGCGGCGCAGAAATTAGGTGAATATCTCGGAAGAAGCGGTAAGGAAACTGCTGTGCTTGATGAGCTTGGCAAGCTTCTCGGACTTAGTAAAACTCCCGAATACATTGAGTCCTACGATATTTCTCACACGGGTGGCAGTGATAATGTTGCAGGTATGATTGTCTTTAAAAACGGTGCGCCCTATAAAAAAGCTTACCGTCGCTTTGCCGTAAAGGGCTTTGACGGTCAGGATGATTACGGCTCAATGCGAGAGGTTATTTCAAGAAGACTCAACAGATATGTAGAAGAAAGTGAAAGCGGTGAAGGCTTCGGTGTTCTGCCTGACCTGATTCTTCTTGACGGTGGTCAGGGCCAGGTTAATGCGGTAAAGCCTGTGATTGAAGCCTTCGGTTTTGACATACCTGTTTACGGTATGGTTAAGGACAGCAAGCACCGCACAAGAGCAATAGCTCATGACGGAGGAGAGATAAGCATAAATTCCTCACGCAGAGTATTTACTCTTGTTTCAGAGATTCAGGAGGAGGTACACCGCTTCGCCATTTCTTATCATAAAAGTAAGCACACAAAAAGAAGTATTTCTACTTCTCTTACCTCAATTGAAGGTATCGGCGAAAAGAAGGCGGCTGTTCTTCTTAAGCATTTCAAATCCCTCAGAGCTATCGGTGAAGCAACCGCCTCGGAAATTTCATCAGTCAAAGGGATTTCTGTATCTGACGGAGAAAGGGTATACCGATATTTCCATCAGATAAGGTGAATTACTGCGAATTATGTTGCTTTTAGTTGAAAAATGTGATATTATATCTTCGACTTCGGAGGATTGATTTTATGGATGAAAATATAATTTCTAAAAGGCTCAGAGATATCAGAGCTGAACACAATTTAAAACAGGAGGACATCGCAAAGGTCTTAGGTCTTGACAGAAGCGCCTACAGCGGTTATGAAACCGGCAGAACAAAGATATCAGTTAAAAATCTTTGTAAGCTTTCCGATATTTATAATGTGAGCGTAGGTCATCTTATAGGCAAAGAGGAAGAAAATGAAGTTGTCAAGGTTAAAATCAGCAGTGTTTCAAACGCAGTAGATCCTATTGCTATGCTTGAGCGTGAGGAACAGCTTCTTCTTATGTATTTCCGCCTTGCAGATGATGAAAAGAAGAAGAGTATGTTTGAATTTCTCGCTTCAAAAACAGAGAAGTGTGAAGACGAATAAATTCCTTTTTAAACTAAATTATTAACAAAACTTGACAAAATAAAACACTTTGTATATACTGAAATCACCAAATATAGGAGGTATATTATTATGAAAAAGATTATTTCACTTTTCCTTGCACTTCTCATGGCATTCTCAGTTGTAACAGTTGCTTTCGCTACAGATGCTGAATCTACAGTACCTGAAACAACAGTGGCTGCAGATGACGAAAACGGTGAAACCACTGAAGAAGAAGCTACTGATTTCGGCGATTTACAGTGGATTCTTGATCTTCCCTTCTGGACAGTTAAGCCTGCTCTTAAGTTCGCAAAGATTGCTTTCAAGCTTGTTTCTGTTTATCTTAAGGTTGGTAAGATCTTCGGCCTTGTTGAAAAGGATATGGGAGATATGATCCTTGAAGCTGTTCTTGGTCTTATCGAAAACTCAACAAGCGGCGAAGGTGCAGAAGATACAACAGTTGCAGAAGACACAACTGCTGCAGAAGTTGCTGCATAAGTTAATCAAGAAAATAAAGGAGCTGTAAAAACGAAAGTTCACAGCTCCTTTTTCTTTTGTTTTTATTTCAATCTGAGTCCCTTGGGATAATGGTTTTTACCCTTACCGTTTGCAACCTTAATTCCGCCGACACTGCAGTTTTCTGTCGTTACAACCGCCCAGCCTTTATCACATTCAGCTTCGATTTCTTCACCGTGAAGATATCTCTGCATCATTTCACAGTCCGCGGAAAGCTCAACCCTTCTTTTGAAATCCTTGCCCATTGCCATGAAGAACTGATGGTGAGGCTGGATGTAGTTTTTCTTGATTTCACCGATGGTAACACCGCAACAAAAAGCGGTGCCTTTTTTTATGTCAAGCTTATCGGTGAAATAAACGGGGTTTCCGTTATACATCCTTACCTTACTTTTATCATAAGAGATAAGCGTATCGTCAAGAAAATCAAAAACTACCTTATCGATTTTATCAGGCTTTGATCCTTTGTCGTTCTTTCCCGGACGGTTTGCGACGGGAGAGAGTGTATTTTTTAGTACAGCGGCAAACTGACCCTCGCCCTTGTTCTTGTGAGGATAAAATCTTCTTGCGTTGGTGATGCTTGCACATTCACAGCCTTCAAAAAGAATTCCGTCGCAGGTGTTTGCTTTTACAGCTTCCTTTACGGGAACAAGCTCAAATTCGGGATGCTCTTTAAGAAAGCTGTCAACAACCATTTCATTTTCTTCAAGAGAAAAGGTACAGGTGGCATAAATAATGTAACCGCCGTCTTTTAAGCAGATAACTGCATTTTCAAGAATTTCCTTTTGTCTCTGAGCGCATTTTTTTACATTATCCTCGCTCCATTCACTGATAGCCTGCTCTTCCTTTCGGAACATACCTTCACCTGAGCAAGGCGCATCAACCATAATCAGATCAAAGGTGTCAGGGAAGGTATCTGCAAGTCTCTTTGTATCCATACAGGTTGTAACACAGTCAGTAAGCCCGAGTCGCTCAATGTTTCCTGTAAGGATTTTGCAACGTGAGGGGATAATCTCGTTTGAAACGAGGATTCCGTTTTCTCCAAGCTTGTTTCTTAACTGAGTGCTCTTTCCTCCGGGAGCAGCACACATATCAAGAATTTTCCATTCCTTTTCAATGTCAATGCATTCAGCAGGCATCATAGCTCCGGGCTCCTGGATGTAAATCATACCTGCGTGATGATAGGGATGATTTCCTATCTTTTCGCCATTAAGGTAAAAGCCGTTTTCAACGTAAGGAATTTTATCAGCTGAAAAAGGATTGATTTTCTCAAAAGACTCAAGTGTAATTTTGTCTGTGTTAACACGAAAGGCTTTGACGGGTTCTTCGCAAAGTGATTTTTGATAAGCTTCAAAATCCTCTTTGAGAAGCATTCTCATTCTTTTTTCATATTCAGGTGGAAGTTTAACCATTTTATTCATCCTCAAATTCAGTTTCACAGTAAAGCATGCACATTGAAAGAGCAGTTATCGCAGCCGTTTCAGTGCGAAGAATTCTCTTTCCCAGGGAAATGATTTTTCCTCCTGCTTTTGTTGCTTCATCGATTTCTCTTTCATCAAAGCCGCCCTCGGGACCGATAAGAATGCCGAGCTTTGTGCCGGTCCGTATTTCTTCAAGGGCTCTTTTGGTTGCTTTCATTCCTTCTTCGTTTTCGTAAGGCACAAGGAAAAGATCGAATTCGGGAACCTTATTCATCAGCTCCTTAAAGGAAAGGGGAGTATTAACGCAGGGAATTACACTTCTTTTGCTCTGCTTTGCAGCGCTTTCAGCAATTGACTGCCAACGCTCGGTTTTGCTCTTTTTCTTCTTTTCTTCAAGCTTAACAACACAACGGCTCATTTCAACGGGTGTGATCTCGCTTACACCAAGCTCTGTGCATTTCTGGATTATCAGCTCCATTTTATCAGCCTTGGGCAAGCCTTGAAAAAGATGTATTTTAACGGGCAGCTCCGTATTCTGAAAATCATCGTCAGTTATAATTGCACTAACACCTTCGCCTTCAAAGTCCTCAAGGAGACAAAGACGGCTTTTTCCTTCGTAGCTGACCAGGATTTCATCTCCCTTTTTCATGCGAAGAACGTTTTTTATGTGATTGAAGTCTGAGCCTGTTATATAAAATCTTCCCGAGTTGTCGGGAGCTTCCTTTGCAAAAAAATTAAACATCATTTCACTTCCTTTTGCTGTATTATAACAGAAAAAATCCTTGTTGACAATCATATTGCAAATATTCTATAATATTAAAGATAAAGAGGTGAAATACAAATGCTTGATCTTGCGCGGAAAATCGCTCTCTCTGAGGAGCTTGTTAAAAAAATCGAAGAGCTTAATCAAAAAGAGAGTGAAAAAATAAAATCCACGGCTGAAAGGTGTCTGTCTGATTCATTTGCCATCCTCGGAAAAAGAGATCTCTTGTTTCGCCTTGCGGTTATACTCTTTCTTGCCGTTAAGGTCAGAGAAAGGTACGATCAGGCAGGAATCAGCGAAGAGATTTATTATGACACAATGAGTGATATAAAAATCTGGGCTGAAAAGAGTGGCGGCAAAGGGCTTAAGAATTACTCGTGGCTTAAAAATCATGTTAATTTTGAGCTTTTCAGACTCGGCAGATTGCAGTTTCAGCTTTACGAATGCAAGAACAGAACTCTGCTATATAATAAGCTGCCCTTTAATTACGGTGACAAGGTAATTTATGTTCATATTCCTGAGGGTGAGAAGCTTTTGAAGGAAAAATGTGAGGCTTCATTTAAAAAAGCAAATGAATTTTTTAATTCTTACTTTCCGGGATTTAATTACAGCTATTATTTTTGTGAAAGCTGGCTTCTTTATGAGGGTAACCGTGAATTTATGGCAAAGGAAAGCAACATTGTAAGCTTTATCTCTCTTTTTAATCATGCCTACAGCGTGAAATTTGAAGAGCAGGCAATAGAAAGAATTTTCGGAAAACGTCGCATATTAAAAAAATCCTATCCCGAAGAAACAGCTCTGCAAAAGCGTGCAAAAAAATATATGCAGGGCAGAAACAGACTCGGAATAGGAATAGGATTTATTGAAAAGGAAAGGTACAACAAATGAAAAAGTGCAGGTATTGTTCAAACATGATGAAGGATAATGACTCCTTTTGCAGTGCTTGCGGAAAAAGCGCAGAAGTTGTTGCAAATCAGGGAAAAAGTAAAAATTCGGTAGCTATCGTTCTGATTATATGTGTAACGCTTATTGTTATTACAGCGATGCTTGTTAACGGAAAGCCTGATTCAGCAGCTACAGATGTATATTCAACTGCAAGTCAAATTACAAATCAGCCGACAACTGAAACTGTAAGTCAGGTAACAACCTTAAATAAAAACGAACCCACTACGGTTGTGCTTGTTGTTGAAGGCTCAAGCACAAAAAAAGAAACCTCCGTATATACAGCACCCGCAACTACGAAGTACAGTCGTACCTATTACCTGGGCAGCTATTATTTTCCTTTGAATACACCGAGCAAGGCAGGTCTTGTTCTGAGAAGCGGACCTTCAAGCTCGTCCGTAAAGCTTGGCGTTATATCTGAATATGAAATTGTATCAATAGCAAATGAACAGGTGAATAGCGGCTATGTTTACGTTTATGTCGTTGACCGTAATGCTTACGGCTGGGTTCTTGCGGATTATCTTGCTTACTACGGCAATTATTATCAGCCAACCACTGCACCTGTAACTGCAACCACAACAAGATATTATCCTACTACTGCAAGCGTGAATTGTTCTTACGGTTATGTTACCTATGATACACCGAGCGATGCAGGAATCAACCTCAGAAAGAATGCATCATCAAGCTCCGAGCTATTATGCACAATTAAAGAGGGGGAAACAGTTGTTGTTTGTTTTCCTATGAGCAATGACGACTATATTGAAATTTCTTATACCAATCCGACTACGGGAGTAACCCATTACGGTTGGGCGATGAGAAAATACATTGCTTGGTAAATAAACTTTTTCACCTTTCTTTGTGCTCAAAGTTTATTTAGAGATTATTTTCTTGTGAAAAGGTCAAGTATTAACGGACTGCTTAATCAATATGAGCAGGAGACATTTTATTCATCAAACAAATAAAGAAAAAGCAGATATCACTAAGTAAGCTACTTAAAAATATCTGCTTTTATTATTTTGCTTTTTGGTTGCAGCTTAGTGAAACTGCATTTATTGCTTGACCGGAAGAGCTACTTCGAATGAGGTTCCCTTTGCACAGGTTGACTTGATTCTTATATCGCCTGAGTGAAGATTACATATTCTTTTAGTTATTGCAAGGCCGATGCCGTTTCCTGTTGAGGTATGATCAATATCTGCCTGATAAAATCTTTCAAATGCATGCTTTGCAGCTTCCTCATTCATTCCGCAGCCTTCATCGCTTATCGTGAAAACGAGATGGTTAACAACCTCTTTGATTTCAATATTAATTTCGGATTTATCGCCGGAGAATTTTATTGCATTATCAAGCAGGTTGATCCATATTTGTTGAACAAGAGGTTCATTTCCTTCAAGATAATACTCATCACAGTCAAAATTGATTGTGATGTTTTTATTTTCCCATTTATCCTTTAAAAGCACGATAACAAGTCTTATTTGTTCGCTTACATTAAACCTCTTAACCTGAGGCAGGATGGTCATATTATCAAGACGTGTAAGATGCAGAACATTATTTGACAGGTTTGTCATGCGTTCGGATTCTTTGATTATTATATCTGCATATTCGTTTCTGCATTCGGTCGAGCTTTTTTCGTGCTTTATCAGCTTTGCAAAGCCTGCAATTGAATTTAGAGGCGTTTTGAATTCGTGAGATATATTATTGATAAGATCGTTCCGCATTGTTTCTACGCTTTCAAGCTCCCTGACCATAATATTAATTTTTGCCGCAACCTTTTTTATCGGCGGGATGCCTTTAGGCGTAAGCTTTACTGAATAATCATCGGAAGCTATTTTATCAATTGCGTGATAAATATCCCTGATCGGTTCAATAATCATCTTTTTGGTAAAGAAGTACATGAAATGACCGAATATAACGCTGATTATTGCGAATAAAAACACATCGAAATGTTTAGGAAGCTGATTGATGTCAATTTCGGGGAAGGCGTCGGTTTTGTACTTCCACCATACATACCACAACCAACGGAAAAGCTGAAGTGAAATGAGTAGTGAAAATAAAACCGTAAGAATTGAAGAGGACATACCGTAAAAAGATTTCAGGAGCTTTTTTCGTTTATTTCCCACTGTTTATCACCGCCTTGTAACCTATACCTTTTATTGTAACGATATCAAATTCGGGGTAGCTCTTGAATTTATTACGCAGTCTGTTTATATGTACATTTACAGTTGTATCCACAGAGGAAGCGTTCATGCCCCAGATTTCGTCCATGATCTGCAGTCTGGTAAATATAGTTTCGGGGTAGGAGAGAAGCTTGAAAAGAAGATAGAACTCTTTTTTAGGCAGAGTTAAAATTTCGTTTTCTCTCTGAACGGTAAGAGCATTATAATCAAGGGTTACCTTACCGATGACGAGCTTTTGTTCATTTACTATATTTGAGCGTCTGAGAAGAGCCTTTATACGGAAGAGCAGCTCCTGAACGTCAATGGGCTTGGTGATGAAGTCATCAGTGCCCACAGTAAAAGCCTTGTATTTATCTTCCGCAAGAAGCTTTGCCGTAACAACGATGACAGGAGTATTGATACCGTTGCCTCTGATAGTTTCGAGAAACTCGTGGCCGTTCATTTCGGGCATCATAAGATCGAGAATAATAAGGTCAACATATTCACTGTCAAGCATTTTAAGAGCCTGGACACCGTTAGTTGTAACTTTAACATCGTAACCGGCTTCATCAAGTATAATTTGCATTAATCTTGATGCACTTTTGTCATCTTCAACAACAAGAATTTTAAACATATCCCATCCAACCTTCTGTTTCTCTTATATTCTACAGGCATTCTAACAAACAAAGATTAACTAAACATAAACTCAATATTTAATTCACAGTTTATTAATAATTATACCTCGAAAATTAATCTTAACTTGCTTCTGTTATGATTAAATATGTATGCTTATAATTGTGGCGGATTGTATTTTGTTTTCCGCAAGGAGTTTTCAATTTAATGGATAAATTAGCTATTTTTGATTTTTGGGGTTCTTTTGTTTTTTGGAATCTGGCATATATTACTATTATAATTTCTGGAGCAGTAAACAAAAAAAGTACTCAGGTGGGAATACCTGTTTTTCCGGTTTTGGTAAATTTTTCTTGGGAAATTGCGTCTGTAATCAATCCCTCTTATTATATCAGAGTTTCTTGGTTTGCTTTAGACTGTTTCATTATTTATCTTATTTTCAAAAAGCAGGATTTAAAAAATGACAGGAAAAGATTATGTTCGTATTTAGCGTTTTTGGCTGTGGTTACCACGATATTCTTCTTTATATTTTATAAAAGTACATTGTTGTTGCCGATATCATCATTTTTTATTGATACAGCTATGGCAATTGCCTTCTTGATAAAATTCAAAAAAATAGATCATGGAAACAGAGTTTTGATTGGTTTGCTCAAATTTTTAGGAGATACTTTTGTTTGGATTGGATATGCTGATATGCATTTTTCTATTTCTGTTTTTGCTGCAATAACTTTTGTGTGCAATATTATTTATTTGATATTTGCTGTAAAAGAAGTGAAAGCACATCCGGAAATAAATCAAGAATTTAAAGACAATTTAATAAATTTTCTTGATGAAGTGAAAAATCTTTTTAAAAGCATGAAAAGATCAAGAAATAAGGAAATAGTTCACAGCAAAAGGCGTAAAAAAAAGAAAGTAAAAAAAACACACAGATGAAACTTAAGGAGAGAGTTTAGATGTTTCCCGGTTCAGATAAGGCGTACTATGCTATGTATCTTGTGGGTTTTGCAATAATGATGATTATCAATTTGAAAACCTACAAGAGATACGAATTAAAAAAATTCATAACCGTTATTATAACGTTAATGACTTATGTTGCAGGCGTTACCGGTGCAATGATAATGGGTAGTGCTTATTCATCAATTACTGAACGTTTTAATGTTGACGGTTCCCTTGTAGCTATTTTCGGCGCAGTAGTTTTTACTCCGATTTTTATGAGCCTGGCTGCACTGCTTCTTGGTCAATCATGGCGCAAGGTTATGGATATGTTAGCTCCGGGCATTTTCATTATATTAACTTGTGCAAAGTTCGGTTGCTTTTTAAATGCCTGTTGTCCCGGCAGAGAATGTAGCTGGGGTGTTTATAATCCCGAACTGCAGACAACTCTTTTTCCGTCTCAGCTTTTTGAATCAATCACGATGACTTTAGTTGTTGCTTTCTGCTTCTGGTACATATTTAAATGTAAGAGAAATGTTTCAGGATCCGTTTATCCGGTAACAGCGGCAGTTTATTCTGTAACAAGATTCTTTTGGGAGTTTATGAGATACTATAAATATGAAGAAATGCGACATCTGGTATTCGGTCTTACCTTCTGGCAGTTCTGGTGTATAGTGGTTATCGTAGCTTCGATAGGATGGATACTGCTCCTAAAATCTGAAAAATTTGCTTCTCTTGAAGTAAAGTATTATAACTTTACACATGTAAAGTTCACTCGCTTTACACCTGAAAAGCTTAAATCCTTTACAAAGAGATGGGAAAAGTTCAAGCATAGAAATGACAAAAAGATTATTCATCATAAAAGAAAGAAAAAATAATTAGGTTATTTATAGTTTTATATTGAAACTTTAAATATAAAAAAATAATTTGCATTGGAGGAATGATAGGCTTAAGTCGTCAAGACTCAATGGCCAAGGGTCTTGGCAAAAAAGCGGGGCAAATCCCCAAATGAAAATTCAAACAAAGAAAATTTTATGGAGGAAAAAACATGCTAGTAACAAAAAAAGAAGTTAAGCAAACTTCTAAGAAGCTCCTTAGTGTGCTTCTTGCTGTCATTATGATGATGACAAGCATGAGTGTGTGCTTCGGACCACTCAGTCTTACGGTGTCAGCAGCTGATGATACTAATGCTGTTGCCGCTTTCATCAGTGCAATGAAGTGTGATGCGATGACTCGCTTTAACCCCAGCACATCAGATGCTGCTAATGCTAATTCAATCACTTACTCTTACACTGCACAGTCCTATGCAGATTACGTTGCTATTTCAAATGTAATCAGCATGCTCGACACAGCCATCAAAGGCCTCGACGAGTACAAAAACGGCGCAACACATAACAATAACAGTAACTGTTCCGACGGTTGGGTAACCGGTGTGAACAATGTTCCCGAAGGCTCAAAGAATGAATGTACCGATACCGGTTATCTTCTTAAGTATCTTAAGTATGCTATCGGTGATGCAGAGCTTGCAACACTCAACGGTACATATAACTTCGGTAAGCTCTGTGATGCTGTATTCAGCACCCATCAGTGTCAGTACCGTAACGCTGACGGTACCGAGGATGATATTGCGGGTGAAATTGCTTCAAGTTCAGTTCCTGATGAGCTTACTAATGTACTTATTGTTAAAACTGACGATATCAAGTCAAAGCTTCTTGAGTACGCAAGTATCGCAGACATTCCTGACACTATTGAAAACCAGACATCATACACAATTAAAATGTATGAGCAGAACTGGACATCATCCGAAAAATCCGGTTGTAGTACTAAGACAGTTAACCACCGTCACATTGCTATCAACACAAAAAAGCACACACCCACAGTTGCTAAGTCAAACACTTCAACAAACAAGTCAAAGCTTACAACGGCTCAGAACAACTATAATAACAACTACAGCGCATACATCAACGCAGCTGACGCTGTTGCTATCCTTAACAATGTTACAAAGGATGTAGAAGTTCTCAATGCAGCTCTCAGCGGTATCAATGATATCAAGACAAGCGTAGAAACTGATTTCAACACAGCTATCTACAACAAGTTCTTCAAGACTTCATTTGATACAACAACAAAGAAGATTCAGGAAGCAATCAACTTCTTTGCTTACGAAACTCTTGCCGATGAAATCAAGAGACTTTACGCTATTGACTTCACAAGAATGAATAAGGAAGAGCTTCTTGCTCATCTGACAGCGTTCAGAGAAGCTTGGCAGGCGTTCGAAGATTGCGCTGAAAACCTTCAGCAGCTTATAGCAGAAACCTATGATCTTAATCCCACAGCTATCAGAGAAAGAATTAAGGAAATTTCTGACAGATACGACTCACTTCGTCTCACAACAGCTAAGGTAGACGTACAGTCTCACCTTGACTTATATGCACATCTCAACGTTCCTTACGTTGACCAGGCAGATGACGAAGGTGCTGACGCTAAGGCTGCTGTTAAGTCAGAAGTATTTGCAGCACTCGCTGTTATCTACGCTGACAAGCAGTACATCGACAGCTTCCCCGATTACCTCATCAATGATATTTTCGGTGCAGACTTAAAGGCTGCTCTTGACACTCGCTATGATGAACTTTCATACCTTGGCGAAGTTGCTGACATCAATGTTAACGTATTTGCTAAGTATATGACATTCGTTAACGAGGTTACTCCTGCAACAGCAGAAGAACTCGGCAACGAAGCTGTTCTTGAAGGTCTTAAGTTCTACGATTCATGGTCAAAGGAGCTTAAGGATTACCTCGCATCATCAGATGCAGCTCTTACAGAAGAAGATGCTGAGATTATCTATGATAACCTCAACAACATTATGCTCGACTACATCAACGCAGCTTACACAGCTCTCAATGCAAGAGTTGAATCACAGATCAACTATGCATGGGATCTTTACACAACATTTAAGGCTTCTTACGGTGTAGGTAGTGGCACAGACGTAAACTTCAAGAACATTTCACACTACAACCACATCAAGCAGTCAGTTGGTCGTATTGACGTTCCCGCTTACGAATTCCTTTGCGAATCACAGTATCTCAGAATCAGCCAGGATGCTGTTGACAAGTACAACACTCTTGTTAACTTTGAACTTCCTGACTGTCAGGAATTCCTTAAATCATTCGGCTTCTCAGAATATGTTCAGTCAACAATGCCTGATATCACAAGACCTGCATCAACTGATGATATCGCTCGTGAAGGCGCTTATACAACAAATGATGCAGATATCGAAAAGATCATCACAAAGCTTGATGCTCTTCTCAACAATGCAGAAGTTCAGAAGCTTCTTGGTCAGCTTATCAACAAAGACGGTTCAGCCTTTGACCTTGGCGGTATGCTTACTGATCTCATCAAGGGTGCACTTTTCTCAGACGGTATGATTAACACAATCATTACCATGCTCTATCCTCTTGTTGTAACAGAGTTCATCAAGGTTTGGGCAAACGATCTTCCTCCAAAGAATGGTGATTTTGATATTTCCTATATCAAGAATCTTTACACAATCTTCAAGGAAGCAAAGTTTGATGTATATCCCGACCTTCTTGCAGCTTCACTTCAGAAGGTAGATGCAACTAAGTATGCAAATAACATTGCTATTCTTAACGCTGCAACGAACAACTTCAAGAACGCTAACGGCGGTCAGTATTATACACTCAAGCTCATCGATGAATATAAGGATGACGGCACTCAGAAGAAGGGTGCAGACAAGACTCCTTGGGATGAAGCAGTTCTGAAGAAAAACAAGCTTGACGAAGACGGCAACCCCGTTCTCAATGACGACGGCACCAATGTAACAGAATGGGCTCTCGACTGGGGTGTTGACGCTAAGAGAGAAGAACTCGAAGCAGGCAAAATCACTCAGGCTCAGTTTGACGATTACTTCTATCAGACATTTGACGATGCTGTAGACGGTCTTAAGCCTCTCCTTCTTGCTCTTCTTGGTAACAAGACGTGGTCACCTTCAGAAGTAGACCACATTGCTGACACAAAGCATAAGGTTCTTATTACACTTTCAGTTGAAGTTGGTCTTCAGCTTGGTGCAACTGCTAACCGCGGTTATGCTAACCTTATTATCCCCGTATACGAAGCGCTCGGTATCACAGGCTTCAAGACAGCATCACAGCTCGAAGCTCTGTCTTCAAATTCAAACCCCGCAGCTGATATCTTAAAGGGCATTCTTGATCCTATCTTCAACTTTGCAAACACAACTCTCAAGAATGCTCCTCTTACAACAATCCTTAACTTACTTCCCAACCTTGCATACGCTCTTATCACTGATATGGTGCCCGAGCTTCTTGATATGCTCAAGACATCAATCACATATAAGGCAGTTCCCTATATTATCGGTGGTTCAATCGACGTTTCATCATTCGTTGATATCTCCGGTGGCGCTGACATCTCTGTTGGTTCAATGCTCAACCTTAAGGATATGGGCGTAGACCTTTCAGACGGACTTAACTCACTTCTTCCCGGCTTCGGTCTCAACATTCCCAACATTGACCAGGGTAAGCTTGCTACAATGGGTAAGCTCACTCAGATTTCAACAGGCAGAGCTGAATCAATCTACACAGCACCTGCTTCAGGCAAGGCATATCACATCGAAGCTAACAAGGCAGACGTTCTTGTATTCCTTCTTGACTATGCTCTTGGCAGCGGTCTTCTCGGTCAGTTCATCAAAGTTCCCGAAGAAGAAGGTCTTGTAAGAGATCTCCTTACAAACCTTATGGATCCCGAAAACACAGACAATGTGCTTGCAGCCCTCGTTGAACTTCTCAACGCAAAGGCATATAACACTCTTGAAAATTATGAGTGGTATCACGGTTACATTGATAATGTAGAAGTTGGCACATTTACTGATCCTGCAGTTCAGGTTTACCTCAATCCCGGTAATGACTGGACAGAAGCTAAGGCTGACTATCTCTATGACAACATTGATGCTCTCGTAGCTTCAATCCTCAAGATGGCAAAGCTTGACCTCAATAAGGATACAGAAGAAATCGACGGTTCAATCGGTGAAGTTATCGGCGGTATCTTCTCAGCTGAAACACTCACTTCAATTGCAAGACTTCTCGGTTCAATCAGCGACCTCAATTCTCTTATCGCTCCCAAGGCTGATGAAGAAGCAGCTGAAGGTGAAGATGCTCCTGAAGCTTCAGAACCCGAAACAGTTGCAGAAGGCGAAGAAGCAACAGAAGGCGAAGCAGCAGCTCCTGCTCTTGACATTGATGTTAACGCTCTTATCAAGGAATTCCTTGGTATCGACCTTGCAGAAGCATTCGGCAAGTATGCTGATATTCCCTCAGCAGAAGAAGATCCCGAATATGTATATGACTTCGGTAAGGACATCACAAACGCAACAGAATTTGCAGCAGTTCTTTCAGAAATGCTCGCTCCTCTTAATCCTGTTCTCGGCTTCATCCTTGACGGTAAGAATCTTGAGCTCAAGATTTCTGACACTCAGAAGGTTGAGCTTATAGGCTACAACGGTTATGACAGTGCAATCGTTCCTATTCTTGAAGCTCTTGGCTGCGATGCTAAGGCTTACGAAGACGGAAAAGCACTTGAACTTACTCTTGCAGCTATCGCAGGTAAGATTGATGCTCTCACAGCAGGCAACACAATCAAGGGTATCATTGATATTCTTCCCGGTCTCTTCTACTTCCTTGCAGGTAATAACCTTTCAACAGCAGTAAGAAACCTTCTCCAGCCTGTTTATGTAATTCTTGACACAATCAGACCTATCATCAACATTGATCTTGATGAGCTTCTTGCAGGTATCGAAGTTAACGGTGCACCTCTTGGTC
The DNA here is from genome assembly GCA_045612205.1 of Acutalibacteraceae bacterium. Lineage (GTDB taxonomy): Bacteria > Bacillota > Clostridia > Oscillospirales > Acutalibacteraceae > UBA6857. The sequence goes on along the minus strand of JAZKYQ010000042.1, from coordinate 4,250 downwards.
TTGACCTTGACAACCTTAACCTCAACTTCGTAATCGATCTTCTCAAGAATCTTCTTCTTGCAGAAGTTGACCTCGGCACTCTTCTTGATGATGTTAAGGAGCTTATCTATTCAATCTGTAAGCTTGTAGGTACTGAATATGATTCAGTTTCAGCACTTGCAGGACAGACAGAGTGGAAGCGCGGTGAATTAAGTGACGACGGCTTCTCAGGTGCTGACCTTCTCACAGTTATCCTTTCATACGTTCTCGAATGGGCAACTGTAAAGGAAAATGCTGAAAAGCTTGACGCACTTCTCGGTACAGACGGCATCATCGCTTCACTCAACGCAGTATTTGCTGACGTTAATATCGAATACGGCACACCCAACTGGGCTTACTGGTTTGCTACAGAGGATGCATTCAATGCATACATCGCAGGCAACGAAGCTCTTCCCAACACACTTGCAGCTCTTGATTGGGAAAACATCGACGAAAACGAATGGGATCTCAAGACAGCTCAGTACTTCGCAGAAAACATCGACGTTCTTGTTGACACTGTAATCGCAATGATCAATAAGGATAAGGCTGATGCTCCCAAGACTGTTTCAGCTCTTGTAAGCGGTCTTATCGAAGACTACATCAACGCTGATACAATCAATATGATTGTTGGTCTTATTGCTGATCTTCTCGGCGAGATTGACGAAAACCTTCTTGAAATGGCAGGCTACATCCTTGGTGACAGCAACACTGCAAAGAAGGAAATCGACATCGTAGGTCTTAAGAAGTACGAATGCACTAAGGAAATCACTACAATCAGCGAATTTGCGGCAGAACTTGCAAATGTTCTCGATACATATGCAAGCGGTGTTGTTAACTGGCTCTTCTTCGGTGATGACTTCAGATTCGCTAAGAAGTCAGACAAGACAGATACAATCGTTATCAACGGTGGTTACGGCTACGAAAAGGGTCTCGCACTCATTCTCGAAGCTCTTGGCGCAGAAGCCCCCAAGGCTGACAAAGCAACAACCAAGAACGTGCTTGCAGCTCTTGCAACTCGTGTTGAAGCTATTCTTGCTAACCCCGTAGATGAAGTTATCGGTCTTCTTCCTAACCTCATTTACTTCCTTAACGCTAACGGTGCAGGCGTTGCTGTAAGCAACCTTCTTGCTCCCGTAAATGCTCTTCTTGATAAGCTTGCAGCATTCGGTCTCAACGTTAACATCAACGAGCTCATCGGTATTGACCTTTCAGCTCTTTCACTTGAGAATGTTGTAACAATCGTTGAAGATGCAACAGGTCTTACACTTGATGCAGCTGAAGCAATTCTTGTTAACTTCTGCACAGGCAAAATTGAAAAGGGTGAATTCATCTACAAGATGTCAACAACACCTGAGAACACAATCACAATTCTTCTCTATGTTGCTCTTACCCTTGTAACAGATGAAACATTTGCCGGTCAGCTTGACGAAATGCTCGGCACAGAATTCATCGCAGGCCTTAAGACTGTATTCGCTCCTTCAAAAATCGAATACACAGCTCCCGAATGGGATTACACAACAAACGATAAGTACGGCGAATATCTTATTCAGTATCCTAACAACTGGACAAAGGATACAGCTGATTACGTAACATCGGTTATCACATCAGATGAATTCGACGCTCTTATCACAGGCCTCATCGACGCTAACTATGATTCACTCGGTGCTCTCCTTACAGATAAGGTAGACGTATTCACAGCTGATACACTTAACAGCCTTGTTGGTCTTATCACTGACCTTCTTGGCGGTATTGATGATGGTCTTCTTAAGGCAGCAGGTGTTCTTCTCAATGTTGACGTTGTAGGTCTCAAGGGTTACACTTGCGAAAAGGAAATCACTAATGTAAGTGATTTCGCAGCAGAACTTGCAAATGTTCTTAACACATATGCAAAGGGCGTTGTAGAATGGCTCCTTCTCGGTAACGACTACACATTCTTTGTTGACGGTTCAGTAGAGGCTCCTGTTGACGTTATCACAATCACAGGTGCTCACGGTTATGCAAACGGTCTTGCACTTCTTCTTGAAGCTCTCGGTTGTGAAAACCTTCCCGCAGCAACAGGTAAGACAGAAGATATCGTTGCAGGCGTTCTCAAGTCACTTGCAGCACGTATCGATGCTATTCTTGCAGATCCCATCAACGAAGTTATCGCTCTTCTTCCCAACCTTGTTTACTTCCTCAACACTAACGGTGTTGCAGCAGTAATCGATAACCTTACAGCAGCAGTTGTTGCTCTTCTTGATAAGCTTGCAGTATTTGGTCTCGATGTTGATATCAATGAACTTATCAAACTTAAGTCTCTCATGGGTCTTGAAGAAACAGATGCAGCTATCAGCCTTGACAACCTTTCAATGGCAGCTGTTCTTGAAGCAGTTGGTCTTATGGTTGGACTTAACCTTGAAGAAATTGAAAAGGTACTTGTTGGCTTCGACCTCGGTGCCGTTGCTGCTTACGATTCAGTAAGTAATGCTGAAGAAGTTGGCACAGCTAAGAAGATGGCTTACTCAGACACATTCAAGGTTCGCGATGTGGTAACAGTTCTTGTTAACCTTGTTCTTATCACAATTGCTGATGATGCTAATGCAGAATTCGTTAAGGGTCTTGTTGGCGAAAAGGCATATGAGACAATTATCGGTCTGTTCAACATCAAAGAAGTTCCCGTTCAGGCATTTGACTGGAAGTTTGTTGAAAAGGCAGACACAGACGAAGTATTCTCAGTAGTAACTACAACTGAAATGTACGATTCACGTCTCTACGGTCCTATGTACAACGAACAGATGGCAAATTACATTGCTGACAACTTTGATGGTTTCGTAAATAACATTATTTACCTTCTCGGTATTGAAATCATTGAAGGCGAACAGGTAAACAACCTCAATGATCTTATCAATGATCTTCTTGATGGCAACCTTTACAACAGCACAAACGTTATCGCAATCCGTGATGCTCTTGCAGGTATTCTTGCAAACATTGCTGATCTTGAAGTAAGCGGTATTAAGGTTGGCGGTTACATTGCTGAAGTTCTTAAGAAGTCAGGTGTTACTGACATTAATGCAGTTGCTAAGGTTAACGTTCCCGTATTCAAGGAAAACAGAGATATGTTTGTTGAATATCTTTGCGATGTTCTCAAGCCTCTCTATCCCGTACTTAAGTACGTTCTTGCAGATGAAGACATCTCATTCTTCGTAAATACTGACAAGACAGACGCAATCACTCTTAAGGGTGCAGAAGGTTATGCTTACGGTATCATTCCTCTCCTTGAGGTTCTTGGATGCTATACAAAGGCAGAAGCTGAAGCAGTTTATGCAGAAGCAAAAGAAAAAGCAGAAGCAGAATCAGAAATTACTGGTGAAGTAATTGAGGTTAAGATGCCTGCTTACATTCTTTCTCCTGCAGAATACTATGCAGCAATAGAAGCTGGCAAAGATGATGTAGTAATCACATCAATCATTGATACTCTTCTTGACAGAGTGGATGAAATCCTTGCAAACGAACCTGCACAGCAGATCCTTGATATGCTTCCCAACCTTATTTACTTCATCAACTCCAACGGTGTTGACACAGTAATTAAGAATACTCTCAATGCTGTTTATGCACTTCTTGATGCAATCGAACCCGTTGCAGAGATTAATCTTGATATTTTCGATCTTCTTGGTTTCGAATTCGATGAAGAATATCCTGAATTTAACTTCGATTATATCATTAATAAGATTCTTCTTCCCGCTCTTGAGAAGGAAGGTTATGCATTCTCAGTAGCAGATATCGACTTCATTTCAGAACTTACTATCGGTAAGCTTGAATCTTATGATTCAGCAAACGGCTTAAAGGCATATAAGATGGTTTACGCTGAAAGTAAAGATATGAGCAGCGCTGGTGAAGCAGAAATGGTAACAGTAATCGCAAGACTTCTTGTTACATTCATTGCTCACGAAAAGAACGCAGAGCTCGTTTACGACTTCCTTGTTAAGGAACTTGGCATGGCTGAAGAATCCGCTAAGTATGTTAAGGGTGTTCTCGATGTAATGTGCTCACTTGCAACTGAAACATACATCGGTATGGACCAGGCTCTTGCAGTTATCTATTACCTCTTCTACGCAGTAGATACAGGTGTTGATAACACAACTACAGGCTACAAGGATCTTAACGCTGCTTGGTCAGATGCTCTTTCTGATCTCGACAGCTCAAGTCCCGCACTCAGCACACTTCTTAAGAAGTTCCTCAACCAGAACATGGAT
>JAZKYQ010000041.1:0-51313 GCA_045612205.1 Acutalibacteraceae bacterium | reverse complement strand
TCCTCTTTTATGCAGTTGTAAAGATATTCAGTACCTGCACCGATTATGATTCTGTCAGCGCTGACCTTCATTCCTCGGAAGCTGTAAAGGTAATCGGCTATGGCTTTGCGCAGCTCGTAAATGCCGACTGACGGTGAACTGACCATAAGTTTTTTTTGATCATCTGACATTGTTTCACGCATAAGCTTGGTCCAGATAGTGAAGGGGAAATTGTCACTCGGAGCACTGTTCGTAACAAAGTCGGCAAAAAATTCACTCTTTTCTTTTGCAAAAGACTCCTTCTCCTTTTCGGTTGTCACAATGCTTCTTTCGGAGGAGGCAATGTGCGAAACAAAGAAGCCGCTTTTGGGCACAGAGTAGATATAGCCTTCTGCCATAAGCTGTCCGTAGGCGGTTTCAACTGTGATTGTGCTGATGTCGAGATGCTTTGAAAGGGCTCTTTTTGAGGGGAGCTTTTCATCGGGAGCAAGACGGAAGGAGAGAATGTCCTCTTTTATGCAGTTGTAAAGATATTCGTAAAGGCTTTGCTTTCCCCGTTTTTCAAATGAGTAAGTGAGCATAAAATTTCATCCTAACTGACTATATAAATTTAATTGATTTTGGTTATTTCAATAAGGTCACAAATAGTATAATATATATCTTGTAATTTGTAAATAACAAATTTTATAAAAGTAAGGTGTTTTTTATGAAAAGAATAGTAACAATCCAGGATATTTCCTGCGTTGGTAAGTGCTCACTCACAGTTGCACTTCCCATCATCTCAGCAATGGGTGTTGAAGCTGCAATCGTTCCCACAGCAGTTCTTTCAACTCACACAATGTTCTCAGGCTTTACCGTTAAGGATCTCACAAGTGAAATCAAGCCTATCGCAGAGCATTGGAAAAAGGAAGGCTTTGCCTTTGACGGCATCTACACAGGCTACCTTGGTTCCTTTGAGCAGATTGATCTTATGAAAGAATTCTTTGATGATTTCAGAAACGAGAACAACATCATCCTTGTCGATCCCGCAATGGCTGACAACGGAAAGCTTTATCCTGCATTCGATGAAGCCTTTGCAAAGCATATGGCTACTCTTTGCGCAAAGGCAGATATGATTGTTCCCAACGTAACAGAAGCTTGCTTTATGCTCGGTAAGGAGTATAAGGAAAAGTACGATGAGGCTTACATAAAGGACCTTCTTGCAGGTCTTTCAGATCTCGGTGCAAGGATTGCCGTTCTCACAGGTGTTGGCTTTGAAGAGGGAAAAACAGGCGTTATGGGCTACGACAAGGGAAAGGATGAGTACTTCTACTTTGAACAGCCTAAGCTTCCGTGCTCATACCACGGCACAGGCGATATCTTCTCAAGCACTTGCATGGGCGCAATGATGAGAGGTCTTGACTGGAAGGATGCTCTTACCGTTGCTGCAAAGTACACTGCAGAATGTATCAGAATCACCTGGGAAACTCCCGGCTCAAACACTTACGGCGTTGATTTTGAAAGAGCAGTACCTTATCTTCTTGAATTGCTTAAGGCTTAATAAAAAGAGATATTGAAATTAAAAGCAGGTGTCGTTTCTGAACACCTGCTTTAATTATATAGTTTCTTACTACTTGCTACTCACTACTTACTACTGAAAAACCTCACCGCTTTCACGGTGAGGTTTTTTCTTATGCGTTTGTTTCTGAAATAAAGTCAGCTTCCATGCAGGAGCAGGAAACATAGTTTTCTCTGTCGTCTGCGTTCTTAGCCTTCTTCTTTTCGATAAGCTTTGTAACTGCAAGGTAGATACCTGCAATTGCAGCAGCAACAGCGATGATAATAGCAACAATTTTAGCAATTTTCTTGAATGTTTCCATGGTTCATTCCTCCGTTAATATTATTACTCGTTAATTATATCATTATGAGACTTTTAAGTCAATAGTTTTCGATGTTTTAATTATAGTGGATTGTGTAATCACTGGTGTAATCGCCGTGCATTGTCATTGAGGCAGTGATACCTAACATACTACCTGAACCGCCACCTTGTGATACAAGAATGTGCTGCATTGAAACGATTCTGTTCTGACTGTCAAAAACAGCAGTGATTGTTGATGGCTCATAATTGACGGTCATTTCCTGGATTTTTGCACCTGACGGAAGGAGAGATGAGGCATCGATTACCTGAACTAATGTTGAAAGGTTAGGAGCAGGGGTAGTGTAAGTCTGAACCTCAGGCTGAATAACAAGCTGAACGGTATAACCTCCGTCTGCATTCTGTTGTGCAACTGCGCTTGTAACCGCATTCACGTCAACCCTTGCCGCTGTGTTAAGCGGAGCGATTGTTGAGTTGGGTGTTGCATTTTTGGCTGAATCAACGCCGCCGATAAATGTATAGCTTTCGGGAGTAGGTGAGGGGATAAGAGTATTTGCAAAGCTTTCAACAAGACTGCCACCGGTGATTTCGTCGATTGTGATATTAAGCGTATCGTTTTTGTTCATAACGAAGTTCGGTGTGTTTTTCAGCGTGTTTACACCGTTTATATATGCTGCAACGATTTCTTCTTTACCCTGAGGTACGGTTAAGATATTCTGAGTGGTTGTAGCCTGTGTTGTTGCGGCAGTAGTAGGAGTAACAGTTGTGTTCATCTCTACGGGAGCTGTTGTTGGCTGTGGTGCTGAAGATGGTATAGAAAGAGCTGCCGTTGTGGGGTAGGTTGCAAACACACCCTGTTGAGCAGGGGTCGTTGTGGTAGTTGCCGGAGGTGCGGTTACGGGAATTTTTTGCTGCGACTTGCGCTGAACCGTAAGTGCGATTGCAAAGGTTCCGCAGAACACCCATACGAATGCCACGATAATGCCGGCTATTTGTAAGAACTTTTTTTCTGTCATAAGGTTTTATCCTTTCACAAGGAATCGGAACTTCTTTTACAAAATCAAGGGATACCCGGAAAAGTATCCCTTGATTGAATGATTTTTGTTATCTGATAAATTCGTAGTTGAAGTTTGTTTTACCTGCGATACCCATTTCCATTGTAATCTTTGTACCTGCCTGAACGTTAACACCTTCATCCTTTACGTCTTCATCAGTAACGAAGCTTGCAGCGAACTTAGCTGTGTAGGGTGATTCGGCAACATATGAAGTAAGAATGCCGTCCTTGTCGATTGTTACTGTAAGAGTTGAAGCACCAATCTTAAGCTCGTTTACTGAGAAGCCTGAGCTTGTACCGAAAGCATCTGCAGAGAATGCTGACATGTAGCCGTTGTGGTAGGGGCTGTTCATTGTTTCCTGCTTGAATTTGAGTGTCATTGTTGTGCTTCCGTCTGTATTTCTCTTAACTGTAACGCTTGAGAAGCCATCCTTCCATGCCTTATAGCTCTGACCGTTATGAAGGTAAGCTGTTGAAGTTGCGTTTGATGAAGGCTCGATGAAGGTCTTGAGTCTTACAGTCTTGTTATCTTCTGTGAGACCTGTACCGTTTTCAAAGACGATGGTTGATTTGTAAACCTCGGATGAGCTTGTGGGAAGCATAGCTTCGCCTGTTTCTTCATCCTTCATTTTTTCAAAGAGCTCTTCTACTTTTTCCTGAGTATCAAAAACACCGTCAAGAGGACCACCGAAAAGAACACTTAAAAATCCGGGTAACTTAAGATAGTTGATATCGTAAGCAATCTTTGAATTATTCTTTACTGTGATAACATCCTTGTAGGCCTTTGTGTTGTTGATAGCCTGAGCAAGATAATGAAGCTGGCTGTTAATTGCAAAGTTGTAGTATTTGTGGCTTGAGCTGAGGTAGGTTGCGGGAACCTGACCGATTGAAACTGTGAGCCAGTTTGTTGCTGTGTATGTTTTCTCGCTTGCATCCTTAGCAAGAATCATGAGTGAATGTGCTGATTCTGATGCAAGGTGAATGTTTGCCTTACAGGTTCCGTTACCCTGATCTACTGCGGAAGCGGTAAATTCAGCGAAAACATCATAGTTAGTGATGGGACTTCTCTTGAGAATCTGATATGAAACTGCACCGTCAACTGCAGGCCATGTAATAGTCTGCTGAAGAGTAAAGGTTGATGCTGCTGTGTTGATTGTAACACCCTTTGTAAAGCATGTTACCTGATTTGAGGCTGTACCCTTGTTACCGTTTGTGTCAATTGCTCTTACACGGTAAACTTCACTTCTTGAAGCAAGGCCGCTTTCAATGAAGCTGAGAGATGTTGTAACAATGTTTGCATCTTCGGGAAGGTTTTCAATGAGCTTCCATGAGGAGGAGTTGAAGTCATAAATATACCACTTCTGATAGAAGGTGTCATATTTTTCAACCATATATCCTGTTGCACCGCTGACTGCAGTCCATTTGAAGGAAGTGTCTGTTGTTGATGTGCTTGTTACGGGTGAAGCTTTGGGTGCTGCAAGGACTGTTGAAGTCTTGACAATAGTTGCCCATCCGCTGATTGCATTGGCAATAATGCCTGAAACATTTTTGTTGGTAAGGTATGCACGTACAGTTACCTCATAATTTGTAAGAGGAGAAAGAGCTGTAATTGTTGCGGAGGTGCCTGCAGTTGAACTGAGGTATACCCATTTGCCGCCTGCAACACGGTAAGCGGGCTGGTAAGCAGTAGCGCCCTTTGAAGGACTCCAGGTGAAGGTGATTGTTGAATCAGTTGCATCCTTGATTGTAACATCCTTGGGTGCTGCGGGCTTTGTCGCAAATGTGTATTTTGCGCTGTTCTTACCCTTTACTGAACCTGCATAAGCTCTTACGGTAAAGGAGTAGGATGTACCTGCCTCGAGACCGTTGATGATAAGAGTCTTGTTTGTGCCGGCGTTGATCCACTTCTTTGTTGCGTGGTTATAAACCTCGTAACCCTTTGCACCTGAAACAGCTGTCCAATCAAGCTTTAAAGCGGAAGCACTTACACCTGTAAGTACAACCTTGCCTGTTGCTGCAAGAACGGGAGTTGTTTTGAGCTGATCACTTACTGCACCGTAAACCTTCTTGTTTGAAACAGTCTTGTAAGCTGCAACACGGAAGTAGTAGTTTGTGCCGAGCTTAAGACCTGTAACGGTAAGTGAGTTGGTTGTAACGTTTTTGTAATTCTTCCACTTGCCGCCGCTGTAGAACTGAACTGTGTAACCGCTGATGCCTGAAACCTTATTCCATGCAATCTTAACAGATGTGTTGGTTGCGGCACTTAATTTGAGACCTGTTACCTTAGCGGGAACGGGCTTGCCGACAACATGAGCTGAGTAGTCACTTGTACCGATAGCAAACTTGGCACGGACACGGTAGGCATAAGCCTTACCTGTTGTGAGACTCTTGGAGTCTGTGTACTCTGTGGTTTTTACACCTGTTGCGATTGTTGACCAGTTTTTTGCGTCAGTTGATCTCTGGATATCGTAGGTTTTTGCAAGGGAAACCTTGGTCCAGTAGATGGTTACTGAGGTTGCTGTAACTGATTTGACTCTGACTGTGGGACCTGCAACAGCAGCTGCAGATGACATTGTAGCTGAAATAGTCAGCATACAAAGCAGGGCAACCAGAAACGCTTTGAATGTTTTTTTCATTGTGAGTTCCTCCGTTTCGGAAAATTTTTTATGTAATTTGTTAATGAAACAATTATTACCAACCAAAGATATAATTGTGGGTGATTGTCTCTGCAAAGGAATAATCGGTGCCGCCTAAGGTGAAGGAGTAATTGATGGGCATTGTTATTGTCATGTCATCAATTCTGCCGTTGTGAACCTTTGCCTGAATGACTGTGCCTTCGTAAAGGCAGTATCTGATTGCAAAGCCCTTGTGCTGACCACCGACAACACCCCAGTCGATAACGGGTGCAATCTGTGAATTGAGTGCAGCGGGCATTTGCTCTTCTCCAAGCTCAATTGTTATGCGGTAACCGTTTCCGTCAACGCTGTAATCACAGCTTTTTACATCGGAGAGCTTAAGCTTCGTATTTACGTTGTACGGCTTGATGTAGCTTCCGACGGGAAGGGTTGTGCTGTTTTCAATTCCGTTTTCAAAGTAGTGCTTTGAAACATTGGTATGAGCAATTGAATTGAGAACATCCTTACAGGTTTCCGTATAACTGCCCGAGAGGTTTGAAACCTCCTCGGTTTTTATCAGATAAAAGTCACCTGTTGCGTTTTTTGAAGCATTAAGAGCGGTGATGAAGCTGTTGAATGCTTCCGTGCGTGTTGAGGGAAGGGACGCAGGCTGAAGGGTGACAATGCCTGAAAGCGGACCGTAAAGTGAAGTTTCAGCATCGATGTAGGCTCTTATGCAGTATTTTTTGATCTCACCTGTTTTGAGTGAGTCGACAGTGTATCCCGTGATTGAATCAGAGGGGAGACGTGCAATAAGAGTGTATTTGTATGTGCCTGCATCATTGTAGGAGTAAATCTCGTAGCCGCTGACACCTGAGAGCTTGTTCCATACAAGTCTTGCACTTGTTGTTGTGATTGAAGCCGGGTCAACTGCAAAGGATGAAACAGCATCGGGAGTTGTATAGGCAACAAGGTTATCGACCATATGATCTGAAACAATTGTTGTTCCTTCATAAAGCAGATACGCGCGTATTGCATATATGTACCTGGTGTTGGGCTTGAGATTTTTGAGTGTTGCAGAAAGGTTCTGGGTTTTACCGAGATAGCTGTAAGCTGAGGTGGTTGTATTGTAGCTGTAAATCTGATAACCGGTAGCGTTTGCGGCGGCATCCCAGGAAAGGGTGACAGTATTGTTTGTTGATTTTATCACCACATTGCTTACCTTGCCGGGGGAAAGGACATTTGCTTTTACATAGGCCGTGGCGGCAGATTTATAATATGTTCCGTTGATTTTTGCATAAGGTAGAATACGGAAATAATTTGAAGTGCCTGCCGGAAGACCTGTTTCGGTGTAGGAAAGGGAGGTTGTTACTTTTACAAGGCTCCAGTTTTTTACTGCAGAGTCGTATTTGTAAACACCGTAAGCAGTTGCGCCTGTTGATTTGTTCCAGGAGATTGTGTATCCGTCAAAGGATATGCCTGACTGAATAGGGGTGTCAATCTTTGAAGGCACAACGGTTATGACGATTTTTGCGCTCTTTTTGCTTCCGTCAGCCGTTGTAACGGTTATGGTGGATTTTCCGCATTTCAAGGGAGTGATTACTCCGGATGAAGAAATTTTAAGAACGGAAGTGTCCGAAGAAGCAAAGGTTACATTTTTGCTGTAAACATTTGAAGGTGTAACCGTATATTTGAGTGTTACACGAGAGTTCATATAAACCGATGCTTTTGAAGCAGGAAGCTTTACGCCTGTAGCATAGCGGTAACCGAGCTTAAGGGTGCTGTTTGCCTTGACATAGGTTTCAGCGTAGCTTGAAGGTATAACGTATGCGGTAAGCTTCGTGCATCCGGTGAAGGAATTGTCTGCAATTGATGTAACCGATGCAGGGATGTAAATTGCCTTGAGGTTTTTGCAGTACCAGAAGGCTGCATCACCGATAGTTTTAAGCTTTGAGGGCAGTACAATCTTTGTAAGTCCCGTACATTCATTGAAAACAGCCTTGCCGATTTTCTGAATCGTTGACGGCAGGGTGAGGGATGTTATTTCACTTTTTCCCCAGAAGACCTTGTCGTTGATCTGAATGACTGTTGCAGAACCGATTTTTGACGGAACGCTTACAGCTGAGGAGGTGCCTTTATAAGCTGTAACGGCTGCATAATTGCCGTTGATGTAGTAAGTGAAATTACCCTCGGTTTTATAACTGCCTGCCGCAGAGGCAGAAAAGGTGAAAACAAGCGAAAGCGTGATGAATATCAGGGTAAATACAGAGGACCGTAAAATCTTACTTTTCATATATATAATCCTCCAGTTTATTTCTGTGTATATTGTATCATAATGAAACTTAAATTACAATTAAAATTTTTAATATTTAAGGTTTTTACAAAAAAATGTAACAATTAATTTCACTTTCTGTGAGACAGCAAAAATCACCCTTGTCTGATATGAGACAAAGGCGACGGATTTGTATAGTTAAAGAAAAAGAGACGGGAATAACCCATCTCATTGATTCTTACTCAAATCATTCAATTATTTTGAAGCGTTGAGCTTAACTGTGAGAGCTGACTTCTTTCTTGCAGCATTGTTCTTATGAAGGAGACCCTTAGCTACAGCCTGGTCAATCTTCTTAACTGCGAGCTTAACAGCTACTTCCTTGTCATCAGAATTTGCTTCGATAGCAGCATTAGCCTTCTTAAGAGCTGAGTTAGCTGACTTGTTGCGTGCCTGCTTTGTTGCGTTAACAAGAACACGCTTCTTTGCTGATTTAATGTTTGGCATAATTTACACCTCCTCTTATTTCGTCATGCAGAAGATATAATATCATCTTTTTGGATAAATTGCAAGAGTTTTTGCAAATTTAGATATACTTTTTTTAAAAGCGTCAATAATATTATCACATAACTTAAAATAATGCAATAGATTAGGGAGAAAAAAATGAATTTCAGAACAGACCTTGCCCTTGAAAGACACGAAAGCATTGCTGAGGATGAAATAAAAGGAGTGGATTTTTCCGTTGTTGAAGAGGATTCGGTGAAAATCAGTCACATTACCGTTCTTGATGAGGAGGGTGAAAGGGCACTTGGCAAAAGCAAGGGTCAGTATATCACCGCAGAGCTGCCTTCTCTTAAAAGGGTTACGGAAAATCTCGACAGCTGGAGCAGGATAATTTCCGCTGAAATAAGAAGGCTTCTTCCCGAAAACGGCACTGTGCTTGTGGCAGGTCTCGGAAACAAGGACATCACTCCCGATGCTCTTGGTCCTGAATGTATTGCACAGCTTCTTGCAACAAGGCATATCAAAAGTGAGGTCGGAATGCCTGAATATCTTACAAAGCTGCGCAGTGTGGCAGGTATTGTGCCGGGTGTGCTGGGAAATACAGGAATTGAGACTGCTGAAATTTTAAAGGGAATCGTAGGTCAGATTGAGCCTTCGGCGGTGATTGTAATTGATGCTCTTGCCGCAAGGAGCCTTGAAAGGCTCGGAAACACCGTGCAGATGTGTGATACGGGAGTTTCTCCCGGCTCGGGAGTAGGAAACAGACGCAAAAGGATAGACGGCGACTTTCTCGGAGTTCCTGTTATTGCTGTGGGAATGCCTACGGTTGTTGACGGTGTTACCGTTGCTCTTGATCTTATGGAAAAAGGCGGAGTCAGCCTTGAAAAGAGTGAAAAAGAAAGGATACTCAGCGGTGAAAGAGGCATGATGGTCACTCCGAAGGAAATTGATCTTGTTATAAAAAGGGCGGCTAAGCTTTTGTCTTTGTCAATAAACAGAGCCTTGCAGCCTGATATGAGCTCGGAAGATATTATTGCAATTGTGGCCTCGGTGTAATTTTTATGATTTTCAAAGAATAAACTGAATAAAAGAAATTTGTTCAGGGTGGTCATTGAGGTGAAGGGAAAGAAAAAGCTTGTTTCGGTTGCGGTGAGATTGTCAATTGTTCTGTGCTGCGTTTTCTTTGCAGTCTTTTTTGATTCGGCAACAAAGGAAATTATCACACAGATTGCTCTTTTGTCCGTCAGAAGCTACCTTCCCGAAAAGGGGGTAACCCTTACTTCTGAAGCCGAGGTTGAAGAGATAAAGGAAACAGAACCTGAAAGCACAAAAACGACTGAGAAGGTAACAGCTGTAGTCAATCTTAACAAGGAAGCTCTTACAGCGGTTGATCCTGATATTGATGCGCTTATAAAAAATGCTGAGAAGCAAAGCGGTAAGGATAAAAAGGACGGGGATATTTATGAATATACCTTTACCGATGACGGAGTGACAGACTCTTTCGCAGCTGTAAAGGTGAAGAATACAAACAAAACTCAGATAAACATTGCTGACAAGCTTAAAGAAGAGCTTGTTATCCCGAAAACGGAAAACGGCCCGACCGTTCTTCTTTATCACACCCACACAACGGAAACATATCTGCTTCTTGACCGTGACTTTTATGCTCAGGGCTTTCTTTCAAGAAGTAATGACGAAAACAGAAATATGGTACGTGTGGGAAAGGCCGTCAAGCAAGAGCTTGAAAAAATGGGCTTTAATGTTATTCACGACACGGCTGTTTACGATAATCCCTATACGGGAGCCTACTACAGATCTATGGATGCCGCCGAAGCTTATCTTGAAAAATACCCGTCAATTAAGATTACAATTGATCTTCACCGTGATGCAATTCAGAACGACAGCGGCGTTAAAACAAAGCCGACGGCAGTGATAAACGGAAAAAAGGCGGCGCAGATTATGATTATTGCAGGCTGTCAGGAGGAGGGCAACGGGATAACGGATTTACCCGAATGGGAGCAGAATCTGACCTTTGCACTCAAGCTTCAGCAAAGCATGGAGACTCTTTATCCAGGGCTTACAAGACCTGTGTTTTTCTGCGCAAGAAGCTATAATATGGGACTTACCCCGTATTCACTTCTTGTTGAAATGGGAACTGATGCAAACACTCTTGACGAAGCGGTGTATTCGGGTAAAATGCTTGGCAGAGCCTTGGGAAAGGTGATTGAAGAAAGTAAAAAGGAATAACGTGAAAGGAGCCTTATGGAAAGACGAAGGATTTTCAGGCAATACTTTTTTTCTCTTACGGTTATAGCCTGCGTTATGAGCTTTTTTGTCGGGGTTATCACGGTAAGTCAGAGAACACGCTACAACATGGAGCTTACTGACTACGATAAAATAAGCCTTTACAAAAGTGATAAGGGAATTGAAATCGCCTTTGGTCAAAGAGAGCTTTTCTTAGCAAATGAAGATATTGAAAAAATGGGAAAAAACGCTTTTTACAGTCTGATGGGTGACATTTTTATAAATGCAGGTGAATTTTTTGAAAAAAATATTAATTAAAAGGAAAAATTCTCTTGACAGCACTCTTTTAAAGTGTTAGTATATTGAAAACCGAATATTTCAATTAAAGATAGAGGTGCGGCTGACATCAGTACCGCGGATTTAACAAAGATTTTCGCAGAATCTGTCCGCGTGAAAGGGGAGACCGCCGAAGGCATCAGGCGAAAGGTGTCCTGGTCTAAGGGAGTAACAGCTCTTGGACTGTCGCAGTTTTGCGGAGTGCTATTATAATTGTCTATACAGTAGCTTTACTGTCACGGCTGTCATTTTACACTCGATGCAAAATCGGGTGTTTTTTGTTGAAACTGTTTTAAATGGTAATTGAACGTTTCGGTAATATATCATTTCATTTTTAAGGAGTAATTATCATGGAAAGAACCCCAATTTTTACAGGTGCTGCAACAGCTCTCGTGACACCTCTTAACGAAAACGGTGTTGATTATGGAGCTTTCGGAAAGCTTATTGACTGGCAGATTGAGCAGGGCATCGATGCTCTTGTAATTGCAGGCACATCAGGTGAAGCATCAACTCTCACTGACGAAGAGCACAGAGAAGTTCTTAAGTTCTCCGTTGAAAGAGCGGCAGGCAGAGTACCCATCATTGCAGGTACAGGCTCAAACGATACAGCTTACGCTATTGACCTTACAAAGTACGCTTGTGAGGTTGGCTGCGATGCGATGCTCGTTGTAACACCTTACTACAACAAGGCAACACAGAAGGGCCTTATCAAAATGTTCACCGCTATTGCTGATGCAAGCACAAAGCCTATCATTCTTTATAATGTTCCCTCACGTTCAGGCGTTAACATTGGGCCTGCTACATATGCTGCTCTTGCTGATCATCCCATGATTCAGGGCATCAAGGAAGCAAACGGTCAGATTGACAAGATTGTTGAAACAATGTCTCTCGTAGGTGACAAGCTTGACCTTTACTCAGGTAACGACGATCAGATCATCCCCCTTATGTCCGTTGGCGGCAAGGGTGTAATCTCCGTTCTTTCAAATGTACTTCCCAAGGAAACAAGCGAAATGTGCCACAAGTTCCTTGACGGTGATGTTAAGGGCGCTGCAAAGATGCAGTTTGATTTCTTCCCTCTTGTAAAGGCTCTCTTCAGCGAGGTTAACCCCATCCCTGCAAAGGCTGCAATGGCTGCAATGGGCTTCTGCGACGATTATGTAAGACTTCCTCTTACCTCAATGGAAGAAAACACAAAGGCTGTTCTTCTTCAGAGAATGAGAGACGCAGGTATCAACGTTTAATCAAAATATATTTTGCCGCGGTCTTTGGCTGCGGCAATTATTGAAAGGAAAAATAAAATGAAGATTATAGTTAACGGTGCCGCAGGCAGAATGGGTCAGACCCTTTGCGGCATTATCGAAAACAGTGAAAAGCACACCGTTGCCGCATACTGCAGTCTTGAATATGCTGATAACGAGGATGCACTTCACTTCACAGACATAAACAGCTTTGAAGGTGAAGCTGACTGCATTATCGACTTCTCCTCCCACAAGGCAACAAAGGCAATCACAGATTACGCCATAAAGAGAAAGCTTCCGCTTGTTATTGCCACCACAGGTCAGGATGAAGAGGAAATGGCAATCATCAAAGCCGCATCCGAACAGATTCCTCTTTTCTATTCACAGAATATGTCCTTCGGTGTTGCACTTCTTAACTGCCTTGCAAAGATTGCCGCAAAGGCACTTCCCGAGGCAGATATCGAAATCATCGAAAAGCACCACAACAGAAAGCTTGATGTTCCCAGCGGCACAGCACTTCTTCTTGCCAACGGCATCAAGAGCGTGAAAGAGGACTGCACCTACAACATCGGCAGACACGAAAACGGCAAGAGAGAAAAGAAGGAAATCGGCATCCACTCAATCCGTATGGGTAACGAGGTCGGCACACACGAAATCATTTTTGCTCTTGATTCCCAGGTAATCATCCTCAAGCACGAGGCGGAAAACCGTGGCCTTTTTGCAGAAGGCTCACTTACCGCCGCAAGCTTCCTTGCAGGCAAGGATGCAGGCTTCTACAATATGGATGATATACTTGATTAAGTAGCCGGGAATGCCTTCGGCATTTGAGACTGCGTAGGGGCGACCATTGGTCGTCCGTGGTAAAAAATAAGTAGTCATACCCCTCAGTCAAAACTATGTTTTGCCAGCTCCCCTTTCAGGGGAGCAAATTTTTTCCTCCACTGAAAGGGGAGGTGGATTTGCCGAAGGCAAAGACGGTGGGGTTATTTTTCAATTCCCCTTGCATTTATTTTCTTTTAGTGGTAAATTATAGTTATAATAATTCTTTAGGAGGAATTAATATGAAGAGAAACTTTAAAAAGTTATTTTTACTCCTTGCTGTTATTGTAACAGCTGTGGTGTGCTTTGCTTTTTCGGCGAGTGCCCTTGATGCAACAGGTCAGTGCGGTGACAATGTTTATTGGGAGTACAATGCTGAAACTGGTGAGCTTGTTATTAGTGGTGAAGGTGAGATGGAAAAGTATATATTGGGTGACTCACCATTTTCTTATAGCAATGTAAAATCAATTATAATTAATCACGGAGTAACAAGTATAGGAGACGAAGCATTTGAAGCTTGCTACAGTCTTTCAAGTGTAACAATTGGTGATAGTGTAAATTTTATCGGTAAATATGCGTTTAGCTCTTGTGAGAGCCTTGAAATTGTAATGATTCCTGATGGTGTTACAACTATAGGAGAGGGAGCGTTTAATGGATGTGACAGTCTTGGGAGTATAATAATTCCCGATAGTTTAATAAATATAGGTAAAGATGCGTTTTTTGAGACAGCCTATTATGATAATGAATCAAATTGGATAGATGAAGTATTATATATAGAAAATCATTTAATAAAAGCACGTGAAGGCATACAGGAATGTAAAATTAAATCTGAAACGAAAACTATTGCAGCCGAAGCTTTTTTTGATTGCGAAGATCTCGTGAGTCTTACAATTCCTGATAGTTTAACAAATATAGGTAAATATGCTTTTCATGGTTGTTATTATATAAAGAATATTTATGCTCCGAGTATTAAAAATTGGTTAAAAATTTCATTTGAAAATGAGTCATCAAATCCCATATGCGGTCAGATGGATAATCTCTGTTTTAATGGGGAAACTGTAACAGAACTTTCGATTCCTGATAGTGTAACAAGTATAGGTGATTATGCGTTTTCGAATTTCGACAGTCTTAAAAGTGTTGAAATCCCAGATAGCATAACAAGTATAGGATGTTCTGCATTTGCTGATTGCAGTAGCCTTACAAGTGCCATAATTCCTGACAGTGTAATAAGTATAGGCGATAATGCGTTTAACTATTGCACAAGGTTAGAGTATA
The DNA here is from genome assembly GCA_045612205.1 of Acutalibacteraceae bacterium. Taxonomy (GTDB): domain Bacteria; phylum Bacillota; class Clostridia; order Oscillospirales; family Acutalibacteraceae; genus UBA6857. The sequence continues at coordinate 37,128 of JAZKYQ010000041.1, read as the reverse complement.
TTGAAATCGGAAATGGAATAACAGAAATTGCTGATTCTATGTTTTATAATTGTAGAAGTCTTACAAATTTGACAATGGGAGATAATGTAATAAGAATTGGAGATTATGCATTTGCAGCTTGTTATAGTCTTGCCAATATATCGATTCCTGATGGCGTTACAACTATAGGAGAGGGAGCATTTAAAAATTGCGAAAAGCTTGAAAGTATTAAATTTCCTGTTTCGATAACAGATATAGGTTCATATGCGTTCTATGAATGCTCCAATCTCACAAGTATAAAAATACCTGACAGTGTAACCAATATAGGCTGTTCTGTGTTTAGTATTTGCAAAAAACTTACAAGTATAATTGTAGATCCTGATAACAAACATTATTCAAATGATGAATATGGAGTTTTGTTTGATAAAAATAAAACGAAGTTACTTCAATATCCCTCAGGTAATAACATAGCTTACTACACGGTTCCTGATGGTGTAATCTATATAGAAGACACTGCGTTTGAAAATTGTGACACTTTACAAAGCGTGGTACTTCCTAATGGTGTAAAAACTATTGCTGCCTCTATGTTTTATAACTGTGATGACCTTAAAAGTATAACAATGGGTGATGATGTAACTTCAATTGGTGAAAGAGCTTTTTATTATTGTAGTAGTCTTACGAGTATCATTATTCCTGATAGTGTAACGAGTATAGGAGTTCAAGCATTTAATTCTTGTGAAAGTCTTAAAAATATCACAATTCCTAACAGTGTGAAAAGTATAGGTAATGGTGCATTTGCGTATTGCAAAAATCTAAAAGGTATAAAAATACCTGACAGTGTGACAAGTATAGGTCAAGATGCTTTTCATGATTGTGATAATCTTGCGTATGTTATAATTGGCAAGGGCATAAAAAGTATTGCTGAGTCTACATTTGCATGGTCTGACAAACTTGAGAATGTTATAATTCCTGAAAGTGTAACAAAGATAGATTATGCTGCATTTAGTGGTTGCAACAACCTAAAAACCGTGTACTTCACAGGCACAGAAGAGCAGTGGAATAGTATAAATATATCTGACGGTAATTTTTATCTCTCAAAAGCAAATATTATCTTTCTTAACGGAGAGCAAATCACCGATGGTAACATCACAAAATGTAATCACGAAAACAAGACTATTTACTCCTACCAAAGCGCAACATGTGAAAATGTAGGTTACACTGAAGGTGAATATTGTTCTGACTGTGAAACCTGGCTTGTTGAACGCGAAGAAATCCCTGCAACAGATCATAATTACAGACTCGAAGACAGTAAGGGTGCTACTTGTAGTGAAAGCGGATATAAAACATACGTTTGTGAAAATGATGTCAGTCATGGATATACTGAAATAATAGATAAGCTTCCTCATACCGAAGTCAGTTACGATGGGAAAAACCCAACATGTACCGAGTCAGGTTGGGATGCATACATTGTATGTTCAATTTGCGGTTATTCCACTTACAATGAATTAAAGGCACTCGGACACACAGAAGTAATAAAACCTGCGATTGCAGCAACATGTGTTAAAACAGGTTTTTCCGAAGGGAAATATTGTTCGACTTGTTCTGAAGTTCTTGTAATACAGCAGATTGTAGGCTTTACAGATCACAGTTTTTCTGTATTTGTTTCTGATAATAATGCCACTTTTACTGCTGACGGTACAAAAACTGCTTTCTGCGATTATGGTTGTGGTAACAAGAAAACAGTAACCGACAAGGGCTCAAAGCTCACCTTGGGTAAAGCTTCAAAGCTTACAGCAACCCCGACAAACTCTTCAATTACTCTTATCTGGAACAAGGCGAAGAATGCAACCGGATATAGCATTTATTACAAGTTTCCTGGTGAAGATAATTGGAATAAATGCGTATCATATACAACAGCCAAATCACATTTATTTAAAAACCTACCTTTCGGTAGAGTCTATTGCTTTGCAATAAGAAGTGTTGGTAAGCAAGCAGACGGAACCGTTGTTTTAGGTCCTTATGCCGAAATTACTACCGCTACCAAAGCCGCTGTTCCCTCAAAAATCACCTCCACCCAGACCACCTCTTCAATCAACCTCACCTGGGCAAAATCTGCAGGTGCAACAGGTTACCGCATTTATTTTAAGTCGGGTAACACATGGAAAATCGCTGTAAAAGCAACAGCAGCAACAAGCCGCACCTTCAAAAATCTCAAGCCCGGTGCAAAGTTTACCTTTGCTGTTCGTCCTTTCATCAAGACCGACAGCGGTATCGTGTGGTCAGATTATGCAACCTTCACCACTTCAACATTTCCCACCAACCCCACAGTTAAGGTAACAACACCTTCAAAGGGCAAGGCAACAGTAAGCTGGAACGCTGTGAACGGCGCAGAAGGCTATCAGCTTTGGTACAAGACAGGTAACGGCTCTTACAAGCTCTACAAAACCTACACCAAAGCAGGTACGCTCAACTTCTCAAACCTCAAGAGCGGCACAAAGTACACCTTTGCAGTCAGAGCTGTCATCAAAACTGATGGCGGAACTGTAAGAAGCGGCTATAAGGCTGTTTCGGTCACAGTTAAATAACAACAAAAACCGTGTTTCGTTTTATACGAGACACGGTTTAAATTTTGCTTTATTTACTTGTAACAGCCTTAACCTCGGTGTAGTCGCCCTTGAATTCCTCTTCACCGATTTTTCTGTAAGCACATATTCTGTAAAAATAAGTCTTGAGACGGGAGGGGACCTTGTCCTCAAAGGTGTTTGCAGTGAGCTCATCTGTGCGTGCAACCTCTGTGAAGCTGCCGTCCTTTGAGTCACTTCTTTCAAGTATGTAGCCGTCAGATCCTGCAACAAGCCTTACAGAAAGGCTGATTTTCTTTCCGAAGGATGCCTTTGCAGTGATGATGTCAGTGCCGTCAAGGAAAATGCCGTTGACCTTCTTGCTGAAATTTCCGTGAAGGTCTTTTTCTTCACCCTTCTTTATGCACTGAACCATATATTTGTAAGCCTGCCCCGAAACGGGATGCTCATCTGTGAAGGAAGGCTTTTTTGCTTCTCCGATAAATATCGGACGTGAAAAATGATCACTGTATCTGTAAACAAAGAACTTGTCACCCTCACCCTTATCCCAGGTGAGATTGATTTTTCTGTCCTTTGTTTCTGCCTTGAGATTTTTCACTGCAGGAATGTCGGAAATGACAACAGGTGTTACCGCACTTGCCTTTGTGGAGGTCTTTTTGCCCTCCATACGCTTCCAGGCAATAACCTTGTACCAGTAGGTGATGTCCTTTTCAGCAGTTTCATCGGTGAATTCAAGCTTCTTCGCCCAGTCAATGTGAGCAAAACCGCCTGAAGGGCTGTCACTTCTTTTGATGTCGTATTTTTCCGCAAGAGCTACCTTCGACCACTTGAGTGCAACATGATTTTCTTCTGTTACCTCAATGGATTTGACCTTCGGAAAGGTCTTGAGCTTCGTTGTTAAATCTACTTCTGCCATTATCTGTCACCGAGAAGAGATGCACTTTCCTTGTCAAGGAAGATTGTAACATCGCTGTGAAGCTGAAGAATTGAAGCAGGGCACTGAGCAGTAACTTCGCCTTCAACAAGAGCCTTTACAGCCTTTGCCTTTGCTTCACCTGTTGCAATAAGAACAATCTTTTTCGCACGCATAATGTCACCGATACCCATTGTAAGAGCATAGTGAGGCATTTCGGCACCTACTGCTTCAAAGTACTTGCTGTTTGAGTCGATTGTGCTCTGAGTAAGCTCAACAAGGAAGGGCCTGTCCATAAATTCGTCACCGGGCTCGTTGAAGCCGATGTGGCCGTTTGTGCCGATGCCGAGAAGCTGGATATCAATTCCGCCTGTGGATTTGATTTTTTCATAGTATCTTTCACATTCAGCTGCAGCATCCTCGTGCTTAACGCCTGAAAGGAAGTTAACCTTGTCGTAATTAACATCGGTTTTTCCGAAAAGGTTGTCCTTCATGAAGTAGTAGTAGCTGTTGACATTTTCTCTGTCAAGGTCAGCATATTCGTCAAGGTTGAAGGTTGTGATGTGCTTGAGGCTTACTTCGCCCTTTTCGTAGCTTTCGATGATTCTCTTGTAGGTTTCCACGGGTGAAGCACCTGTTGCGAAGCCGAGAACACTTCCGGGATTTTTGTGTACCTGCTTGATGATGATTTCAGCAGCCTGCTTTGAAATTTCATAAGCATTATCAAGAACGATGACTTTCATAAATCTTTCTCCTTTTTTTACATTATACAAAGCATATTGTAACACAATTATATTCTTTTTGCAAGAGGAAAAAGAGCAGTTAAATACAGGTTTTACTACAAAAATAAAGCTGTCAGTGTACGACAGCTTTGAAAGATTATTGAACTTTATATATATTTACATCAGTCAGGCCGTAGGGGAAGGAATCTGCAATCGGATATTTATACTCAACAACAATTTCTTCACCTTCATTATATCCCTCTGAAGCAAAATGAAATTCATAAAGTATACCGCTTTTACTGCCGTCAACAAGCTTTTCGGCAACAAAACGGTCACCGTCTATTTCGTTGATTATGCAGTTCATTGTGTACACCGTGACAGATGAATCGGGCTCGGAAATCTTTTGTGATGTAATTGCTTCTGTTGTGTCAGAAGCAGTTGTAGAAGCAATGTTTCCTGAACTGATGTTTCCTGGGGTGACTTCTGCTTTTTTACAGGCAGCAAAGCTCGATAACATTATAAGAACCAGGCTCACGGTGAAAATCTTTTTTACTGTACTGCTCATAAATTGCCTCCTTTAAAAATTTTGTTCTGATTGCAGTATAGATGCATCACTTTAATTTTGCTTTAAAGAATAAATTGAATCTGTATTTTAAATCCCGAGCATCCTCGCCCTTGCCTTTTTTTCTTGGTTGTGCTATTATAAATGCATTCTTACTAAACGAGGTTATATCATGGAAACTAAAAGAGATTCTTTCGCATCACGCTGGGGCTTTATTCTTGCCTGCATCGGCTCAGCTGTAGGTATGGGCAATATCTGGCTTTTCCCTGCAAGAGTGTCGGGTAACGGAGGTGGTGCTTTTATTATAGCTTATCTTATCTTTGTTGTGCTTATCAGCTCAACGGGCGTTATCGGTGAAATGAGCTTCGGCAGAATGGCCCGTTCAGGTCCTATTGATGCCTTCGGTAAAGCAACTGAAGTGCGTGGTAACAGAAAGGTCGGTCAGGCTCTCGGTGTTGTTCCCACGCTTGGCTCCCTTGCCCTTGCAATCGGCTACAGCGTTGTTATGGGTTGGATTCTGAAATATACCTTTTCCGCTGTTTCGGGTACACTTTTAAAGCCCGAAACCGTTGACGAATTTACGGGCGTTTTCGGCTCAATGGCATCACAGTTCGGTAATAACATCTGGCAGAGCGTTGCAGTTATTCTTACGGGTGTAATTCTCGTTTTCGGTATCGGCTCAGGTATAGAAAAAGCCAATAAGGTTATGATGCCCTTGTTCTTCTTCCTTTTTGTCGGACTCGGAATTTATATTGCATTTCAGCCCGGTGCAGCGGAAGGCTATAAATACATCTTCACCGTTGACACCAAGGCTCTTCTTAATCCTCACACCTGGATTTATGCTCTCGGTCAGGCATTTTTCTCCCTTTCTGTTGCAGGTAACGGCACATTGATTTACGGCTCTTATCTTTCCGAAAAGGAGGATATTCCCGGCTGTGCAAGAAATGTTGCCTTCTTTGATACTCTTGCGGCAATGCTCGCTGCTCTTGTAATCATTCCTGCCATGGCAACTGCAGGCTCAACCCTTGATCAGGGCGGACCTATGCTGATGTTCGTTTTCCTTCCGAATCTCTTTAAGTCAATGCCCGGCGGAAGCGTGATTGCAATTGTCTTTTTCATCGCTGTAACCTTTGCAGGTCTCACTTCTCTTATCAATCTTTACGAATCACCCATTGCTACCTTACAGGAACGCTTTAAGATGAAAAGACTTCCTGCTTGTGTTATAGTCTGTGGCATCGGTCTTGCAGTTTCCCTTCTTATTCAGCACATCGTTTCTGACTGGATGGATGTTATTTCAATTTACATCTGTCCTCTCGGCGCAGGACTTGCAGGAATCATGTTCTTCTGGGTGCTCGGTAAGAAGGTCTCTGAAAAGGAAATTTCCAAGGGCAGACAAAAACCTTTGCCCAAATACATCATTCCTCTTGCAAAGTATGTTTTCTGTCCTGTTTGTATCCTTGTTCTTATTGCCGGAGCAATCCTCGGAGGTATAGGTTAAATTATGAAGTACAATTACCACACTCACACGGAATTATGTAAGCACGCTAAAGGAACAAATGAAGAGTTCGTTCTTGCGGCAATTGAAGCAGGCTTTGATGAAATAGGCCTTGCCGACCACAGTGCGTGGCCTTATGAAAACTTTGTTTCCGGAATAAGAATGCTTGAAGGAGAGCTTCCTTCTTATTGCGAAAGCATCCACGCTCTCAAGGAAAAATACAAGGATAAAATCAGCATAAAATTAGGTCTTGAATGTGAGTATTTTCCTAAATATTTACCCTGGCTTAAAGAACAGGTGAGAAAGCATAAAATTGATTTTCTCATTATCGGTCATCACTTTTCAAAGGATGAGCCGGGGAGTATTTATAACGGAAATATGACCACCGTAAGCGAGCTTTACAATTACCGTGACGATATCATTGAAGCAATGGAGTCGGGACTCTTCTCTTACATTGCTCACCCTGATATTTTTATGCGAGGTTATCCCGTTTTTGATGAAGCCTGCAAGGAAATTTCCCGTCAGATTATAGAAAAATCCATTGAGACAAACACTCCTCTTGAGTATAATCTCCTTGGCCTGAGTCACAGTAAAAATGACGGAAAGCAGGGCTATCCTTATCCCGATTTCTGGGAGATGATCGGTGAAATGAAGCCTCCAGTAACTATGGGAATTGATGCTCACACTCCCGATGCTTATCTTGATTACGAGCTTTATGAAAACGGCATCGGAAAGCTTAAATCTTTCGGTCTTGAGCTTGAGCCGAGGATTAAAATGCTCTCTGATCTCGGATTCGATTATTAAATTCAAATATAAAACCATCGGTTTTCCTTGTGAGAAGTCCGATGGTTTGTTCTTTTATTTGATTGTTTCGAGTATCTCAACAGCTTTTTCAAAGCCTTCAAAGGGAGATTTCTTCTGAGTGAAATAATTCTTCAGAAGACGTCTTGTGAAAAGTCCGCCTTCTTCCTTTTCGTCAGCTTTCTCATCTGTATTTGTTTCTCGGATAGGGATTATGGGGAAAGGCAGACCGGGGATAAGATGAGGCTCATCTTTGGCTGCTTCGGCGGCTGCTTTTTCTTCTCTTGCTTTCTCTTTTTCAAGCTCCTTTGCTTCAATTTCAGCCTTTTCCTTTTCGTAGGCTTCCTTAAGGGCAAAGAGAAAGCTTTCCTGAGAATATATCTCACCCTTTGCAACACCTAATTTATTTGCAAGAAGCTCAAGCTGATAAACCTCGTCAGCACCGTGTGTGGTGATAAAGGTGCAGAAAACATGGGGGAGGAAGTGGTAGATGTTACCCTTCAGCTCACCAAAGGCCTTCTTTGCATCAAGGTAACCCAATGCCATGCGCTTCTGATTCATTTCGGGGTCAAAATCAAAGGCAGCTCCGAGATCCTCTGAGTTGTATGGCTTGATATAAACAATGTTGCTGTTTGAAAAATCAAGGTTGTAGGCAACGCCCTTGATGTTTGCAATGTCGATGACGATGAGCTTGTTGTAGCCTCTCTTTTTGAGCGTCATTACGGGAGTGTTATCGTAAACACCGCCGTCAAGGTACTTTTCGCCCTCGGGTCCGATGTTTGTGACAAGAGGAATGCTTGAAGAAGCAAGAAGATAATCCACAAGCCCGCCTTCGGGAATCTCATCAAGGAAAAGCTCAAGTCCGCTTACCTTCTGTCCCATCTGAACAGTGACAATGCCGAGGGGGATATTATTTTCACGGATCTTTTTTTCGTCGATGTAAATTTTTATGTATTCTTCAAGAGGGGAAGCGTCAATGCCACCGTTACGGATAACCTCCTTGAAAAGAGCTCCCCAGTTTTTCTTGCTGAAAAGGTTATCGGGATCGGGGAGAGTTTCATTGATTTTAACGCCCTTGTCAAGGGAAACGCTTTTCCACATTTCCATAGCCTTGTCAAAATCACCCTGAGCGATAAGAGCTCCGTTAATTGAGCCAATTGAAACACCGGCAATTGCCTCAAAGGTAATGCCCATTTCTCTCAATGCCTTCCAGGCGCCCATCTGATAAGCACCCTTTGCTCCGCCACCTGCAAGAACAAGTCCGTATCTTGACATAATATCAACTCCTTTAATAGTCTGTCAGATCTGCAATGATACTGTTTGAAAGAAGGAAGCCTTTTTCGTTGAGTCGGATTCCTTTTTCGTCAATAGTGAGAAGTCCTGCTTTTTTGAACCTCTCAGCCTTTTTTATTATATTATCGGGTAGGCTTTTGTTGTACTTTTTTTGGAATTTTTCAAATTCAAGACCCTTGCTCAGTCGCAGGCAGAGCATAATGAACTCTTCTTCGTCTCCGCCTTTTCCGTCGTAAATCGCAACGGGCTTTGTAACAAAGGTGTCAAAGTCACGGGAAAAGTAAAATCTTTCTCCACCGAGGAATGAATGGGCTGAGGGTCCTATACCCAGGTACTCCTCGCATTGCCAGTACTTCAGGTTGTGTCTGCTTTCAAAGCCTTCCAAAGCAAAGTTAGAAACCTCGTACTGCATAAAGCCGTGCTTTTTCAGAAAGCTCACGGTGTCAAGGTAAAAATCACAGACCTCGTCTTCATCGGGAAGGGGGAGAGTCATTTTTGAAAAAGGTGTGCCTTCCTCGATTTTAAGCATATAAGCGCTGATGTGCTTTACACCGCTGCTGACGGCAAAGCTGAGACTTTCTGTAAGGCTTTCCTTTGTCTGGTGGGGGATGCCGAGCATCAGATCAAGTGAAAGATTAGTGATGCCTTCGTCAGTGAAAAGCTTTGCTGCTTTTTCAAGCTCTTGTCTGCCCGAAAGTCTGCCGAGGCTTTTTCGTTCCTTGTCAACAGCGGATTGCATTCCCATGGAGATGCGGTTGACGCCTGCTTTCTTCAGGTGAGTGACAAGACACTCATCAACGCTTGAGGGATTGCATTCAACTGTAATTTCCGTGCTTTCTGAAATAGTGTAATTTTCTCGTGTGAACTTAATGACCTCTGCAATCCTTTCTCCGCCGAAAACTGAGGGGGTTCCTCCTCCGAAATATATGGTATCGTCTTTGTCGCATACCTTATTTCTGTAGTCTGAAAGACATAAAAGGACACCTTTCAGATAGCTGTCCTTCTGTTTATCTTCGGCTTTGAAGGAATAAAAATCACAGTAGGGACATTTTGTTTTACAAAAAGGGATGTGTATGTATATTCCTGTCATAATTTTACTGTGTATCGTCAAGCTTGAGCACTGCCATGAATGCTTCCTGGGGCACCTCAACAGTACCGAACTGACGCATACGCTTTTTACCTTCCTTCTGTTTTTCAAGAAGCTTTTTCTTTCTTGTGATGTCACCGCCGTAACACTTTGCAAGAACGTCCTTACGCATTGCCTTAACGGTTTCTCGAGCAATAACCTTACTGCCGATTGCAACCTGAATGGGAATTTCAAACATCTGTCTGGGAATGTGTTCCTTGAGCTTTTCGGCAATCTTTCTTGCTCTGCCCATTGCCTTATCTGTGTGGATGATGAAGGAGAGGGCATCGATGATATCACCGTTGAGAAGCACGTCAACCTTCTGAAGGGTTGAGCGTCTGTATTCGAAAATCTCGTAGTCGAAGGAAGCGTAGCCTCTTGTTCTTGACTTGAGAGCATCAAAGAAGTCATAAATGATTTCGTTGAGGGGGAGCTCGTAATGAATGTCGACTCTGTCTGTTGTGATGTATTTCATATCCTTGAAAACACCGCGTCTGTCCTGACAAAGGTCCATAATTGTGCCGACATAATCGCTGGGAGCATAAATGTGAGCATTTGTAATCGGCTCTTCGCAGTAGTCGATTTTTGCCTGCTCGGGATAGTTTGTGGGATTATCGATTTCAACAACGCTTCCGTCAGTAAGGTGGATTTTATAAACAACGGAAGGGACTGTTGTAACAAGATCGAGATTGTATTCTCTTTCGAGTCTTTCCTGAATGATTTCAAGGTGGAGAAGTCCGAGGAAGCCGCAACGGAAGCCGAAGCCGAGAGCACCTGAGGTTTCGGGCTCATAGGAAAGAGAGGCATCGTTGAGCTGAAGCTTTTCGAGTGCATCACGAAGAGCCTCGTAATCCGCACCGTCAGCAGGGTAAACACCGCAGAACACCATGGGATTAACCTTTCTGTAGCCGGGGAGAGGATCCTTTGCCTGATTCTGAAGCTTTGTTACGGTGTCACCGACCTTTGCGTCGCGAACTGTCTTGATTGAAGCTGTGATATAGCCAACCTCACCCGAGGAAAGCTCCTTACAGGGCTCAAGACCTGTAGCTCTCATATAACCGACTTCAACAACGTTGAACTCAGCTCCGGTGGCCATCATTTTCATTGTTTCACCGGCTTTGAGTGTGCCCTGCATAACTCTTACGTAAACGATAACACCCTTGTAGTTGTCATAAACGGAGTCAAAGATAAGCGCCTTGAGAGGAGCGCTGTCATCGCAGCCTGTGGGAGCAGGAATGTCCGAAACAATTCTTTCAAGAACTGCGGAAACGTTTTCACCTGTCTTTGCGGAAACTCTGGGAGCCTCCATACAGTCAAGACCGATGATTTCTTCGACCTCTGCGGCAACTCTGTCAGGCTCTGCAGCGGGAAGGTCAATCTTGTTGATAACGGGAACAAGCTCAAGGTCATGGTCAAGAGCAAGATAAGTGTTCGCAAGAGTCTGAGCCTCGATGCCCTGAGAAGCGTCAATGATAAGAATTGCACCTTCACAAGCGGCAAGGGAACGGGAAACCTCGTAATTGAAGTCAACGTGACCCGGAGTGTCGATAAGGTTAAGCTCATATTCCTCGCCGTCGTTAGCCTTGTAGTTAAGCTTTACGGCGTGAGCCTTGATGGTAATTCCTCTTTCTCTTTCAAGGTCCATATCGTCAAGAATCTGAGCGGACATATCACGCTTTGCCACGGAATCCGTAATTTCAAGGAGTCTGTCAGCAAGGGTGCTCTTGCCGTGGTCGATATGAGCGATGATAGAGAAGTTTCGTATATTTTCTTTTTTCTTAGCCAAAATATCACCTCTTAAAAATAAGGGTATAACAACCTATTTTAATATCGATATATTTTAGCACAAAAAGAATAAGTTATCAAGAGTTTTTTCAATCAGATAATACGAAACTTTATTACCTGTGTGAATTTTTTGTTGACAAATTTAATCAGGGGGTGTAAAATATTGCCGAGAAGAAATAAAGAATTAAAAAAGGAGGTATAACCATGGACGCTTTTAAGGAAGATATCCTCAACTTTATTGTTAATCTTGCAACAACCTTACTTTCATTCTTTAACGGTACAGATGTTGAGCTTTCAGAAGATATGATCAGCGGTATTGAGAATTTCATCGGTCTTATCCTTGGCGCATAATTAACAGAATGAACAAAGAGTAAAGCACTGCCTTTTAACGGGGCAGTGCTTTTTTTCGTTACACAATAATATGATTTGTATGAAATCTGTTTTCCGATTGGTAAATTATACAATTCTGTAACAATTTTTTTATACAATTGGTTGATTGTTATTATTAGGCATTTTTGATATAATTATATCGCTAATATTATATATTTTTTCTTATATTGTGTAAAATATTGTGTAAAAGCTTACGATATGAGAAAAAGAGGAGGTTTTATAATATGAAAAAGACAACACGAACAGCAAGAAAAGTCTTATCAGTATTCCTTGCAATACTGATGATGCTGACAACCTGGGCGGTAGCTGTGCCCGGAATTGTCCTTGCGGCAGACGGCAACAAATATTACGTAAAGGTTTACGTTAATATTTACGACGGTTCTGACGGCTACGGTGGTACTTACAATGTCAACAGCACCACAGGTAAGCCCGATAACTATTCCTGGGCAACCAATGACGGTTGGTACGGTCGTATCAATATGACCGGCTTTACTGTTTTCGGTGAAAAGGGTGATTATGACGCTCAGGATGTTTCTGCGGCTCTTCTTGAAGCTGAAAAGCTCAACACTTATTATGCTATGAGCGGTCTCAGTAATGATAACAAAGACGGCGACTGGGATTCTAAGGCAATTGCAAAGGCTGAATATACCTTTGTGCTTGACAGCTTCCCCGTTGAAATCTTCTGGATGAATGACGAAAATAACTGGGACGGTGGTAACACAGGCTTTGCTATCCGTAAGCTTACAGTTGCTACTTCAGAAAATGGCACAGAGCACACTATGTGGGAAGGCCTTGCAGGTTCAGATTCCGAAACCTACAACTACTACGGTTCAATCACTCCCACAGGTATCCACACCTGCTTTGAGGATTATGCAAAGAACTATGATATGAACGATTATAAGTTCTATAAGGCAATCACAACATCCTCACAGAGAGCGTGGACTGACCCGTATACCTATGGATCAGCAGGTACTTATTACCTTAATGAGTATGCAAACGGTGGTGTTTCTGCAACATTTTCAGAGGGTACAACATCTGTTGCTTCAACTGTTGATTATATCGACACTTCAAGCACAGACACATATTATGTGAATTACACTAACCATTCGAAGACACAGATTGCCGAAATTACCGGTACTTATAACGATGGTAATTTTGTTTCGAGTCCGTACGGAATTAAGCTGAATCCGGGTGAAACAAGATCTTTTGAGATTAATAAATCAAATTACAGTAAACTTGCAAAATATAATAATGCCGCAAACTTTACTTTTGAATATACTTTAAGTAATGTATATGCGAGTGACGAGGTTAATGCATCTCTTGCTAAGTTTATTCAGCCTACTTATATCGGCCTTTGGAATGAAAGTTCTTATTCAAAATCAGGCACAACATTTTCGCTTAATAATATCGGTGATCTTCAGGTTACTTTCCAGACAACTGAAGGTATCCTTGAGACAGTAAGCACTCCAAGCGGTGAGGTTGATCATGCAAGCGTAGAATATAGGTATTATATTGATAACTCAGTTGCAAATAATTCATGGGAAAAGACCGGTCTCAGATTTTATATAACAGAGACCAATAATTCAAGAGTTCATTTTCAGAATAAGAACAAAACAGCGGGTACAATGCGTTTCAGCGGACCTATAACAAATACAAGCACTGCTTCACTTAAGATGGCTGACTTTGCATTTAATTCTGTTACTGAAAATTTTGTTTATAATGTAAGTGCAACAGCAACCTATAACAAAACCGTAACACCTACATGGGAGCCTAAAACAAGCGACAGTTATGCTACTTTTTGGAATGATAATCCTGCGTGGGTAAGATTTGGCGGAACAACATTTGATATTGATCCAAGTGCTGATAATCAGTATGCAACTATCTTGCTCAGTGATATGTTGTTTAATGACTATGGAAACTATCAGGCTAAATTTTCTGCTTCTATTGATGTTTATGCGGTAAACAAGGCGGAGCTTAGAAAGTATGTTCGTGAAACCCTTCTCGACTTTGCTCCTATGAGCCTTCGTTACAACACAACAGCATTTGAAAATTATCAGAACAAGCTCGCTTCTGCAATGAATGTTCTCGCAGACCAGAAGACAACTCAGAAGGCGGTTACAAATGCTCTTGCTGAACTCAAGTCAGCTGTTGAAGCTCTTCAGACAACAGACAACCTCATCAATCAGGTTGATAAGCTTACACACATTCAGTATGTTGATGATATCGGTTCAGAAGTAGCTGCTTCAACAGCTGAAAGATATGTTCTTGTTCCTCTTGATGAACATGCAGTTCCTCAGAAGACAGAATACATCGGTAACGGTGCATATAAGAATGTAACTAACAAGAATTCGGATCTTAAAACAAATCATTCTGAAACAGACACAGATATTAATATAATTAATTACCGTTACTGGAACATTGATTATTCTGAAATTAATCCAACAATTGAAGCTCTTGATATTGCTATTGCAGAAGTTGAAGCGGATCTGAATTCAAATAATCCTACTTATAAGAGTTCATACAAGTCCAATCTTGAAAATATAAAGGCTGACCTTGAAGCTATGAATTTGACAATTGATGTTGTCAATACTCCGACATCACAGGAAGACGTGCAAACTCTCATTGACTCTGCAACTTCACTAATCAGTCATAAGAGTAATGATGTACGAAGCAGTGAAGATAAGCACTATTCAAATTGTGTTTATGATGGTAACGACGATAATACAGAAGATGATATTTTCGATCAAAAAGCCAACTCATGTGTAGAAGGTGGTTACTACAAAGCTACATGTATTCTTTGTGGTAAGGTTGCAACAGTGGTTGAAACACCTCCTACTGGTCACGATTGTGATTATTCTACAAAACCTTACAATGATGAGGCTACAGGAAAACACTATTGGGTATGTGCAAGTTGCGGTGAAAACGAATACTTTGACCACAACTGGAACGAAGGTGTAGAAACAACAGCTCCCGGTTGCGGCACAGAAGGTGTTATGACCTATACATGTAACGATTGCGGAGCAACAAAGACAGAGGCTATTGAAGCCGGTGAACACAACTTCGCAGTCACAGACAACGGCGACGGTACACACATCAGCAAGTGTACAAAGTGCGGTGCAAATGAACCTGATGCAACAGCAGAAGCTCATACATACACTTATAAAAATAATAATGACGGCACACATACTGCAACTTGTTCAGTATGTAAAGCAACAGAAACTGTAGCACACATCTTCGCAAATCCCGTTCTCGCACGTCCCACACTTGTTGACGGCGCATGGGTTGACGGCACCTACACCTACACCTGTGTTTGTGGCGGTAAAAAGGTTGAACCCGCTGAAAGAGCTGACTATTCAGCACTTGATGAAGTAGTTGAAGCTCTTGAAGCTCTTAAGGACAACGAAAAACTTACCGATGATGCAAAAGCTGCAATAACTGCTGCTATTGCAAAGGCTGATAATCTTGCTGACGACCTTGTAACTGCAGAACAGAAGGATATTGACGACCTCGTTAAGGAGCTTCAGAAGGTTAAGGCTGATGCAGATGAAGCAATCAAAAACAAAGAACTCGGTGTTGAAAAAATCACAGAGGCTACCTCAGGCGTTAAGGTTCAGTTCATCGATAAATCAGGTCTCGGTATAATTGACAGCATTCAGCTTGGAAAAGACAACGGCTTCATTATCAGAGTTGCTAACGGTAACGCTGACAGTGATATCACAATAACAAAGCTTAACGGTGCAGATAAAAACGTTACCGTTGCTCCGGGCGAATCAGCAGACTTTGATATCGATGCAACCGGCTTAACAGCAGGTCTTGCAACTTATACAATCACTTACACAATCGACGGTCTCAAGGATGCAGACGGCAACCTCATTGAATTCACAACAGAAGCTTACCTTTATGTAAAGGAAGAAGCTGTTGTTCCTCATCACTATTTCCATGAAAAAGTAAGTGCCGGCGATGAGAATAGCGCTTGGGACTATTACATTGAGTCAGATATTGGTGATTTTTCTGTTGTTTATAATTACAAAGCTCCATATGATGAATTTGGCAATAAAAATCTTATTCAGGATGGCGCAGGCCTTTTTGACTATGTAAGAGATCAGTACGACTACGAAAATGATGGTTGTTATGCAGGTTGTTCTGATAAAGAATGGAAAAAGGGCGATGCTCACGCGGCAACATACGCATTCTATATTGATACAAGCCTTGCACAAACATGGCAGGATGCGCGTCTCAGAGCTAGAATTGTTGAAAACGAATCAGGTTTCTATCATAATGCAGCTCTTAAATATATAAGACTCGCAAACAACCAGGAATACCTTGATTATATTACGAGTGCCGATAAGACTTTCTCAGCTACTCTTGTTCCTTCTTCAAGTGGTACTCAGGGTGCAAGTTGGAAAGCTACCTCAAATGGTGATATGACAGTTTCGGAATACACCAACGATAATGAGAATGAATATGTATTTGGTTATCATCATCCTAATGAAGGTTGTGAGGAAACTACTGCATATATTTACATTTCAGGTGCTATTCCTACTCCATCACCCTCTAAGGTTGAAAATGCAAAGACAGTAAAAATGATGCTTTCTCCGAGACTTGAATTCAACGGTCCTAACATTGCTTTTGCTGAAGCTGTCACAATGACAACTCACCTTTACATTACTTCCTACGATAAGGCAGAGCTCCGTGGAGCTGTTGCAAGCGCAGAGCAGGCAGGCTTCAACTCAGCTTACTTTGATGCTGACAAGTACGAAGCATATGAGTCAGCTCTCAAGAATGCAAAGGAAGTTCTCGGTAAGGCTGAAACCAACCAGAACGAAATCGATGAGGCAATAGAACTTCTCAAGAACGCAATTGCAGAGCTTACAAAGGCCGAAAACGAAGCAATGTTCGTTCTTACCGTAACTCACAGCATTTACGAAGGCAAAGAAAAGAGCGGTGACGCAACAGAGACAGAGTATGACTACTACCTTGTAAACGGTGCTATCACTCCTGCACAGATTGATCTTACAGACAGACAGATCAACAAGAAGGATGATATCGCAAATCTCAACGTAACTGCTGATGCAGAACATACCTATAATTATTGGTACATCAACTATGCAGGTGCTCAAGAAGCTCTTGAAAAGGCTGATGAAATAATCAAAGACACAACAACAGGTTATTCAGATGAGTACAAGGCTGCAGTAGAAGCAGCAAAGGATGCTCTTGAAAACAGCAAGGAAGCTACAGATTCACCTGCTTTACAGGGTGATGCTGATTCTCTGCTTGAAGCATTGACAGATCTTACAGGTCATACATGTGCAGATGTTACAACAGACAAAGACCACAATTGTGACACTTGCGGCAAGGCTGATGTAACAAAACACGATTATGCAAATCCCGTTCTTACCCGTCCCACATATAACGAAGAAACAGGTGAGTGGAATGACGGTTACTACACATCAACATGTAACTGCGGTGCAACATCAACAACAGAGATTGAAAGAGCAAAATACGAAGCTTATGACAAGGCAGTAGCAGATCTCAACGCACTTCTTGCTAAGGATAATCTCACAGATGCAGCAAAGGCAGAGATTAACAAGGTTCTCGCTGATAATGACATTGATGACAACCTTATTAAAACAGCTGAAGAGCAGAAGATAGTTGATGATGCAGCCGCAGCTCTTAAGGCTGAGATTGAAAAGCTTACAGACGATGAAGGCAAGCTTAAGGACGAATTCAAGAAGCCTGACTCAACAGCAGCAGAAAAAGCAGTAGAATCTGTAGAAGCACTTGAAGATAAGATTGAAATGCCTCAGGCTGACAAGGATGCAATCGAAAATCTCAGAGATACTCTTGATGACATTCTCGACGAAATCGTAGCAGACGACAATGCAACAGCAGAAGAATATCAGGATAGACTTGATGCAGTAGAAGAAGCTGCAAAGGAAATCCTTGAAAAGTACAAGGAGTGTACAGAAGGTCACGCATGGGGCAAACCCGAGCTTGCTCGTCCCACACTTGTTGACGGCACATATACCTACACTTGTGCAAACTGCGGCACAACCAAGACAGAAACTGCAGAAAGAGCAATCTACGAAGCTTATGACAAGGCAGTAGCAGATCTCAATGCACTTCTTGCAGATGATACTCTCACAGATGCAGCAAAGGCAGAGATTAACAAGGTTCTCGCTGATAACGACATTGATGACAACCTTGTAACAGCGGAACAGAAGACAGTTGATGATGCAGCTGCAGCACTCAATGTTGTTCTCGACAAGATTGCAAACGACACAACAGGCGCTTACGAAAAGGTTGATTACACTAAGTACAATGCAGCAATTGGCGCTTATAAAGCTCTTGACAAAACAATGACTGAAGCTGATAAGGAAGCAGTTGAAAAAATCATTGCCGAAATTGAAAAGATTCCCGATGACGGTTCAAAGAAAGATTATCAGGCTCAGGTTGATAAGGCTGCAGACGACATTGCGAAAATCAACGCTAAGTATTGTGACTGTGCAAAGGGTGACCACACATGGGGCGATCCCGTTCTCACAACTCCTCCCGCAGCTGATGCTCAGGGTGAATACACAGAAACCTGCGGAATCTGCGGTGCAACACAGATTACCAAGGTTGCCCGTGCGGATTATAGCGAATTCAACACAGTTGTAGGTCAGCTCAATGACCTTTCAAAGAATGAGAACCTTACAGATGCTGCAAAGGTAGCAATCACTGAGGCTCTTGCAGATGCAGAAGCGCTTAATAAGAATCTCCCTGCTGATGCAACAACAGCTGACGATAAGCTTATTGAAGGCGGTCAGGATGAAATTGATGCTCTTGTAAACGAGCTCAAGGGTGTTGTAGCAGATACAAACGCTGCTATTGCTAACGGTTCAGCGCTCAAGCCCGATTACAAGGCTTGGGAAGAAGCAGAAGGTAAGTATGATGCTCTTACTGAAGAACAGCTTAAGAATGTAAAGGCTGATATCATTGCTGAAGCAAATAAGCTTAAGGAAGATATTGATAAGCTTCAGAACACTGAAGGTCTCACCCAGGCAACTGCAACTCAGAAGGATATCAACGATGCAACAGCAAGACTTAACGAAATCATCGCAGGTATTACTGACGGTTCACTCAAGAATCCTGCTGACTTCACAGAAGTTAACAAGGACCTTGCTGATGCAAAGGAAAAGGCTGATAAGAACGATGTAGTTGACGGCGTTAAGGAAGACATTCAGGAAATCGAAGACAAGCTCAACGAAATCAAGAATGATCCCACAACAAATGCTGACGATCAGGATGAAATCAATGCTCTTGAAAAAGAACTTGAAGAAATCATCACAGGTATCACTGACGGCTCACTTGTTAAGCCTGATTATGAAAAGTGGGAAGAAGCCGAAACTGCATACGATGCACTCGACAAGACAAATGTAAAGGCTGATATCATTACCGAAGCAAACGGTCTTAAGGATACAATCGCAGGTAAGCAGGCTGATAAGACTCTCACTCAGGCAACTGCAACTCAGAAGGATATCAACGATGCAACAGCAAGACTCAACGAAATTATCGCAGGTATTACTGACGGTTCTCTTAAGAACCCTGCTGACTTCACAGAGGTCAACAAGGACCTTGCAGATGCAAAGGATAAGGCTGAAAAGAACGATGTAGTTGACAGCGTTAAGGAAAATATCAAGGATATCGAAGAAAAGCTCGAAAAGCTTGAAGACGCAAATGCTGACAAGCAGGGCGAAATCAATGCTCTTGAAAAAGAACTTGAAGAAATCATCGCAGGTATCGAAAACGGTTCACTCGTTAAGCCTGATTACACCAACTACAACAAAGCAGTTGACGCTTACAAAGCTCTTGACGATGTAATGTCAGATGAAGATAAAGCAGCAGTTGAAGCTATCAAGGCTGAAATTGCAGAAATTCCCGCTGACGGAACAAAGGCTCAGTATCAGGCACAGATTGATAAGGCTGCAGAGGATATTGCAGCAATCAACGCTAAGTATGGTGACTGTGCAAACGGCAATCATAAAAATAACAACAACGATCACAACTGTGATGTTTGCGGTACAAAGTTAAGTGATTGTGCAGATAGCAACAACGATCACAACTGCGATGTCTGCAGCACAAAGTTAAGTGATTGTGCAGATAGCAACAACGACCACAAGTGCGATACTTGCGATACAAAGTTAAGCGATTGTGCAGATAATAACAACGATCACAACTGTGATGTTTGCGGTGCAAAGGTAAGTGATTGTGCAGATAGCAACAACGACCATAACTGCGACATTTGTGATACAAAGTTAAGCGATTGTGCAGATAATAACAACGACCACAACTGTGATGTTTGCGGTACAAAGGTAAGTGATTGTGCAGATAGCAACAACGACCACAAGTGCGATACTTGCGATACAAAGTTAAGCGATTGTGCTGATGTAACAACGGACAACGACCATAGCTGTGACATCTGTGGCAAGGCCAATGTAACAGAACACAATTATGCAAATCCCGTTCTTACTCGTCCTATAAAGAACGAAGACGGAACTTGGAATGACGGTTACTACACTTCAACATGTAACTGTGGTGGAACTTCAACAACAGAAGCAAAGAGAGCAGATTACGAAGCTTATGATGAAGCAAAGGCAGCTCTTGAAGTGCTTCTCAAGGATACAACTATCACAGACGCAGCTAAAACAGAAATCAATAAGGTTCTCGCTGGTAACAAGATTGCTGACAATTACATAGCAACAGCAGAAGAGCAGAAGATTGTTACCGATGCAGCTGCAGCACTTAAGACAGTCCTTGACAAGCTTACAAATGACGAAGGTAAGCTTGAAGACGGATATAAGAAGCCTGATTACACAGATTGGA
Source organism: Acutalibacteraceae bacterium (assembly GCA_045612205.1). GTDB lineage: Bacteria > Bacillota > Clostridia > Oscillospirales > Acutalibacteraceae > UBA6857. The sequence continues at coordinate 16,615 of JAZKYQ010000041.1, read as the reverse complement.
ACAAAGCAGAGGATGCTTATGGTAAGCTTGATAAGACAAACGTTTCTGACAAGCTTATCGACGAAGTAACAGAGCTCAAGAACACAATCAACGCTCTTAAGGCTGATCCTACAGCAAACGCTGCACAAGACCAGAAGACAATCGACGATGCAACTGATAGACTTAACGCTATCATCGCTGAAATCAATGCTGCTCTCACTGAAAAGCCCGATTTCAACGGCTATGATGATGCTCACGATGAATATGAAGATCTCGTTGAGCAGTACGGCGATAAGATTAAGGATGGCGTAGCAGCTGATGTTGCTGACCTTGATGAAATTGTTGACGGTGTAAGAACAGACGAAAATGCAACAAAGATCAATGATCAGAGCACTATCAATGGCGCAAAGGCTAACCTTGAAAAAATCATCGCAGGCATCAAGGATGGTTCACTCCGTGATCCTGATTACTCAGCTGCAGAATCCGACCTTGCAGAAGCAAAGGGTAAGGCTGATAAGAATGATGTAATCGATGGCGTTAAGGAAGAAATCGCGGAAATCGAAAATGCTCTTAATGAGCTTAAGAACAGCGATAAAACAACTGCTAAGGAACACCAGGATGATGTTGATGCTCTTGAGGACAGACTTGAAAAAATCATCGCAGGTATCAATGACGGCTCACTTGTAAAGCCTGATTATGAGGCTGCAGAAGATGCAATCAAGAATGCAGAAGCTATTGCTGATAAGCTTTCAGATGCTGAAAAGAAAGCTCTTGAAGAGCTCAAGAAGCAGCTTGATGAAATCAAGAATAATCCTGCATCAAACAAGAAGGATAATCAGGACGATGTTGACAGCATCAAAGAAGCTGCTGCAGGTATCGTTGGTAAGTATGCTGAGTGCCTGAATGGCCATCACACCTGGGCTAAGCCTGCTTACATCAGAGATTCAGTTCAGTATGCTGAAATTTGTATAATTTGCGGCGAGACTGTATTTACAGATGCTGAGCTTGCAGATTATGATGAGTTCTATTCAGTTGAAAATCAGCTTAAAGAGCTTGCAAAGACTGAGAATCTCACAGATGCAGCCGCAAAGGCAATTGCTGATGCACTTGTAAAGGCTGATGAGCTCGATAAGAGATATCCTGCTGATCTTGATAAAACAAATGGTAGCGGTATATCTGTAGAAGGCGGTCAGAAGGTAATAGACAGAGTTGTTGACGAACTCAAGGAAGTAGTCGCTGACATCAATGCTAAAATTGCTGACGGTTCCGCATTCAAGCCTGATTTCTCAGCTTACGAAGCAGAAGTTAAGATTTATAAGGAAGAGACTTCAACAGTAGTTGTTTCACAGGAAGATAAGAACGCAGTTGCAGAAGCTGTTAAGATCGTTGAAGCAATCAAGGCTGATGCAAACGCAACAGCTAAGGATAACGCAAAGATTGCCGAACAGACAGCAATCATAAAGGCTGTTAACAACAAGTACAGCGCCTGCGTGAAGAACGGACATATGGAAACAATTATCCCCGGAAAGGATCCCACATGTTCATCAACAGGTCTTACCGAAGGTAAAAAGTGTGTAGTTTGCGGTGCTGTTACCGAAGCTCAGCAAGAAATTCCCACTCTTGCTCACACTGATGCAGACGGTGACGGAACTTGTGATGTATGCGGCAGAAACGGTCTCTATGACGGTTGTGTATGTCTTTGCCATAACAACAACTGGTTCTGGCGTATAGTTTACATGATTATCCGTCTTATCTGGAAGATTTTCAAGATGCATCCCGTATGTGCTTGCGGTGCAGTGCACTATTAATCTTCACGGAATAATAACATCCGAATAACAGTTAAGGGGATGTAAAAAAACGTAAGTTTTTTACATCCCCTTTCAGGGGCGTGAAAAAATGCGCAGAATGAACAAACTGAGCCCAAATAAAGCATATTTGCTTTATTTGGGGTTACCCTAAGGCGTACAGAGGTACGTCGAGAGGCGAAGTTTGTTTATAGCATAAACCGCAAAAACACAGTTTTTGCAATTATTTCTGTTTTTCTATATTTTAAAGGGTTTCTTCGGACTTTAAAATCCAAAGAAACCCTTTGTTTATCTTGGTTTATGCGGTCTGCACTTTTTTTACAGCCCCTTTTTTTATGTTATCTGTCATAATGGAAATAGTAAAGTGTGTTGCTTTGTGTGTCAAAAAAATAAATGTCAAAGTAATCAAAGGGCTGATAAAGCTCCTCTTCGGTTGACTTATCCTTTATACAGAAATAATCCTTGCTGTCAATAAGACTTCGGTCAAAGTCATAATATTTGTATATATCGGTATCCTCGGGTATGTTTAAAACCGCACTTTCAAAGTGGCTGATATACTGCGAAAGCTCGTTGTTATCAGTGGCCTTCTGGAAATAAGCGTTGTCAGTCACATTCGGCTCAGAGTAAGAGTAAACACCGTAATCGGTGAAATCACGAATGCCGTGAGAATAATATGCCACACACTCGTTTTCGCCGACAGAGTCAATAACAGCTTGTTGGGGAGAAACATAGGTGAGGTTGAAGTGTACGAAATCAATCACGGTGACTGCAAAGATAAGCGCAATAATAATCCCGATTGCCGCGACAAAAAGAAAAGGTTTACTGTATTTTTGGGTAATTTTCATAGTAGATCACCTCGGTTTTGAGTATAGCAAATGTTGTTGTGGTTGTCAATACGGTGTTTCTGTTCGGTGTTATTCCGTTTTACGGCATAGTTGTTATTTTATTCGCAGATAACCTCGCAGAATGCGAATAAAACTGAAAAAGACGATTCCGAAGAATCGTCTTTTTCTTGGTGCGAGAGACGGGACACGGCTTTGCTTCGCAAATCCTGCATCCTTGTCGACCCAATGCTACGCATTCGGTACCCGACTTCGGACTTCGAAGCTAAAAACAGTTCACCGAACTGTTTTATTAACGCTTCTCACCCTCTTAGGCTTCAAGTCCCTCGGTGCTTTAAGTTAACAGGATAAAAAAAGAACTCAGCAACCTTTTGGTTACTGAGTCATGGTGCGAGAGACGGGACACGGCTTTGCTGCGCAAATCCTGCATCCTCGTCGACCCAATGCTGCGCATTCGGTACCCGACTTCGTACTTCGAAGCTAAAAACAGTTCACCGAACTCTTTTCTTAACGCTTCTCACCCTCTTAGGGTTCAAGTCCCTCGGTGCTTTCAGCTGACAAGATAAAAAAAGAACTCAGCAACCTTTTGGTTACTGAGTCATGGTGCGAGAGACGGGACTTGAACCCGTACGAGCTGCCCCACACGCCCCTCAAACGTGCGCGTCTGCCGATTCCGCCACTCTCGCATATATCCGCTCTCTCGAGCGCTTGTATACTATACCACTATGCAAGAGAAATGTCAATACTTTTTTTGAAATTTTTCTGAAATATTTTTTTGAAAATTTTTGTAAAACTAAAGACAAATTTGTATTTATTTGGTATAATCTTTTCCTGTCTATTGATATATTCACAGGAGGAAATATGAAAGAGACTATAATTCAGTTCGGAACAGGAGCCTTTTTAAGAGGCTTCGTTGCAGATTTTGTACAGACACTTAACGAAAAGGAGCTTTACGACGGAAGGATTGTCGTTGTTCAGCCCACAAAAAGCGGAAGAGGACAGATCCTCAATGAATGCGGCGGAGAGCACAACCTTTATCTTCGCGGCGTGAAAAACGGTGAAAGCGTATCTGAAAGAAGAATTATCAGAAGCATCAGCCGTTGTGTAGATCCTTATAATAATTACGAGGATTACCTTGCTCTTGCAAAAAATCCAGACCTTCGCTTTATTGTATCCAATACAACTGAAGCAGGTATAGAATTTAACAGAAAATGCAGCTTTGATGACAGACCTGCACTTTCCTTCCCGGGAAAGCTTACACAGCTTCTTTATCAGAGATATCTTCGTCATCTTCCCGGCTTTGTTATTTTCGCTTGCGAGCTTATTCCCGAAAACGGCAAAACACTTAAAAGCTGTGTTATGAAGTATGCCGATTTATGGGAGCTTGGTGATGATTTCACTAATTGGCTTGAAGAAGAAAATACCTTCTGTAATACACTTGTTGACCGTATCGTTTCAGGTTATCCCGAGGATGCCGAGACCATCTTTGCCGAAATCGGTAAGGAGGATAAGCTTCTTAACACCGCAGAGCCTTTCCATCTCTGGGTAATTGAGGGAGATTTTGAAAATGAGCTTCCCTTGAAAAAAGCAGGACTCAATGTTGTGTGGAGTGACGAGGTTGCTTCTTACGGTAAAATGAAGGTGCGTATACTTAACGGTGCTCACACAAGCCTTGTTTTCCCGAGCCTTCTTTGTGGGATGGAAACTGTAAAGGACAGCCTTGACGATGAAGAGCTTTCAAAATTTTTGAGCCGTTGTCTTTTTGATTGCATACTTCCTCTTTTAGGCGAGGATAACGAAGAGGCAAAGAAGTTTGCCGCTGAAGTTCTTGAACGTTTTGCAAATCCATATCTTAAGCATCGTTGGCAGTCAATTTCACTTAATTCTTTGAGTAAGTTCAGACAGAGAGTTCTTCCTTCAATTGAAGATTATCTTGTTAAAAACGGTGAGCTTCCCAAGGCGCTGGTGTTTGCTCTTTCATGTCTTATTTATTATTACAAAAACAACACTGTTCAGGACGATGTGAGTGCGGCAGCTTTCGTTGCAGTAAGTGACCTTTCTTCAATCCTTTCAGATACCTCCTTGTGGGGACTTGATTTAAGCGAGATGAAAAATCTTGTTGAAAAGGGGATTACCCTTATTGAAAAAGAGGGCATAAGAAAGGCTCTTGAGTGGGCAACAAACACATAAAAATGTAAGATTTATTATTATTTTACTTTTTGAATTATTAGGAGTGATTTATAATGAAGCTTAAAAAAGCGGTTGCATTTACCTTGTCCCTTGTTATGTTGCTTTCGGCTTTTTTACTTTTTGCGTTTGCAAAGAGTGATGATCTTGAGTCTCTTCAAAAGCAGTTTTACTACGGTGAAGGTCCTTATACAGGTGGTTATTCAATTGACTACCGTTATTATTCACCCGTAGACGACCGTTGGGATGATGAGAAATATCCCGTTGTAATCTGGCTCCACGGAATGGGTGACGGTGCTTATGACGGACGACAGATTGAAAAAAGCAATATTGCTCTTTGGGCAAGTAAGGATTATCAGAGCAGATTCAAAGACAGCAAAGGAGCTTTTATTCTTGCACCTCGTTCTGTTGAGGAAGAAGGTCTTTTCTGGACTGATGAGCTTATTTATCCTCTGAGAGCGGCTATTGACGATTTTCTTTGGGAAAACAGATATAACGTTGACTTTGAGCGTATTTATATCGGCGGTTATTCTATGGGCGGTAAGATGACGCTCAAAATGGCTGTAGCTTATCCTGAAATGTTTGCGGCAGCTTTTCCGATTTGTCCTGCCTGGGTTCCCGGTACAGATGCGACAGCAAAGCTTTCAGAAATGCCGATATGGCTTACAAGCGGTGCGGCAGATCCTCTTGTGAACTATTTTGCAATGGCAATGCCTACATGGAAAAACATAATTGCTGAAAGTGATGTTCCTGAAAATTGCCGTTTTTCAACCCTTACAAGAACTGCATATGCTAACGGAATTCCCACTTCAAGCGGACACCATTCCTGGTTTGCGGTGAACAATGATATGTTTTCATCAAGAAACGGGAAATATCCTGCAATGAGAACCTTTGATGGTAACGGTAACAAGGTAAACCTCACTTATCCCGAAGGTATGATTCATTGGCTTTCAGGCTTCAGAAGTGATTTCGACGGTGAATGGGCCGAGGATGGCGGCAACTCCGTGGCAAGAACAAGTGACGGAATGCAGGGTGGCTTCAGATATGTTATTTCTGTTATGAAAAACTTCTTTGAATATATGTTCAGTTTTTTCAGATTCTGATTTTTAAGTAAATAATTAACCTCCGTATCAGTTCAGTCTGACACGGAGGTTTCCTGTTGTTTGGTCGGATTATCTGATGCACTCATCAAGAATTCTGTGTGCCGCATCATCCTTAGTCATCATAGGAAGCTCGGTTTCACTGTTCTTCTTTATAAGAGTGATAACGTTTGTATCAACACCGAAGCCTGCACCTTCTGTGCGTAAGCTGTTGGCACAGATCATATCGCAGTTTTTCTTTGTAAGCTTAGCTTTTGAGTTTTCGATAACATTGTCAGTTTCCATTGAAAAGCCGCAGATGAACTGACCGTCTTTTTTGTTTTCGCCAAGATATTTGAGAATGTCTGTTGTTCGCTTGAGCTCGATTGACATCTCACTGTCGCTCTTTTTGAGCTTACCTTCTGCTGCAAAAAGGGGAGTGTAGTCGGAAACTGCTGCAGCCTTGATGATTATATCCTGCTCGGGTGCGGCTTCTTTTACTGCTTCAAACATATCATTGGCTGAGGTTACAGGGACAACATTTACAAACATAGGAGGCTCAATTTCTGTATGAGCCGCAACGAGGGTTACATCTGCACCTCTGAGCATTGCTGCTCTGGCAATAGCGAAGCCCATTTTGCCCGTTGAGTGATTTGTGATAAAGCGGACGGGATCGATGGCTTCTCTTGTAGCACCTGCAGTTACAAGTACCTTTTTGCCTTCAAGGTCTTTTTCAAAAGCAATTTCCTTTAAGATGTACCACAGAAGCACTTCTTCGTCGGGCATTCTTCCGTCGCCGAGATCACCGTTTGCGAGCATTCCTGTTGCAGGGGTGACAATTTCATAGCCGTAGGACGCAAGCTTTTTGATATTATCCTGTACGATTGGGTTATGATACATATTGTGATTCATTGCAGGAGCAATGATTTTCTTGCAGGGACAGGCAATAACTGTTGTGGTGAGCATATCATCGGCAATGCCGTTTGCTATTTTTCCGATAACATTTGCAGATGCGGGTGCAAGCATAACAACATCAGCCTGCTTTGCAAGAGCAACATGTTCAACGCTGTACTGGAAATTGCGGTCAAAGGTGTCAATAAGACACTTGTTTGCAGTCAGAGTCTCAAAGGTAACGGGATTGATGAACTGAGTTGCATTCTGTGTCATAAGCACGTGAACGTTACAGTGAAGCTTCTTAAGCATTCTTGCAAGGTTTGCAATTTTATATGCGGCAATACTTCCCGATACACCGAGAAGCACGGTTTTACCTTTTAACATAAGAGAAAACACTCCCTTTTTTTGTATTTTTTAAAGTATATCACATTTTTTCAAAAAAATATATACTTTTACGATTTCTTTGTGCTATAATTAATTAAATAAATTTGTATTGTATCGCTGTTGTAGGGTGGCGAGTATAATTCAAAGCGGATTCGCTTATACTCACCATTCTGAAGCGAACGATAACAAGGAGGATAACAGAATGAATAAAACTCTCAAGCCCAAAGAGCTTACGCTTATGGGACTTCTCACAGCGGTTTTACTTATGATGTCCTTTACTCCCATAGGATTTCTTAACATCGGACCGCTTGCAATCACCCTTAATATGATACCTGTTGCCATTGGTGCAATTGCTCTCGGGCCCAAGGGCGGTGCTTTTCTCGGTGCGGTTTTCGGTATCACAAGCTTTCTTCAGTGCATCGGTATAGGCGGAACGAGTGCGATGGGTGTAATTCTTTTTGAAATTAATCCATTTCTTGCCTTTGTGCAGAGGTTTGTACCCCGTTTCCTTATGGGTCTTCTTACTGCCTATGTGTACAGACTTATCAGAAAGCTTATCAATTCCACTGTTGCGGGTTTTGCCGCAGGTTTTTCTGCTGCGTTTCTCAACACAGCTTTGTTTATGACCTTCCTGGTTGTTCTTTTTGGTAATACTGATTATATGAATGACCTTATGGGCGGAAAAAATGTTATTATCTTTATCTGCACCTTTGTGGGCATAAATGCAGTTTTTGAAATGTTGGTTTCAACGGTTTTTACCGGTGTTATTGTCAAGGCTCTTGAAAGAGCGAAGCTTATAAAAAGGGGTGACAAGTGATGGTTCTTGCAGTAGATATCGGCAACACTAATGTTGTTATCGGTTGCTTTGATGAAAACGAAATCCGTTTCGTTGAAAGGCTTTCCACTAATAAAAACTCCACCTCACTCGAGTATGCGGTGCTTATCAAAACTGTTCTTGAGCTTAACGGTCTTGCAGGATATTCCTTTGACGGAAGCATCATTTCATCCGTTGTGCCTTCAGTTACGGGAAGAGTCAAGGAGGCAATGGAAAAAATAACGGGTAAGGATGTTTTTGTTGTCGGTCCCGGAGTGAAAACGGGGCTTAAAATCAAGCTTGACAATCCTTTGCAGCTCGGCAGCGACAGAGTTGCAGATGCAGTTGCCGCCACAAATCTTTATCCTTGTCCTCTTATCATTATTGATATGGGTACGGCAACAACTGTTTCCGTTGTGGACGGTGAAAAGAACTTCATCGGCGGTATGATTATGCCGGGACTTATGGTTTCTATGGAGGCTCTTGCAACAAAGACCTCTCAGCTTCCTCACATAGGACTTGAGGCTCCGAAAAAGGCAATCGGAAGAAATACGGCTGACTGCATAAAAAGCGGACTTATTTACGGTAATGCCGCCGCAATTGACGGACTTATAGAAAACATAGAGCAGGAGCTCGGACAGAAGTGTACCGTTATCAGCACGGGCGGTCTTGCAAAGATTGTAACGCCCTTGTGCAAAAAGGAGATAATTGAAAATGACAAGCTTCTTCTTAAGGGGCTTATGATTATTTACGAAAAGAACAAGTGAACAAGCGGCAAAAGGCCGTAATATATTAAACGGAGAGAAAACATATGAAGAAAATTATTGTTGCAGGCGCAGGTCACGGCGGTATCGCAGCCGCTTACAACCTTGCCAAAAACGGTTTCGATGTTACCGTTTATGAAAAAAGTGCGAGAGAAAATCTCGGTTATGACTGGCACGATTCAATCGGCTGGGATGCCTTTGACGGCTCGGGAATACCGAGACCTGAAAAGGAATTAATCCGCGGGTGTGTGCAGTCAGGCTTTGAAAATCCCTCTTCAACGGTGAAGCTTTACATTCCCTTTGACGAAAACGGCAACTTCCTTATGGACAGAAAGCTTCTTATCAATTACCTTGTTGAAAAAGCAGAGGAAGCGGGAGTAAAGTTTATTTTCGGCACAGAAATTGAAGGTGCGGTTCTTGACGGGCTTAAGGTGGCAGGTGTTAAAATAATCAAAGACGGTGAAAAGGCAGAGGTTACAGCTGATATGGTGATTGATGCCTGCGGAATGAATTCACCTGTCAGAAGGAGCCTTCCTCCTTGCTTCGGTATCAGAAACAGCTTTGAAGCAAATGAAATCTTTTATGTTTACAGAGCTTATTTTGAAAATCTCACAGGTGAAATGGTTGATCCTCAGTATCTTGTTGGCCTTTTCCATGAGGGTAAGCCCGGCATTGACTGGGTGCTCAGCGATGAGGACAGCGTGGATATTCTTGTCGGCAAATTCGGTACGGCAGGGGAGCTTACCGATGAAGAAATTGAATTATCAGTTGCAGAGTACAAAAGCAGATATCCGTTTATCGGTGAAAAGATTGTCCGCGGCGGACAGAAGGGTGTAATTCCTCTTAGCAAAATGCTTCCGCTCATCGTTGCGGACGGTTATGCCGCAGTCGGTGACAGCGCAGGTATGACAATTCCTCTTAACGGCAGCGGTATTGTGCTTAGTATGAATGCAGGTGAAATTCTTGCTGACAAAATCTGCGAATGTGAATGCGATGCATTCTCGATTGAAAATCTCTGGCATTATCAGTATGAGTACTTCCAGAGGTTCGGCAAGGATCTTGTGATGATAAACATTCTCAAAAACTTCTTTACCTACTGTAATAAAAAGGATGTTGACTACTTCCTTGAAAAGAAAATCCTCACCGAGGAGCAGCTTGACTTCAACGGCTCAATTGAAATCACACCGGCTTACGTGCTTCACATTCTTTCTGTTGCACTTCCTCTTGTGAGACTTCTTTCACCCTTGGTATCAAATCTTAAATCAATTCCCTTTATTGATTCCGTTGCCGAGGCAATGCCGAAGGAATACGAGAAAAAGGCAGTTGAGGACTGGATTGAAAAATATAAGAAGCTGTAATTGATAAAAGCATCTTTTAAAAAGGAAATAAGGCGAAAGCCATAAAAACGGAGGACAATATGAATACTTACACAACAAAAGAGCGTAATATGTATCTCCTCGGCCTTATGGGTCAGAATGTGATTTACAATATTATCGCAACAGGCATGACATTCTATTTCCAGAGTGTTATCTTCATCCCTGCAATGGCAATCAGCGTTATCATGGGTGTTGCCCGTGTATGGGACGCAATCAACGACCCGATGATGGGTACAATTGTTGACAAGACAAGAAGCAAGTACGGTAAATGCCGTCCTTACCTTTTCTATGTTCCGGGCGTTGTTATGATCACAACCTTCCTTACCTTTGTCAACGGTCAGTACTCAGGTGACAATTCACCCTCAAAAAATGCAATCATCATCGCCTGGGCAGGCATTTCCTACATCCTTTGGGGTATGTCATATACAGCAGGTGACATTCCCATCTGGGGTATTACCTCACTTATGACAGAAAGCTCAAAGGACCGTGAAAAGCTCCTCGGTCTTGCAAGAATCATCGCAGGTATCGGCGGCGGTGCAGTGCTTCTTACCGTTATGCCGATCTCACAGAGCGTGGGTGCTGCCTTTGCTGAAACAATGGGTCAGAAAAAGGGCACACAGATGGGCTTCATTGTTGTCTGCGGCATAATGACTCTTGTCGGTACCCTTCTTTTCCAGTGTGCTTGCTTTGCAAAGGAAAGAGTTAAGCAGCCTTCCGACGAGGCAAAGGGCTTTATTGACAACGTTAAAATCATGTGGGGCTGTATGCCCTTCAGAAGACTCCTCATTTCAGGTGTTATCAAGGCTCCCATGCAGATTCTCTCCATCGTTGCAATGACCCTTCTTTCTTACTACTTCGGTGATAACGGCGGTGACGGTCAGGGTTATATTTTACAGATGATTTTCCTTGGCGGCGGTCTGTTTATCGGTCAGTTTGTTGCAATGGCTCTTACTCCCAAGCTTTGCGAAAAGTTTGAAAAGCAGAAGGTTTATAACCTTTGCAATATTGTTGGTGCAATTCCCTTTGCAGGCGTTTTCGTTTGCTATCTTATCGACGGTACAGGTCTTTACAAGCCCTTCTGGATGGTTGTTCTTGCAATCCTCTTCGCAGTTGCAGGTGCCGCAATGGGCGCATCAATGGTTATTCAGTCAATTATGATTGCTGACTGTGTTGACTACGATGAGCACAGAACAGGCTACCGTCCCGACGGTGTATTCTTCTCAGGTCAGTCCTTCATCACAAAGCTCGGTGCCGGACTTTCCTCCTTCATTCAGGGTATTGTTTTTGCAGCTGTAGGCTTCAGCGGTGACAATGTTGCTGCTTGTAACGAGGCTCTTGCCGCTTCACCTGCAAGCGATTACCTCTTTGCAACTGCTCCCGAGTTTGAAGCTTACCGCTTCGGTATGTTCTTCCTCGTGTCAGTCCCTGCCGCAGTAACCTGCCTTCTTTCATGCATTCCTATGAAGAACTACGAAATCAGCAACGCTACCCATAAGAAGATTATGGAAGAGCTTAATGCAAAGCGTAACGCAGGCTGAAATTAATAGCAACAAGACTCCGTACAAATTTTGTGCGGAGTTTTTATTGTTGATTCACATAAAATTAATGTTGACTATATTTCACACCTATGATAAAATATTATAGAAAATTTTAGGGATAAAATACAGGAGAAAAATTATGCCTATTAAAATAAACGACAGTCTTCCCGCAAGGGAATTGCTTGAACATGAAAATATATTCGTTATGACTGAATCCCGTGCGGCAAGTCAGGATATCCGTCCTCTTAAGATTCTCATTGTTAACCTTATGCCCACAAAGATTGTAACGGAAACACAGCTTCTTCGCCTTATGAGTAACACACCGCTTCAGGTTGATGTTGAGTTTCTTCAGATGGCAACACATAAGTCAAAGAACACCTCACAGAATCACCTTAATAAATTCTATTATGTTTTTGATGACGTCAAGGATAAAAAGTACGACGGTATGATTGTGACAGGTGCTCCTGTTGAGCTTATGGAGTTTGAAGAGGTTGATTATTGGCCCGAGCTTTGTAAGATTTTTGAGTGGTCAAAGACCAATGTTTACTCCACCTTCCACATCTGTTGGGGTGCACAGGCAGGTCTTTATTACCACCACGGCATTCAGAAGCATAAGCTTCCCGAAAAGATGTTCGGCGTGTTCCCTCACAGACCTCTTGACCTTTATCATCCTCTTATGCGTGGCTTTGATGATACATATTTTGTGCCTCATTCCCGTCATACAGATGTTGATTTTGACGATGTTGCCCTTTGTAAGGATCTGCAGATTCTTTCCTATTCCGATCAGGCAGGCATTCATCTTGTATCTGACCTTCAGTGCCGTAATTTCTACGCAACAGGTCACTCCGAATACGATGCAGACACTCTTGCGAAGGAATATTTCCGTGATGTGGACAAGGGACTTGATATCAAGGTGCCTTACAATTATTTCCCCGATGACGACCCGACAAAGAAGCCTATTATGACCTGGAGAAATGTCGGCACACTGATGTTTACAAACTGGCTTAACTACTTTGTTTATCAGCAGACACCCTATGACATTAATGCAATCGGCATATAATTTTTAAGATATTATTTATTTCTTTGAAAAAATATTATATTATTTTAACATTATAAGAAGAAAATATGAGGAGGAAAATTCAATGGCAAGAAACCATGAAGTAACAGAGAGAAAAAATCTTTTAAACCCCGACGGTACACTCAGAGAGCCCGGCTGGTCAAAATCTCTTGTGCAGACCTATAACAGAGAAGATATCGCGGCACCCAAATTCAGAATCAAGGAGTGGGACTATTATCTTATCCTTGCCGATAAGCACGCAGTTGCTTTTACTCTTTCCGATGACGGTTACATCGGTATGCAGTCAGCATCTCTTCTCGTTTTTGATGAAAAGAATCCCTGGGAGCAGACAAGCTCAATTCTCAACTTCTTCCCTATGGGTAAGTACAAGCTTCCCCGCACCTCAGATGCAGGTGATATCAAGTACCACGACAAGAAGCTTGACCTCGAATTCCTTGTAAAGCCCGGTGAAAGAAGAATTGTCGGTGAGTACAGACAGTTCAAGGACGGTAAAACCCTTAAGGTTGATATCACTCTTTCACAGCCTCCTATGGATACAATGGTTATTGCCACTCCCTGGAAGGAAAACAAAAAGGCCTTCTATTACAATCAGAAAATCAACTGTATGAGAGCTTCAGGATATGCAGAATTTGACGGTGTAAGATATGAATTCAACCCCGAAACCGACTTCGGTACCCTTGACTGGGGCAGAGGAGTGTGGACATACGATAACACCTGGTATTGGGGCAGCGGTAACGCAGTAATAAACGGAAAGCCCTTCGGCTTCAACATCGGCTACGGTTTCGGTGACACAAGTGCAGCTTCGGAAAACATCCTTTTCTATGACGGTGTTGCTCATAAGCTTGATGATGTTACCTTTAACCTTCCTGCTAACGGAAGCTACACTGATCCCTGGACCTTTACTTCAAGCGACGGCAGATTTGAAATGGACTTTGTTCCCGTAATCGACCGTGCGGCAAAAATCAGCCTTAAGCTTATAGAGACCGATCAGCATCAGGTGTTCGGCAGAATGAGCGGTAAGGCAATTCTTGATGACGGCACAGTTCTTGAGCTCAAGGATGTAATGTGCTTTGCAGAAAAAGTGAGAATGAAATATTAATAAGGACATAGATCCTGAGAGCTTCAACGAAGGCTCAAAAAATCAGTAAATAATTTAATTTTCTTAAAACGGAGGAATAAAAAATGAAAGTTCTTATTGTAGGCGCAGGCGCTATCGGCGGTACAGTTGCAGTACTTCTTAAGGAAAAGGGATATGATGTAAGAATCAAGTGTCACATTCCTGAAATCAAGGAGCTTATTGAAAAGAACGGCTTCTATCTTCACGGTGCAAAGGGTGAGCACCACGTTGACTTCAAGTGTTACCACGAGGTTTCCGAATTTGGCGATGAAAAGTTTGACATCATCATTATCGCAACAAAGTATGCTCACGTGGCTGCTTCAGCAAAGCTGATTCTTCCCTTCCTTGCAGAAAACGGCATTATCGTTGGTATGCAGAACGGTATTCTTACCGAAGAGCTTGCTGAAATCGTAGGCAGAGACAAGGCTGTAGGCTGTATGATCGGCTTCGGTGCAACAAGAAATGCAGATAACGATGTTACAATGACAAGCCTTGGTGAGTACTATGTAGGTATGCTTGACGGCAGAAAGACTCCTACTCTTGAGAAGTTCGCTGAAATGCTCAGCAGTGTTGTTCCTGCTCAGGTTACACTTGACATCAAGGGCCGCCAGTATTCAAAGCTCATCATCAATTCCTGCATCAATGCTGTTGCAGCTATCACAGGTAAGAAGCTCGGTGAAATCCTTAAGGACAACAGAGCTAAGGATGTTTTCCTCAACATCGCAAGAGAAGGTATGGCAGTTGCAAAGGCAATGAATATTAAGGTTCCCAAGTACGGTGCAGTCCTTGAGTACAGACTTCTCGCTCTTGGTAACAACAAGGTTTATAACGGCATCTGTAAGTTCGTTGTAGGTATGGTAGGAAAGCTTTACGGTGATGTTAAGCCCTCAACCCTTCAGTCACTTGAAGCAGGCGAAATCACTGAAATCAACATCCTTAACGGCTTCTTTGTAGAGAACGGTCTCAAGTATGGTGTTCCCACTCCCGTTAATACAAAGCTTGTTGAAATGATTCACGAGATCGAACGTGGCGAAAGAAAGATGACTTCAGACAACCTTGCAGAGTTTTAATTGAACAAATACAAAAAATCAGCGGTACATCAAGTATCGCTGATTTTTTGTTTATTATTTTTTCTGACCGTGAAGAAGAACTCAACTCCGTCTTCCTTGTTTGAAACACCGTATTTCTGAAAGTGCGTTTCCTGAATTGAAGCCACAATTGAAAGACCGAGTCCGAATCTGCCTTCGGTGCGGCTGTGAGCCTTGTCGGCTCTGTAAAAGCTTTGCCAGATGTTATTTATGTCTGCGTCGTTTATTGCTTCACCGGTGTTAAAGACGCTTACTGTATAGGTTTCCTCATCTTCGGTAACATTTACCCTGATTGTTTTTTCACCGTTAACGTGGCTTAAGGCGTTTGAAATGTAGTTGTTGAAAACAATTCTTATAAGTGTAGGGTCAGCATTGGCAAAAAGGTTTGCTTCAATGTTCTTTTCAAGAATTACTTCTTTTTCACGGAAAAGATTTTTAAGCGAGTCAAGGTGGCTTACAAGAAGCTCGTCAAGGTAAAAGTCCTGAAGATTGACAGGGTATTCACCGGAGCCGATGTGAAGGAATTCAAGAAGCTTGATAACAAGACTGTTCATTTTGTCTGCTTCCTCGATAATGATGTCACAGAATTCATCGGTCGAATCGCAGCCGATGCCGTATTTCATCCCTTCGGCATAGCCCTGAATGATTGAAATCGGGGTCTTGAGCTCGTGAGAAGCATTTGCAACAAAGTCACGTCTGCTTTTTTCAAGAGCACGTTCCTTCTGAATGTCTCTTTCAAGCTGACTGTTTTTGATTTTCAGGTCATTCAAAGCGTTTTCCAGAGAAACGGAAAGGGTGTTGATGCTTTTGCTCAGCTCATCAAGCTCGGCTATTCGGTATTTAGGACAGCTCTGACTGAAATCAAGGTTTGCGATTTTTTTTGCCGCAAGGCTTATGGTGATAACAGGCTTTGAGAAAGCAGAAGCAAAAAGATAGGTTGTAAGATAGTAAAGGCAAAGGGCGATTATACAAAGCACGAATAATGCCCAGCTTGCAACCTCTGCATTTTTCCTTATGTTGTCAACGGGATAGTAAATCTGCATTGAATTATTGTCCTGGCCGAAGAAGCTGCCGTAAACAATGTATTGAGCAGTTGCGTAAACCTCTTCACGAACCTCGAAATAGCTTCCGTCATCTCTGTCGGAGTGCCAGATAAGCTTCATGTTTCGTGGCTGAAGAGCATTCTGATTGCTGACAGAGGGATTATAAATATAATCGTTACCCTCTGAGGTGTAAATCAGCCGTCCTTCGCTTGAGTATACCTCAAGGTAAATTCCTCGGCTTGCCTCGTAGTCAGAAAGCAGGGGAAGGTGACTTTCATTTTCAAAATCAACATCGGATATATCATTGGCAGCGCTGAGAAGAGAAAGCTTTACTGCGTAAGTGAAGATATCATCCATCAGATAAAACTGAACAATGGAGAACATCGCAACGCAAAAGGAAATTGCAATGAAGCTGACAATTGAAAACCTTCGCTTGATAGTGATTTTATCTTTTTTCATCACATTTCCTCAATTTTGTATCCGATACCGTAAACAGTTTTAAGGTGCTTGTTTCCCCAATCGCCAAGCTTTGTTCTGAGCCTTGCAACGTGGGAGTCAACAGTTCTGATATCACCGGAAAAATCATAACCCCAGATGCTGTCAAGAAGCTGTTCTCTGCTGAAAACT
>JAZKYQ010000040.1:0-7389 GCA_045612205.1 Acutalibacteraceae bacterium | reverse complement strand
CACCGTAATGCCATGTGTAGTCGCCTTCGATTGTCTTTACGCCGGCACCCTTCTTTGTGTCCATAAGGATACAGGTGGGAGCACACTTTTCCTTTGAGCGTTCGATAGCTGCATCGATAGCATTGCAAAGCTCGCCGATATTGTTACCGTCAACAACGATTGTGTTGAAGCCGAAAGCTGTCATCTTGTCAGCAAGGGGCTCAAGCTTCTTGATGTCTTCTGTGTTACCGTCGATCATGTTGTGGTTTCTGTCGATAAATACGATGCAGTTGGAAAGCTCGTAGTGGTTCATTGTCATAAAGCCTTCCCAGCATGAGCCTTCGCCGAGCTCACCGTCACCGGTTACTACATATGTAAGGTAATCCTTACCGAGAAGTCTTGCTGCAAGAGCAGTACCTGCTGCGATAGAGGGACCGTGACCGAGAGAACCGGTTGAAGCGTCAACACCTACAACCTTGTTTGAGTCAAGGTGCATACCCATCTTTGAGCCTGAAAGGTTGAAAGACTTAAGCATTTCTACATCGTTGAAGCCCTTGTCGCAGAGTACGGGAGCGTAAGCGATAGCTGCGTGACCCTTTGAAAGGATAAAGCGGTCTCTGTCTTCCCATTTGGGATCTTCAACCTTGATGTTAAGATATTTGTGGTAGAGTACGGTGAGTAAATCCATAACACTCAAACCGCCGCCGAGATGGCCGCTGCCTGCCCATACAGTTGTCTGAACTGTAAGCTTACGAAGGTCTAAAGCCTTTTTTTCAAGGGCAAGCCATTCCTGTTTTGAAAGTGGCATAATGTTTTCCTCCAATTTAAATATAATAATATTTATTTATCCCTCGGGGCAATGCCGTTAACATAACGACATCGCCTGTGGGGGGATTTTACAGATTTTTTATCAGCCGAAAATTTCGGGATGATTCTTTGCTACGATACCGAAGCATTCTTCAGCAACCTCGATTGAGTGCTTGATATCCTTTTCGGAAAGTGCAGCGTTGATGAAGTGGTTGTGATGTGAAGAAATGAAGATACCTCTTGCAACCATTTCAGCAACCCATTCCTGATGAAGAAGCATGCTGTCGTCGTTAGCGATTCTGAGATAGAAGAGAGCTGCAGGGCCTGAAGCGATGAGGTTGAAGCCGTGTTCTGCACCTGCTTTTACAAGGCCGTTGCAGAGCATTTCGCCCTTCTGCTTGAACATTGTGGGAACGTCGAGTTCCTTCATCTTGTTGATGTTTGCAATACAAGCTGCAAAGGGAACTGCTGAAAGCCAGTATGAGCCTGTGTAAGCAAGTGAGCTCATTGCGTTCTTAAGGAA
The DNA here is from genome assembly GCA_045612205.1 of Acutalibacteraceae bacterium. Classification (GTDB taxonomy): domain Bacteria; phylum Bacillota; class Clostridia; order Oscillospirales; family Acutalibacteraceae; genus UBA6857. Next base: position 6,080 of record JAZKYQ010000040.1, on the reverse strand, counting down.
GTCCTTACCGCAGATAGCTGACATATTGTAGCCGTTGGCAAGAGCCTTACAGAAGCAGATAAGGTCAGCTTCAAAGCCGAAGTAATGGTCAGAACCTGCAAGGTCAAGACGGAAGCCTGCACGAACGTCGTCGATGATGAGAACGATTTCGTTCTTTGTACAGATTTCTCTTACCTTCTTCCAGAAGCCTTCCTCGGGAAGTGCATTATCGTGGAAGTTACCGTGGTCATAGGGCTGAGCGATAAGACAAGCGATTTCATTCTTGTTTTCTTCGATTGTCTTTTCAAGAAGAGGAATATCATTCCAGGGAAGCATGATGTTGTTTGCAACATCTTCGGGAAGAACGCCGGGATAGTCGATCTTCTGGCACCAGGGTGAAACACCGTGGTAGTAGCCTGTGAACATGATAACCTTTTTTCTGTGTGTATGTGCTCTTGCACACATGATAGCGCCCTGAGTAGCGTCGTTACCGTTCTTTGCAAAGAATGCCCAGTCAGCAGAAGCAACTGTGTCAACAAGAAGCTCTGCACAGTCAAGCATAACCTTGCCGGGCTGTGTTGTGCAGTTACCGAGAGCTATCTGCTTTAATGCAGCAGCGTCAACGTCGGGATCGCAGTAACCGAGAACGTTGGGGCCGTAAGCGCACATGTAGTCGATGTACTTGTTGCCGTCAACGTCCCATACATATGTACCCTTTGCCTTTTCAGCAAACATGGGCCATTTTGCAACGGGGATGAACTGGCCTTCTGCAGGGCCGAGGTGACCGTAAATACCTGAAGGTACTACCTTTGTTGCTCTGTTGAAGAGCTCTGTGCTTTTATCGTGTTTGTAAACGGGAAAACTCATTGTAATACCTCCTTATGCAAGATAGAGTGCAACTCTGTCAAGAATTCTGTTAACGTTGTCGATCATATTGATCTGACCGTGCATTGCAATTGTACCTTCACCGATGCAGGCGATTGAGTTAACCTTACCGTCGAAGAGGTCTCTTGCGAGTCTGATATTGTCAAATTCCATCTGTGAGCGGAAAGCCTCGGGCTTCTTCTTGATGGTTACCATGTGGTGATCCTTAACGCGGATTGTTGCACCAACGCAGTCCTTGATGGAAACGTCAATAATACCGTCGGGAATGAAGGAAGCACTGAACTTACCGATTTCGTCATTGTTACCGATCTGTGAAAGAGCAACAGTGATTACATAGAACATAAGCTTTGTGCTGATTTCAAAGAACTTGTCATCCTTGAGGTCTTCCTCTGTTGCACGCAGATACTTTGAAAGCATATCTGTAAGAGGGATGAACTTCTTGAGAAGGAAGCCAACCTTTGAAAAGCCCTTTGAAGGAAGAGCTGAGCCTGAGCCGTCAACCATAGCGTTGAACTTTTCGGGTGTTGAGAAGGGAAGAAGAACGTCACAGTCCTTTGTGCCCTGCTCCATTCTGCATCTGCCGTTCTTGAAGAAGAGAGTAGCGCTGGGACCGCCCTTAACTTCGAGACCGATTGACACGGGCTTCTTTGTCTTTACAAGCTCGCTTGCTTTTTCGTCAAGCTCACAAAGATTTTCGATTGCACCGAGAACAGCATACATGTTGATATATGCCAGGGTTTTTGCATCTGTCATAGATATAATCCTCCTTTGGTTAGCGCAGCAGCGTACACTACCGCACAGTTTAGACAAAGTTATTTTACCAAATATAAAAGGTTATGTCAATCAAATGTATACATTTATAACATTTTTTTCAAAATTTAATTTAGAAAAATGGGTAATGAGCAGAGACAGGTTGTGCCGTGTCCGCATTGTAGCGTCGCCGCATCGGTGACTGTCGACCACAGGTCGACGGAATGCAGGGGCGACCATTGGTCGTACGAAACAAAAACGAAAATCGCACAGGGAAGACCCCTGTGTGATCTCTCACAAACGCCAAGGCCCGAACAACCTTAAAAGCAATAATTTAACCGCAAGGATAGAATAATCTGTTCCTTGCGGTTAAGTGTTTTTTTATTGTTATTTGTTTTACTGACACGGCAGAAGCAAGCCCTTACTACTTACTACTACAGGGACGCCACATGGAGTGTCCCCTACTGCACCGCTTCAGCGGTGCCCCGGACCTTGGCCCTTAATCTCTGTACTTTTCAGCCTGAAGGTTGAACATGTAAGCATAGGTTCCGCCCTTTTTCATAAGCTCGTCGTGGCTTCCGCTTTCAATTATTCTGCCCTTTTCCATAACATAGATTCTGTCAGCGTGAACAGTTGTTGAAAGCCTGTGCGAGATAAAGATAACTGTTTTGTTGTCCGAAGCCTCACTCATTGCTCTGTTAAGGTTATATTCGGCAACAGGGTCAAGATTTGCCGAAGGCTCATCAAGAATAACATAGGGGCAATCCTTGTAGAAGGCCCTTGCGATAGCAACCTTCTGGCCTTCACCGCCGGAAAGCATCACGCCCTCATCGTCAAATTCTCTGAGAAGCTCGGTTTCGGTTCCGCTTTTTAGCTTTTTACTAAAGCCGCTGTGGTAAAGAGCCTTTTCAACCTTTTGCCCGTCGTAATCCTTGTCAAGAGCAACATTTTCACCCACATTGCAGGCGAAAAGCTGAAAATCCTGAAACACCGCCGCAAACCTGTCACGGTGAGAATCAACGGTGGCACTTCTTATATCCTCCCCGTCGATGAGAATTGCACCCTCTGTCGGATCGTAAAGGCGAAGCAGAAGATTTGTAAGTGTTGTCTTGCCTGCTCCGTTATAGCCTACAAGAGCGATTTTCTCATAAGGCTTTATTGTAAGGTTGATGTTCTCTAATGTAGGCTCACTGTTTCCGGGATAGGTGAAGGAAAGGTTTTCGATTTTTATTTCCTTTGGCTTACCCTTTTCAGCCTTTTTTGCACCGTCGCTGATTTTAAATTCAGCCTTCAGGAACTCGCGGTATTTTTCAATCATCTTTCCTCTTTCGGAAAAGATGGCAACCGCCCATACTGTAAGGAAGTTGATTGATGCCGCAATTGAATAAGAGCCGTTGAAGGCGGCAACAAAATCACCTGCGGAAAGACTTTCCTTTACAAGGACACAGTAGCCCAGGTAAAGCGGAAGCACAAACATAAAGCCGAAAATCTGAATTCCGCTTTCTTGTAGAAGATAATAGCCTGATATTCTTTTCCAGTAATATCTCTGATTTTTCACAACATCCGTTGCCGCATCGTTATATCTTTCAATAAGAAGGGGAGAGATGTCGTTCATTCTCACTTCCTTGCAGTAATCCTGAAGATAAAAGATACGCTGGAAATAGTCGCTTCTTCTGTGAAACCTTGTGTTATCAATTCGTCTGCCCATCTGCAGATTGCCTATTTTCTTGCTGATAGGGGAGAAGACACCGATGAAAAACAGAATGATGATAAGACATACAGGATCAATTGAAATAAGCACCGAGCCGATGGATATAAGAAGGATGATGTTGCCCACATAGTTTCGTACAAGACCCAAGAGGTTCTGTATGTTATCCGATGAGGATTCAATGGTGAGAATGAAATTATTGTAGAAATCGGGGTTGTCGTAGCTTTCCTCGTCAAGCTGTCTTGCCTTCTCGTAAAGCTTTTTGTTAAGGCCGTAGTAAACCTTTTCCTTCTCCATGTTCCAGAAAAACTCTCTGAAAATCCAGGTGAAGGCATTGCCGGCGATAATAACAAGTGCAATAAGACCTACCGCACCGAAGATGCTTTCAAGGTTTTCACCCGATTCAACGGTATCAATTATGTATTTGGCACCGATTACGCTTATAAGCCTTGCAGGCACGTTTGTCAGAATGCCCCAGGCGAATTCACCGATGACAAGAAGGGGAGAAACCTCAAAAAGAAGCTTCACGAAAAAGAAGATGTTGGAAAACATAGAATATTGTGTCTTTTCTTTGCTCTTTTTCATTCTGACGCCTCCTTTTCTCCTTTATAGCTTGAAGCCTGAAGGGTAAACATACGGCTGTAAATACCCTCTTTTTTCATAAGCTCCTCATGAGAGCCGTCCTCAGCTATGTTGCCGCCGTCAAGGACAAGAATTCTGTCCGAAAGCACCGCACTTGAAAGACGGTGAGAAATATAAAGAACGGTCTTGCCCTTTGTGACATTGATGAGACTTTCGTACATATTGTACTCTGCAATCGGGTCAAGTGCCGATGAGGGCTCGTCAAGCACGGCAAAGGAGAAGCTCTTTGCAAAAAGTCTTGCCACGGAAAGCTTCTGATTTTCACCGCCGGAAAGTCCTGCACCGTCCTTTTCAAACTCTCTTGTAAGAACAGTATCACCCTTGTCGGGGAAGGATGAAATCTTTTTCCATGCGCCGCTTTGCTTAAGGGCGATTTCCGCCTTTTTCTTATCTTCGTCATCACACTCATGACACATAAGGTTTTCATTGACGGAAAGGGCAAAGTTTTTGTAATCCTGAAAAACCGCACCGAAAATATCACGAAGTGACACAAGCTCGTAATCCTTTATGTTTTTTCCGTTGAGAAGAATTTCACCCTCCGTCACATCATAAAAACGAAGAAGAAGCTTGACAATAGTTGATTTACCTGCTCCGTTGACACCTACAAGTGCAACGGTTTCACCTGCGTTTATTTTGAAGCTTACATTTTCAAGGGTAGGCTTTTTCGCAGAGGGATACCTGAAGGTAACATTCTTAAATTCAAGGCTTTCAAATTCTCCGCACTTCTCTGTGCCGCCGGAAACGGTGCTTTCAAAATCAAGAAACTCTCTCATATTCTGAAAATAGAAGGCAAAACGGCTCATGCCCTCAAAGTTGTTTGCAATTCTTAAGGTTGCCTGCTGAACTGCAGTCACAGAGGAAATCACAACGGAAAACGCAGAAACTGTAAGCGCTCCCGTAAAAACAAACTGATAAGCCGCAAAGGCGTAGGTTCCGATAATGGGGATAAACTCACTGAAAAGTGTGCTTACGGCACTGTAAAGGAAAAGCCTCAGTCCGTAGGAGCGGAGAATTTCCACATTTGAATCAATTGCCGCCCTGAATCTCACCATAAGAACAGAGAAGATATTTGATGTTCTCATATCCTTTGAAAAATCCTTGAGAAAAACCGTTCTCTGGATATATGCCTTGATTCGGTTGTTGGTGGTCATTTCCTTGTCACGCTTATAAACGAGCCTTGCCTTGAAAACCTCAACAGGAAACACAAAGGCGATAGGCAACAGGAAAAGAAGATAAGCAGGGTCAACCACCGTAACGGTTCCTATAACAAGGCACAGCGCAATGACCGCGGCAATTATGCTTGTAACTGCTGCACAGGCCGCATCAAAAAGCCCCCAGGCAAGAACATCCGTCGCACGCTGGTATTTATCGTAAAACCTCGGATCCTCATAGCAGGCAACATCAAGTGAAACTGCCTTTGCAAAAATTTTGTTGTTGATTTTTTTCAGCACATTTTTTGTTGCCACCTGACGGATATAGCTTGTATACCAGTTCACGGCCTTGAGCACAAGGGACAACACAAGAAAAAGCAAAAGTGTTTTAAAGTACTGCTGAAAGTCGCCCTTGGCATCAATTATGCCAAGAAGAACCCTCAGAAAAAGAATGTTCTGCACATAAAGAGAGAAAATCTGATCGGCAATCATATTTACAAGATAGCCGATAAAAAGGCTTTTATCAGCCTCCCAGCCGAGCTTAAGGGCAAAAATCATATTTTTTGCCACGGGAACACGCTTGTGATCCTTGAGGTAAACTCTTGCCATGCTCCTGCCTCCTTTTAAATAATTCTGAAACAGATTATACTACCAAGTGCTCCCTAATGCAAGACTTGTATTTTTCCGTTTTATGTAGTATAATAATTATAAAGAAGCAAGCTTCATAATAACCTATACGAAAATGTCGGCAGAACCGTTAAGCTCTGCCGACTGTTTTTTTATTTAAGCCAAACAACCTGTACCTACGGGTCCTTGGCTCTTGTGCAATGTCGTTAACTTAACGACATTGCAGTGATATATCTGCTTCGCAGATGTGATATTTGCCTTACGGCAAGTGATATTTTGCTGTCGCAAAGTGAAATTTTTGCCCATAACGGGCAAAAGTTAAGGGTCTGCGACGCATT
>JAZKYQ010000039.1:0-11577 GCA_045612205.1 Acutalibacteraceae bacterium | reverse complement strand
ACCGATAACAAGTGTCTGAACGAAAGCAAGGATGTTTGAAAGAATCCAGTACATACCCATAGCAACGGGCATTGACCATGTGAACATTACAGACATAAGAGGCATTGAAAGCATCATACAGCCCATCATCTGCTGGTTTTCCATCTGAGGATTGTTCTTCTTCTGTCTTGCCTGTGTAAGAACACTTGTAAGAAGAGAGGTAAGACCTGAAAGAACAGGGATAGCAAGAATGAGGATTGATGCCTTGCTTATGCCGTGCTCACCATAAAAAGCACTGGGAATTGAACCGAGGTCAATTCCGAAAACGGTAAAGTCAAATGCACGGATTTTTTCAATTTCAGCAGCAAAGCTGTTGAGAAGCTCGGGGTTGCCTTCGATAATAGCCTCAATGTTTGAGATGATTGCAGGCTCCATATAAGCTGCTGCAGCTGAGCCCTTGCCACTGCCTACCTGAATGCCGAGAGCAGTAATTGACTCACTGAAAGCAGTGATAGCTTCGGAAGAAATTTCGAGAACATAGGTAAGAGGCTGACGGATGATACCGTAAAGACCCCAGAGGATGGGAAGCTGGAAAATAAGAGGACCACAGCTTGCGCCCATGGAGGAATAACCTTCACGCTGGTAAAGCTCGCTTGTTTCCTGCTGGATTTTCATGTTCCTCTCCTGAGGATTGTAATCCTGATACTTTTCTCTGATTCTTCTGAGCTTAGGCTGAAGACGAACCATTTTAGCAGAGGATTTCTGCTGTTTTACTGTTGTAGGAAGAAGAATTACGCGGAAAAATACGGTAAAGATCAGAAGTGCAAGGCCGTAATTTCCAACGACGGGAAGAAGAAATCTGAACAGATAGCCGAAAATGTCGTATAAGAAATCAAACATTTTTTAAAATTTCCTCTCGTTAAATTATTCCCTGAGAGCTCAGTTATGCTTGTCCTTTTTAGGCGGAACAGGATCATATCCTCCCGCTGACATAGGATTGCATCGAAGAAGTCTCCACGCCGCCAGAATTCCTCCCTTGAGCGCTCCGTGAGTCTCGATTGCTTCAATCGCATAACACGAGCAGGTTGGATAGTATCTGCACATTGGCGGAAGATGAGGCGAAATATGCTTGCGGTAAAACCTTATAAGAGCCAGCATCACCTTTTTCATCAGATGGCACCGACCTCTCTGAGGCAGTCCACCATAGCAAGGCGCACCTTCTCCGTTTTGAGATATTTCGTTTTGCTTCTTGCAACAAGAACAAAGTCAAAGTTACCCTTGAACTGATATTCCTGGCTCACAGCCCTGAAGGCTGCTCTTATTACTCTTCGGGAACGGTTTCGCTCAACTGCGTTTCCGATTTTTTTGCTTGTTGTTATACCGACACGACAAATCCCCACACGGTTCTTGTTTGAATAAACAACCAGTGCAGGTCGTGCGCAGGACTTCCCTCTGTGATATGCACGCTGGAAATCCGTATTTTCAGTTAAAGAAAGGTATTTCTGCAAAAAAATCAAATCCCAACACAGTAAAGTGAACAAATGCAAAAGTCATTTACTTTTGCCAAGGATTGCGGCAGCTTGTCTGCCATTTGTGTTTTAATTAGTATGTGAGCTGCTTTCTGCCCTTTGCACGACGACGTGCAAGTACCTTGCGGCCGTTTCTTGTGGACATTCTCTTACGGAAGCCGTGCTCCATCTTTCTGTGACGCTTCTTGGGCTGGTAAGTTCTTTTCATTGCGTTAACCTCCTTTTAATAATAAATTTTGTAAAATTAAAACGGGACACATTGCTCAAGTAGTGTAAGTAGTAACGCAATATGAGTCCGACGCTTTCTGAAAAATAAACGAGCGATAACTCGCGGAAAGTAATTATACATCAAACACTATCCTTTTGTCAATGTTTTTTGACAAAAAAGTGTCAAGGATGGCCAAGGGCCGAGGTGAAGTAGTAAGTAGTGAGTAGTAAGTAGTGAGTAGTAAGTAGTCAGGGATACCTCGGCATCAATTCGTTTATCGTGAAAAAGCACTGAAGCTCTTAAGATTAAGATGCAGAAAGGCTTTTCTTCGCTCCGAAGCTGTATATAAAAGTAGTCAGTAGCCAGTAGTCAGTAGCCAGAGATACCTCGGCATCAATTCGTTTATCGTGAAAAAGCACTGAAGCTCTTAAGATTAAGATGCAGAAAGGCTTTTCTTCGCTCCCGAAGGCGTACAGGATTTTCTCAAAGAATTATTTCGGAACGAGGCAGATTAAGATGCAGAAGGCATTTTCTTTGCCCCGAAGCTGTACGAGGTACTGCGAGCAGGCAAAAAAATGGCTAGAAAAGCAAAAAAACAAGCACCTCAAATGAAGTGCTTGTCTGTGCTTTTGATTTTCGTTCTGCGCTTAATATTAAAGTTTCAGATTATGCAAGCTCTGCGAAGTACTTGATTGTACGTACCATCTGGCTTGTGTATGAGTTTTCGTTGTCGTACCAAGCAACAACCTGTACCTGATAGAGACCGTCTTCGATCTTTGTTACCATTGTCTGAGTAGCATCGAAGAGTGAACCGTATCTGATACCAACGATGTCTGAAGAAACGAGTTCTTCTTCTGTGTAACCGAAGGAATCTGAAGCAGCAGCCTTCATAGCAGCGTTGATGCCTTCCTTAGTAACGTCGTCACCCTTAACAACTGCAACAAGGATTGTTGTTGAGCCTGTGGGAGTGGGAACTCTCTGAGCTGAACCGATAAGCTTGCCGTTGAGTTCGGGAATTACAAGGCCGATAGCCTTAGCAGCACCTGTTGAGTTGGGAACGATGTTTGCAGCAGCTGCACGTGCTCTTCTGAGGTCACCCTTCTTGTGAGGACCGTCGAGAACCATCTGATCACCTGTGTAAGCGTGAACAGTTGTCATAATACCGCTCTGGATAGCTGCGTATTCGTTAAGAGCCTTAGCCATGGGAGCAAGGCAGTTTGTTGTGCATGATGCAGCGGAGATGATCTTATCTTCAGCTGTAAGTGTGTTTTCGTTAACTGAGTAAACGATTGTGGGAAGATCGTTACCTGCGGGAGCAGAAATAACTACCTTCTTTGCACCTGCTTCGATGTGAGCAGCTGCCTTATCCTTTGAGCAGAAGAAACCTGTGCATTCGAGAACTACGTCTACACCGATTTCGCCCCAGGGAAGTTCTGCGGGGTTGGGCTTAGCATAGATGATGATTTCCTTGCCGTCAACTGTGATTGAGTTTTCACCAGCTTCTACAGTGTGACCGTCATATCTGCCCTGAGCAGTGTCGTACTTAAGAAGGTGAGCAAGCATCTTGGGGCTTGTGAGGTCGTTGATAGCAACAACTTCATAACCTTCTGCATCGAACATCTGACGGAAAGCAAGACGACCGATACGACCGAAACCATTAATAGCAACTTTTACTGACATGTTAATTTACCTCCAATCTTTCATTGAAATGATTGTTTTTAACCTCTAATATATTAACCGATTACAGATTTTTTTTCAACCTTTTTGAAAATATTTTTCATTTCTTTTAAAACTTTTTACATTCTTAACAAAAACCCGTGCAATAAAAGCTCAAAGGGTGTAATACTTACTAAAAAAGAGGCCTTTACTTATAGACAGTATCAGGCTTTTATGGTAAAATCTATATCAGCCGTAATATAAAGTCATATCAACGGAAATATAATAATAAAAGAAAAAATTACACGAGGTGACCTGATTATGAAGGAAATAAACATCAAAGAGCTCAGGGAAAGTGCCGTTTCTCTTTTTGACGACAGCTGGGCACTGCTTACTGCAGGCAATACAGACAACTACAACACCATGACAGTTTCATGGGGAGCTTTGGGCGAGCTGTGGAACAAGAATGTATGCTTCTGCTTTGTAAGACCGCAGAGATACACCTATGAATTTATGGAAAAAGAGGACTACTTTACCCTCAGCTTTTTTTCCGAGGATTACAAAAAAGCTCTTGCCTACTGCGGAAAATTCAGCGGAAGAGACGTTGACAAGGCAAAGGAAACAGGACTCATCGCAAAAACCGAAGGCGACAGTGTAAGCTTTGAAGAAGCGGAAATTGTTCTTCTTTGCAAAAAGGTTGCTTTCCAGGACATAAAGCCCGAGGGCTTCCTTGATAAGTCAATCGATTCAGCCTGTTATCCCGGCAAGGATTACCACAGAATGTACATCGGAGAAATTGTCTCCTGCAAAATAAAATAACAAAAAACAACGGTCAAAGCCTTTCATTCAGCTTTGACCGTTTAATTTTATTCAACTGTAACTGACTTTGAATCCTTCAGCTTTTCAACAACCTCAGAAGGAATTGTAACCTCTGTTATATAGCCCTCCTCTTCAATGTAGAAGAAGGTAAAGCCGTCAGCAGTCATACAGCAGGCACTTTCGTAAATCTCTGTGCCGAAGCCATCCTTGTCGTCGGGAATTCCGTCATCGTCCTCTTTTTCTTCACCGTATCCGTAATAATTATCGTAATCATAATAGCCGTTACGGTCATAATAATCCTCATTGCCATAGTAACCGTTGTTGCCGAATTCCTCGCTCTGACCGGTTGTGGTTTCCTGAGTGGTTTCAACAACAGTTTCCTGTGGTATGACGCTCTCATATTCGTAGGAATTATAAATTCTGTAAAGAATCTCACTGATTACCATATAATTCTTACCGATTACAGCATCCTTTTCGATGAAGTCTCCGGTTAATCTGTCAAAGGTGTAAGCCTCAACGGTGATTTCGGGAAGCTCAACCTCTTGCTGTTCAGGCTCTCTGTTGATGTTTTCCCTTACGGGATAATAATCATTCTGCTCGGTTGTTTCCTCTTTTTCGGGAAGCTCGGGAGAGTATGAGGTTATCTTTTCCTTAAGAGAGATTTTTTCATTATCGGAATAAGTGACTCTTGTCACAACCGTCTCAGTAAAGGGAAGCTCCTCTGCTTTGCCGCCCTTACTTATAAACGCCTCATAGTCCTTCTGAGCATTTGAAGCCTTTATCTCGTAAGCGGTGACTGTTCCTGAGAAAAATTCGTTTATACTTGCCTCGCCAACGGATGAACCTTCAAAAACAGGATACTCGATTACATATCTGCTGTAAACTGTTCCGTTCTCAGTGCGGCCTTCAATAACCTTTCTGACTGTCTTATAGCCTTCTGCACCTGACACATTTGTGGGATTACCTGCGCCGCTGAAAACAGGAGAGCTGTTGATCTCACTTATTCTGAAGCTGTATCCGTCAGAAGCGGCATTCACATTTTTATTGGCAACGATATAATAAGTATCGCTCTTTACTGTGTTGCTGCCGTCTGTTACATAGAAGTAGCATTCAACATAATAGCTTCCGTCAAGAACCTTTCTGCTTTTTGTTATATCAGCTCCGACAGAAGGAGTGTTCTTTGCAGGCTTGTTATCAAAATAATAATATCCGTCGTAATAATAGCATTCCTTGCTGTTGACATCGCCCTCACAGGAAATATCAAATCTTTCAAGGACCTTGTCAATCTTTGATTTTTCAACCTTGTAGTAGGAATATTCTCCGTACTCATCTGCAAATCTCATTGCAGGGTCAGCCGCTGTCTGAAGCTGCTCCTGTGCCGAATTGACAGTATTGTAAATATTGCCCTTATCTGCAGGATCCATTGCAGAAATAATTTTTTCCGCATCGTAGGTATCCTTGCTGAAATTCATTTTCATTGCAGAATAATAAAGTGCAAGCTCCTTTTCAAGCTGTACCTCATCCTCTGCAGAAAGCTTTGAAAGAGCAACAGCCTTCTGAGTCTGTGCCTGTTGTTCAAAGGCATCGGTTTTCACCCTGAAAACAGTAAAAAGAACACAGAGCATACCTACTGCACAAAGAATAAAGGCAATAAGTGCAGTTGCTTTTTTGCTTTCTCTTTTGATTTTTCCTTTTTTATTTCTGATGAGAGTTTTTCGTCTTTCTCTGACAATACGCTCTCTTCTTTCGATTATTTCCCCACTTTCCTTCTCTGCGGCTTTTATACGCTCAGCCTCATCGTACACAGGCACATCATATTCCGCCTGAGAAGCTCCGCCCTCTTCGGATTCCTCATCGGAAATTTCAATAACATATGTGCCTGCATTAAGACTTTCCTGTGAAAATTTGTTTTCATTTTTTTCTCCGCACTTGGGACAGAATGAAAACTCATCACTGTATTCCGCCGAACAATTTTTACAAATCATAAAAATTTCTCCTTAAATGTATTCAAGAAGCTGTCTTATTTCCGTAATTTCTGCTGAAACGCCTTCGTTTCCGAGTCCCTTGCCAAAGAAATCACCGTAGTTCATTCTTATAGCCTTCATATCTGCACCGAGAGCACCCTGAATGTCATTGACGGGATGATCACCGACAAAAAGAGCCTCTTCATTTTTAACGCCTGCTCTTTTACAAGCCTCGTCAAAAATGCCTCTTGCAGGCTTATAAATTCCGATATCACCTGAAACCACAACAACATCAAACATATCTCTGATGCCTGCTGTGTCAAGCTTGATATTCTGAAGTGAGGAAACACCGTTTGTGATGCATCCGAGAATGTATCCGCGCTTTTTGATTTCCTCAAGCACTTCAATTGCACCGTCAAGCATTACGATGTGCTTACCGAAGTCATAATTGAAGCTGTCGTAAAGCTCCTGCATGGGAGGATGATTTTCCCACTTCCAAAGCTCGATAATCTCAGGGAAGTAAACCTCTCTGTCCTTATATCCGCCGTCAACATACTCTTCCATTTCGTCAAGCTTTCTGAGTCTTTCATCCTGATCAATATCGGGAAAATACTTTGTAAGGAAGTCTTCACAATAAAGTCTGTATGCACCCTTACGACTCTGAAGAGTATCGTCGAAATCAAAAAATACTGCTTTTACCTTTAATTCAGCCATCAGCTTTCACCTCTTTATATATAATCCTTGCTTGTTCTATATCCTGTTCAATCTGCTGCGAAAGTGCCTTTATATCAGGGAATTTTATCTCAAGTCTGAGATATCTGATAAGAAACACCTCCACATTTTTTCCGTAAAGATCTCCCGAAAAATCGAGAATACAGGTTTCGCTTCTCATGTTTTCCGATGAAACGGTAGGTCTTATTCCCACGTTTGTAACCGAAGGATACCAACAGCCGTCAATAAAGACCTTTGAAGCATACACACCGTATTTGGGAACAACGTGATCCTCGGGGAACCATTGATTTATTGTCGGAAAGCCCATCACCCTTCCGAGTCCGTCTCCCTTTCTGACTGCAAAGTCATAGGAAAAGGGCTCTTTGAGCATTCTGTTTGCCTTGTCGATTTCACCCTCTGAAATAAGCTGCCTTATAGCTGTTGAGGAAACCTTACGCCCTTCAAGAAGAATGGGAGCTTCGGCAATAACCCTTACATTTCTTTTTCCGAGCTCACTGCGAAGAGAGTTCACATCTCCCTTGCCGCCTTTTCCATAATGAAAGTCAAAGCCGCAGGAAACCACCCTTGCATTAAGCCCTTCAATAAGAATCCTTTCAACAAACTCCTCAGGTGAGCAGTTCACAGATTCACGGAAGTTAAAATCAACAACGGTAAAGCCCATATTGGCAAGAAGCTCTCTTTTTTTGCTTTCGCTTTTAAGCATCGGTGGTGTTTTTCCGAAAATTATCTTTCTTGGATGAACATCAAAAAGCATAACCACCGGCACAAGGTTTTCCTTTGCGGCACAACGCAGTGCAGAATCAAGCACCGCCCGATGACCAAGATGAATGCCGTCAAAATAGCCAAGCGCTACTGCAGTACCCTGCTTTTTTAATTTTTCAGGTAAATCCAACATAAGCGCCTCCTTATTTTATCAGCCTTAAAGCTCAACAAAAACCCTCTTTACCCTGAGCTGTTGTTTATCCTCTGTGATTTCACCGAGCCCGAGAAATCTATCCCGGTGAGAATACACCTTATAAAGCCCTTTTTCAGGCTTTATCTTCAGTCGTTCCACATCAAGCTCACCGCCGTTTGAAAAGCGCCTTGCCTGATTGTCCGTAACCTTGATTGAAGCATAAGGCAGCATTCTGTCAACGCTGTGAAGACAGGCTTCGGCCTCGCCCTTCTCTGAAAGCTCCTTAAGCTCCTCAAGGCTTATACATTCGCTTAAATCAACTCCGTTTGCCTTTGTACGGCAAAGCCTTGTCATCACCGCACCGCAGCCGAGAGCCTGACCGATATCGTCAATAAGCGTTCTGATATAAGTACCCTTTGAGCAGGAAACCTCTATTTCGTATTCGTTTTCACCCTCAAAATCCGTAAGCAAAAGAGAATGAATTGTAATCTGCCTTTTTTCCCTTTCAACCTCAATACCCTGCCTTGCAAGGTCGTAAAGCCTTACTCCGTCTTTCTTGAGCGCGGAATACATGGGAGGAATCTGAAAAATCTCACCTGTAAAATCGGGAAGGATTTTTTCGATATCCTCTCTTTTTACATTTACCTCATTTTCCTGAAGCACATTGCCCGTAATATCAAGAGTATCTGTCGTTTTACCGAGAAGAAATCTTGCCTTATAAGCCTTGTCGCTGTCGGGAATGAAGTCGATGAATCTTGTTGCGCCTCCCACAGCCACAGGAAGAACACCTGTCGCCATAGGGTCAAGAGTGCCTGTGTGACCGACCTTTTTGGTTGAGAAAATCCTTCTTAATCTGCTTGCGGCAAAAAATGAAGTCATGTCCTCACCCTTGTTGAGAAAAACAAAACCTGTCACATCATCACACCCTTTCCTTAAAGCACATTATCAAGAATATATTTTACTACCTTTTCTCTTGTTTCGTCGGGAGAAAGTGACATTTCACAGCCTGCGGCCCTTGCATGACCTCCGCCGCCGAAATTGGCACAGATAAGCGAGGCATCATAGCTCTCACTTGTTCTGACGGAAACTCCCGTTTTTCCGTTATCCTCTTCTTTTACGGTAAGTCCGATTTCAACGCCCTCAATCTGTCTTGTAACAGGCTTGATAGCATCAAGGGCAGACTTATCGGTTTTACACTCTTCAAGCATTGCCTTTGTAACGGTTATGACGGCAATTTTTCCGTCACCGTAGCTTTTGAGCGAATCAAGGCACATTCTTTCAAGCATAATGTTATTCATGCTCTTTGTCTCGAACATTTTCACATTTATTCTGCTGTGGTCAGCGCCATTTTCAATAAGCTCTGCGGCAATGCGGTGAGTTCTCGGGGTCACATTGGAATATCTGAAGCAGCCTGTATCCGTACTCATACCCGTGTAAAGACAGGAAGCGATTTTATCACTCATCTTCACACCGAGAGCAACAATAACGTTATAAAGAACCTCACAGGCTGAAGCGCTTTCAGGCTCACAGTAAGTCTTTTTCGCAAAGAGCCTTGAGGTGCCGTGATGATCAAAGGCAAGGTCAACCTTATCACCGTAGATTTCATCGAAATTGCTTCCGAGAAGCTTTCTTTCAGCAACGTCAACACTGACAATAAACCCTTCCTCAAAATCCTCACAGTCAATGCCCTCATAAAGATAACTGAACTTTGCGGGGATTTTGTCGTCACAAAGGAGCTTTACTCTTTTACCCATTGCCCTAAGAGCTCTCAGAAGTGCATAACCGCTTCCGAGAGTATCTCCGTCGGGGTTTCTGTGACAGAGGATAAGTATATCCTCTGCCTTTTTAAGCTCATTTACTGCTTCGGTAAATTCAACTCTCATCTCATTCACCTTTTGTCTCGAGCTTCTTGAACATATTGAAGCCCTGCTCAATTGAATCGTCTGCAACGAACTTGAGCTCAGGGGTCTTTCTCAGATGAAGTCTTGAGCCGACTTCACGGCGGATATAACCCGTTGCGGCAGTAAGACCCTTTACTGCCTCCTTTGCTGACTCGATGCCCTTGAGGTCGCTGACATAAACCTTTGCATAGGATGCGTCAGAGCTTACCTCAACACGGACAACGGTGAGCATTTTACCCATTACACGCGGATCCTTAAGCTCACGTATAACGGCAATTATTTCTCTGCGAATATCTTCGCTGACTCTGTCAATTCTGAATCCTGCCATAATTATTATATAGCCTTTCTGAAATGTAGTTTGCTTATCTTTTTCAGCAGTCAGCAATTCAACCGTAGAAAATGCGAAGCATATCCCTGACTACTGACTACTGGCTACTGACTACTATTATCAGTCACGGTATTCTTCCATCATGAAGCACTCGAAAATGTCGCCTTCCTTGATGTCGTTGAACTTTTCAAGACCGATACCGCATTCAAATCCGGTCTGAACTTCCTTAACGTCGTCCTTGAAACGTCTGAGTGAGGAGATTGAATCCTCTGTGATAACAATACCGTCACGTACAACACGGATAAGTGCATTTCTCTGAACCTTACCTTCAAGAACGTAGGAGCCTGCAATCTTACCTGCAGAGGAGAGGTTCATAACTGTTCTTACTTCGATTCTGCCGAGTGCAAGCTCTCGGAACTTGGGAGCAAGCATACCCTTCATAGCAGCCTCGATTTCCTCGATGCAGTCATAAATAACTCTGTACATTCTCATTTCAACGCTGTCTCTTTCAGCAAGTGAAATTGCATTTGCATCGGGACGAACATTGAAGCCTACGATAATTGCATTTGAAATTGCTGCAAGCTGAACGTCTGATTCATTGATTGCACCAACACCGCCGTGGATAACAGCAACCTTGACTTCCTCGTTTGAAAGCTTTTCAAGGTTCTGCTTAACAGCTTCAACGGAGCCGTTAACGTCAGCCTTTACAATGATGTTAAGCTGCTTGAGCTCGCCTTCCTTAAGTGAGGAGAAGAGGTTGTCAAGAGTAACCTTCTGCTGAGCATTCCATTCGGCCTGCTTTGCTTCGTGCTTCTTCTTTTCAACAAGCTCTCTTGCAAGCTTTTCGTCTGAAGCAACGTCGAACGTATCACCTGCGTTAGGTGTAACGTCAAGACCTGTGATTTCAACGGGAACAGAAGGACCTGCTTCCTTGATTCTCTGGCCTCTTTCGTTGGACATAACTCTTACACGGCCTACTGACTGACCTGCAACAACAATGTCACCTGCGTTAAGAGTACCGTTCTGAACAAGAAGAGTTGCAATAGGACCACGACCCTTATCAAGTCTTGCTTCAATAACAACACCCTTAGCGGCTCTGTTGGGGTTAGCCTTGAGCTCTGACATTTCAGCAACAAGAAGGATTGATTCAAGAAGGTTGTCGATACCCATATGAGTTTTTGCTGAAACGGGAACACAGATTGATTCACCGCCCCACTCTTCAGGAACAAGACCGTGCTCTGTGAGCTGCTGCTTGATTCTGTCGGGGTTTGCGCCTTCCTTATCCATTTTGTTGATAGCAACAATAATCTGAACGCCTGCTGCCTTAGCGTGGTTGATAGCTTCGATTGTCTGAGGCATAATACCGTCGTCTGCAGCAACAACAAGAACTGCAATATCAGTAGCCATAGCACCTCTTGCTCTCATTGATGTGAAAGCTGCGTGACCCGGTGTGTCAAGGAAGGTAATCTTCTGACCGTCAAGGTCAACTCTGTAAGCACCGATGTGCTGTGTGATACCGCCTGCTTCGCCTGATGCAACTGAAGCGTTACGGATTGCGTCAAGAAT
>JAZKYQ010000038.1:0-16571 GCA_045612205.1 Acutalibacteraceae bacterium | reverse complement strand
AGCGTCTTATTCCTTACAAATAATTCAGGCAACACCAAACTAAAATAATAATTAACGGAGGTACTTAATCATGGCTCGTATTAAAGGCGCAATGATGACTCGTAAGAGAAGAAATAAAGTATTAAAGCTTGCAAAGGGCTATTACGGCTCAAAGCACAGCCTCTTCAAGACAGCTAAGCAGGCTGTTATGAAGTCAGGTAACTATGCATACATCGGCAGAAAGCAGAAGAAGAGAGACTTCCGTCGTCTCTGGATCACAAGAATTTCAGCTGCTTGTAAGGCAAACGGCACAAACTACTCAACATTCATGAACGGTCTCAAGAAGCCAGACATCACTCTTAACAGAAAGATGCTTTCAGAAATCGCTATTGCTGATCCCGCAGCATTCACAGCTCTTGTTGAGAAGGCAAAGGCAGCTCTTTAATCACAATAAATTGCGTCCGAGATTTTCTCTCGGGCGTATTTGTGTTTTTTATGATTTATTTTTTTAATAGGGGAAAGGTCAAATGTTAAGAATTGAAAGTGTTTCTAACGATAAAATCAAGCTTGCAGTAAAGGTTGCTGATTCATCAAAGCATCGCAGACAGACAGGTCTTTTCTTTCTTGAAGGACTCAGACTCTGCCGCGATGCAGCGCTGACTGATTATGAAATAGACTGTGCTTTCGCAACGGACGCTGCTTATAAAAAATTCCCCGAAGATGTAGAATATATTTTTTCTAAAAGCAACAACAGTTATTTTATTTCAGAAACTGTTGAGCAGAAAATCACCCGTGCACAGACTCCGCAGGGAATATTTTGTCTTTGCCGAAAGAAAGAGGCTGAGCATAAAATAGATTTTAACGGAAAGTATGTTGCGCTTGAAAATATTCAGGATCCCGCAAATCTCGGAGCCGTTTGCAGAACAGCGGAAGCGTTGGGTATAAGCGGAGCGATAACCTATTGTTGTTGTGATCTTTATAATCCTAAAGCTCAGCGATCTGCTATGGGTTCAGCCCTGAGGCTTCCTATCGTTGAAACCGATGACTTGAAGAAAACTCTCATTGAGCTTGAAGAAAAAGGCATGAAGCTTTACGCCACGACTCCCGATTCATCCGCCTCAAAAATAACCGATGAGGATATGTCCGGCGGAGTCATAGCCGTAATCGGAAATGAAGGAAACGGTGTAAGCGATGAAATTTTCTCTGTTTGCAAAAAGGTTACAATACCGATGGCAGGAAGAGCAGAATCACTCAACGCTTCGATGGCAGCTGCTATAACGATGTGGGAGATGATGAGAAATGAAGGATAATCTTCTTTATTGGCTCTGGCTTCAGGAATGTCTCGGACCAAATGCAAGAGTAAAAGAGCTGCTTGGTCGTTACGAAAGCCCTGAAGCGTTTTACAACGCCGGTGAAATATTCTGGAACAGTGAGAATTTTTCAGAGCTAGTTTTTGATAAATTGCGCAGCTATACTCCCTGTGAATTTGCAGACAGGGTTGAGTTTTGTGCCGAGCACAAAGTTCACATCATTACTCCGGACAGCGAATATTATCCGGAAGCTTTACTTGAAATTGAGAATTATCCTCTTGCCTTATATGTGAGAGGTGATTATAGAATACTTAATGGTAAAAAAATTATTGCCGTAATAGGAAGCCGTACACCGTGTGTTTACGGTGAAAGAGCTGCAGTGAAAATCGTTTCACGTCTTGTTGAAAGTGATTATGTCATTGTCAGCGGCGGCGCTCTCGGAATCGACAGCATTGCTCATAAGACTGCAGTTGAAAGCGGAGGAAAGACAATTCTTGTTATGGGATGCGGACACGGATATAACTATCTTCCCGAAAACGCTTCCTTAAGAAAGATTGTTGCTAACAACGGTGCTCTTGTTACAGAGTATCCGCCTATGTCTTCTGTTACAAGATCTTCTTTTCCTGAAAGAAATCGAATTATCTCCGCTCTGGGTAAGGGCGTTGTAATTGTTGAGGCGGCGGAAAGAAGCGGAACCTTCAACACTGCTACTCACGCTAAGAAGCAGAAGAAGGATCTCTTTGTTTTGCCCGGTGATATTGAAAGCGGAAACTTCGCAGGTTCAAATAAGCTTATTACTGACGGTGCGATCCCCGTTTTTTCAGGTGAAGATATTCTTATAAAGTACGGTGACATTGTTAAGGAAAAAGAATCTGAATGTGAGGAAAAGGATTTTAATGCCTTTCCGAGCATAGGGAAGGATTCGGAGTTTTCTAAAAAGAAAAGCAAATATTACCGAGAGAAAAAAACATTAAAAGAGAAGTGCGCTCCTTCGAAAGGTGAAAAAGCAGAGGAGAAGGATGAAAAAAACGAAAAAAAGGAAAAAATTTCCCTTGAAGGTATTTCTAAAAATGCTTTAATAGTGTATAATATAATGTCCGATGGTGTTTGCACTCTTGACGAAATCAAAAGAGCGAGTGAGCTTGATATAAGCAAGGTGCTTGTTGCATTGACTGAGCTAGAGATGTTTTCTCTTGTTGAGAGTGACGGACCCAACAGATATTTACTTAAATAAAAACGTGAAAAGGTGAACATAAATGGCAGATTTGATTATTGTGGAGTCTCCTTCAAAGGCTAAAACTCTGAAAAATTATCTTGGCAGCGGTTACAATATTGTTGCATCCAAGGGTCATATCAGAGATCTTCCTGCAGCGAGACTCAGTGTTGATGTAAAGCATGACTTTGCACCTAAATACAGTATTGTTAAGGGTAAGGAGAAGCTTGTAAAAGAGCTTAAGTCAGCTGTCAGCGAAAGTGACAGAGTGTACCTTGCAACCGACCCTGACCGTGAGGGAGAAGCAATTTCATGGCATCTTGCGGAAATTCTCGGTCTTGATCTTGAGCAGGCTAACAGGGTGACCTTTAACGAGATTACAAAAACCGGTGTTAAAAACGGTATGGCAAATCCCAGAAAGGTTGATATAGATCTTGTTAATGCTCAGCAGGCAAGACGTATTCTTGACCGACTTGTAGGCTACAAGCTCAGTCCCTTCGTTTCGCAGAAAATCAGACGCGGACTTTCTGCAGGCAGAGTGCAGAGTGTTGCTCTCAGAATTATCACTGACAGAGAAAACGAAATAAGAGCCTTTGTTCCTGAAGAATACTGGAGCCTTCAGGGTAAGTTCAGTTGCTCGAAGAAGACAATCAATGCTGATTTTTACGGCGATGAAACAGGAAAGGTTGAGCTTAAAAGCGAAGCAGAGGTAGACGCATATATCTCACGTCTCGAAGGTGCGAGCTATTATATCAGCTCCCTTAAAACAGGTACAAGAAAGAGAAATCCTGCACCTCCCTTCATTACTTCAACCTTACAGCAGGAGGCTTCAAAGAGACTTGGCTTCAGAGCTGAGAGAACAATGAAAATTGCTCAGGAGCTTTATGAAGGTGTTAATATTCCCGGTTACGGCTCAATCGGTCTTATCACATACATGAGAACAGACTCCTTGAGAATATCTGAAGAAGCAAGACAGTCGGCCCGTGAATTTATTTCAAAAACATACGGTGATAAATATAATCCCGACAAGCCTAATTATTTCAAATCAAGAAGTAATGCTCAGGACGGTCACGAAGCTATCAGACCTTCAACCGTTTCCATTACGCCCGACAGCATCAAGGAAAGCCTTTCAGCAGAACAGTATAAGCTTTACAGCCTTATCTGGAAGCGCTTTATTGCAAGTATGATGGCTTCATGTTTGCAGAATACAACAAAGCTTGAAATCAGAAGTACAAAAAGCGGTCAGCCCGAGGATAAATATTGTTTGTTCACTGCAAGCGGATACAGCGTGAAGTTTGACGGCTTTACAGTTCTTTACAATGCTAATGACGATGAGGAAAAATCAAAGCTTCCCGAAGGTCTCAAGGCGAACGATTCGGTAAAAGCAAAAGAGCTTTCAAAGAATCAGCATTTTACACAGCCTCCTGCAAGATTTACCGAAGAGTCACTTATTAAAACTCTTGAAGAAAACGGTGTCGGCAGACCGAGTACTTACGCCACAATTATTTCGACAATTGTAAAGCGTGAATATGTTACAAGAAAAGCCAAGCAGCTTATTCCTACAGAGCTCGGAGAGGCGATTGTGGGACTCCTTAAGGATAAATTCAAGAACATTGTAAACGTTAAGTTTACCGCTCAGATGGAAACAAGCCTTGACAGAGTCGGCGAAGGCGAAGAGGATTACATTAAAATGCTTCACAGCTTCTACGACGATTTTGACAAGAATCTCCAGAAGGTAAAAGCTGAAATGGATGGCGTTAAAATTCAGCTCAAGGAAGACGAAACAGACATTCCTTGCGAAAAATGCGGAAGAATGATGGTTATCAAAACAGGTCGTTTCGGTAAGTTCCTTGCTTGTCCCGGATATCCCGATTGCAAGACTACAAAGCCTTACGTTGTTGAAACAGGGGCAACCTGTCCTGTATGTGGCGGTAAGGTTATTTCAAAGAAATCAAAGAAGGGTTACACCTTCTTCGGCTGTGACAACTGGCCCGAATGTAACTTTATGACATGGGATAAGCCTACAAGCGAAAAATGTCCCAATTGCGGTAAATCACTCTTTAAGGGTAAGGGCGGAATGATTTCCTGCCTTGATGAGAAGTGCGGTTATAAAGCGAAAGAAACAAGAAAAAAGAAAAGTGATGAATAAAAAAACGGAGGTGAAAGTATGGGTGAAAAGGTAAAGGTTATCGGTGGCGGTCTTGCAGGCGTTGAGGCTGCCTGGCAGCTTGCAAAATACGGCTTTGAGGTTGAGCTTTACGAAATGAAGCCCGTAAAGTTTTCACCTGCTCATAAAATGAATTCTCTCGGAGAGCTTGTTTGCTCAAATTCATTAAAAGCAAAAAGGCTCGAATCGGCGGCAGGCCTTCTTAAAACAGAAATGAGAGCCTTCGGCTCGCTTTGTATGGAATGTGCCGATTTGGCTGAAGTTCCTGCAGGCGGTGCTCTTGCCGTTGACCGAGATGAATTTTCACGACTTATAACTGAAAAAATCGAAGCCAATGAAAAAATTACTCTTATCCGTCAGGAGCTTACTGAAATTCCAGAAGGCAACGTAATCATTGCAGCAGGACCTCTCGCTTCAGAGGGATTCAGCGAAAAAATCAGTGCACTTTGCGGTGACGGCTTGCATTTTTTTGACGCTGCTGCTCCCATTGTTTCAAGAGAAAGCATTGATATGGAAAGTGCTTTCACAGCTTCGAGGTATGAGCGAGGCGGCGAAGACGATTACATCAACTGCCCGATGAATAAGGCTGAATATGAGGCTTTTTATGAGGCTCTGATTACAGCTGAAAGTGCGCAGGTGCACTCCTTTGATAAACGTAAGGATGTTTATGAGGGATGTATGCCAATCGAGGTCATGGCTTCAAGAGGCAGAGATACCATGCGTTTCGGTCCCATGAAGCCCGTAGGTCTCGTTGATCCGAGAACAGGTCACAGACCCTGGGCGGTTTTACAGCTGAGAAAAGAAAACAGCAAGGGTACAATGCTTAATCTTGTCGGCTTTCAGACAAATCTTAAGTTCGGTGAACAGAAGAGAGTCTTCTCGATGATTCCTGCTTTGAAAAATGCGGAATTTTTCCGTTACGGAGTAATGCACAGAAATACCTTTATTGACTCTCCTAGACTTCTCAAGGCTTCTTTCTCTTTCAGAGAAAGAGACAATCTGTTCTTTGCAGGTCAGATTACAGGTGTTGAGGGTTATATGGAATCTGCATCATCGGGTATTCTTGCAGGCGTAAATATGGCAAGATATCTTCTCGGTAAAGAGCCTGTTGTTTTGCCTGAGACAACAATGATGGGTGCTTTGAGCAGATACATCAGTGATGAAAGCGTTAAGAATTTTCAGCCAATGGGTGCAAATTTCGGTGTTTTGCCTCCCATCGAGCCTAAAATCAGAGATAAAAGTCAGCGCTATGCCGCTTTAAGCGAAAGAGGAATGCGCGATCTTGAAGAATATATGGAAAGGATGGAGATTAAATGATTTTTTCAGTTCTTGAAGAAAAGATAGGTTATAAATTCAAAAACAGGGAATTGCTTGAAACAGCTCTTACACATTCTTCTTACGCAAATGAAAAACAGCTTTCAAGAGAATGTAATGAGAGACTTGAATTTCTCGGAGACTCAGTTCTCGGTGTTATAACGGCTGAGTACTTTTATCATAATCTCAATCATCTTCCTGAAGGTGAAATGACCAAAAAAAGAGCAGCATGTGCTTGTGAAAAGTCACTTTTTGACTTTGCAAAGGAAATAGACCTCGGTAGCTTTATTCTTCTCGGAAAAGGAGAGGAAAGAACTGGCGGAAGAAAAAGAGCATCAATCCTTGCTGATGCCTTTGAAGCACTTATTGCGGCAATCTATCTTGATGGCGGACTTGATGAAGCGAGAAAGTTTGTGCTTGATTTTGTAAAGAAGGCTGCAGATAAGCAAATGAGCTTCAAAGATTATAAGACAGAGCTTCAGGAAATTATTCAGAAAAATCCTCACGAGCACCTTTCTTATATGCTTGTTGGAGAAAGCGGTCCTGATCACGATAAACGTTTCGAAGTTGAAGTAAGGCTTAACAGCAATGTTGTAGGCTGCGGTGTAGGTAAGAGCAAAAAGCTTGCAGAGCAGCAGGCGGCAAAGCAGGCTCTTGAGTTAATGGGGATCAGAAGTTGAAGCATATAAATGTAGCACTTTTTGTGCCTGATGAGGGTTGTCCGTACCGTTGCAGCTTTTGTAATCAGAAGACTATTTCAGGAAAAGCTAAAAAGCTTGAGCTTTCTGAAATTGATGCGGCGGTTGAAACAGCTTTAAAAAATGCCGGTTGTAATGAAGGTGAAATCGCTTTTTTCGGTGGCAGCTTCACTGCAATTGACAGAGCTTATATGATACAACTTCTTGAAAGAGCTTATTTTTACGTTTCAAAGGGGTTATTTAAGGGAATAAGGATTTCTACAAGACCTGATTGCATTGATGAAGAAATTCTGATTATTCTCAAAAAGTACGGTGTTACAGCTATTGAGCTTGGCTGTCAGAGTATGGATGATGAGGTTCTTCATTTAAACAGAAGAGGTCATTCATCAGAAGCTGTCATTAATGCTTGCAGGCTCATAAGAAATTTTGATTTTGAATTGGGCTTACAGATGATGACGGGGCTTTACGGTGACAGTGCCGAAAAGTCAGTTGAAACTGCAAAAAAAATAATTTCTCTTAAGCCTGATACGGTCAGAATCTATCCTACAGTTGTCCTTGAGGGTACAGAGCTTTGTGAGCTTTACAGAAAAGGTGAGTATGTTCCTCAGAATACAGAAGAGGCGGCAGAGCTTTGTAAAATTCTTCTTATGATGTTTGAAAAAGAAGAAATAAAAGTAATAAGGCTCGGGCTTCATTCAGGCGGAAATGTGGAGGATGGATTCGTTGCAGGTGCATATCATCCTGCTTTCAGAGAAATATGTGAAAGTAAAATTTATCTTGAAAAGGTGCTTTCGGAGATAAAAAACAAATCCATTTTGCAGGGAAAAATTGAAATAACTGTCGGCAGTTCATTTGTATCTATGCTGACAGGTCAGAAAAAATGTAATCTTCAAAAGCTTTATGAATTGGGCTACGAAGTAAAGATTATACAGAACAAAGATTATCAAAAATATAAAGTAAGTGTGCGAGGTTAACAGTATGATATTAACAGCACTTGAAATGCAAGGCTTTAAATCCTTTCCCGAAAAGACAACTCTCAAATTCGGTAAAGGCATAACTGCCGTTGTCGGTCCTAACGGAAGCGGAAAGAGTAATATTTCCGATGCTGTGCGTTGGGTTCTCGGTGAGCAGTCAAGCAAGTCATTGCGCGGATCCAAGATGGAGGACGTTATCTTTGACGGTACCAAGGTCAGAAAGGCCTACGGTTACGCTCAGGTAACTCTCAGACTTGATAATAAGGACAGAAGTCTTAAAACCTACGATACCGACGAGGTAAGCGTAACGAGAAGATATTACCGTTCAGGTGAAAGTGAATATAAAATCAACGGAGTTTCCGTGAGACTTCGTGATGTACATGAGCTGTTCATGGATACAGGTCTCGGCAGAGACGGATATTCAATGGTCAGCCAGGGTAAAATTGCCGATATGGTAAGCGGTAAAGGTAAGGAATGCCGTGAAATGCTTGAAGAAGCAGCCGGTATATCATCCTACCGTTACAGAAGAAACGATTCACTTAAAAAGCTCTCTCAGGCGGAGGATAACCTTGTCCGACTCAGAGATATTCTCTCTGAGCTTGAAGGACGCATAGGCCCCTTGAAGCATCAGAGCGAAAAGGCTGAAAAGTTTCTTGTTTTTGCCGAAGAGAAGAAAAAGCTTGAAATCGGTTTGTGGCTTTACAATATTGACAGACTTCGTGACGATCTGAGAAAGCAGGAGGATAATATTGCCGTTGCTTCAGGTCATTACAGTGAGGTTGAAAAGGAACTTGCTGAAATCGAAGAAATGATTGAAGAGTGTGTCAGAACAACACAGAGCATCAATGTTGAAATCGATGAGATAAGGCAGAATATTACACTTCTTGAAGAACAAGCTGCAGAGGCAGGAAGTCAGCAGGCGGTTCTTAAAAGCTCAATTGAGCATAACAGAGATACAATCGAGCGAATAGAAAAAAGCCGTAATGACGGTGAAAGTGACAGAAAACAGCTTTTAAAGGAAATTGAAACCGAAGAAAAGCTTATTTCACAGATAAACAGAATTAAGAGTGAAAAAACAAGTCAGCTTAATGAGGTTAACTCAGAGCTTGAAAAAATGAAGCTTTCAGGCGGTGAGCTCCAGCAGGAAAGAGACAAGATTTCCGGGGAAATTTCAGCCTTCACTGCATTACTTGCTGATTACAGAGTGAAAATTTCAACTGCTCTTTCATCAAAGAATGAAATTCTTTCAAGACAGGAAATTGTTGACAGCTTAATTTCTCAGAAAAAGGATTCTGTTGAAGAATATCTTCAGCAGAAAAATGACTGCGAAAAAGCAGTAAAGAAGAGCGCTGATGAGATAACAGAGCTCAACAATTCAATCAGCGGTTATACACTCATATTCAAGCAGAAGGACGAAAAAGCTGACAAGCTTAAAAGAGAGTTAGACGAAAAAAGCTTTGAAAGTCAGCGCATTTCCTCAAAAATCAAGATGCTTCTTGAGCTTGAGAAAAATATGGAAGGTTATTCCGGCGCAGTTAAAAAGGTTATCAAGGAAGGCGAAAAAGGTGCCCTCAAAGGTATCCATGGAACTGTTTCACAGCTTATTTCTGTTAAAGGCGAATATGCTGTTGCGATTGAAACAGCTCTGGGTAACGCTATTCAGAATATTATCACTGATACAGAAAATGATGCCAAGGCTGCAATCAACTTTTTGAAAAACGCAAATCTCGGACGAGCAACCTTCCAGCCTATATCGGCAATTAAGGGTAAAAGCCTTGAGGAAAAAGGCCTTGAGGATTGCTTCGGATATGTAGATATGGCTGTAAATCTTCTTAGCTATGATAGTCTTTATCATGAGATAATCAGTTCCCTTCTCGGTAAGACCGTTGTTGCGGAAGACCTCACAAGCGCAATAAGCATTGCGAAAAAATATAATCACCGTTTCAAGATTGTGACTCTTGACGGTCAGGTTATTAATCCCGGTGGTTCAATGACCGGTGGCTCTCAGGATAGAAGTGCCGGTATTCTTTCAAGAGGTACTGAAATCGAGGAAATGAAGAAAAAGCAAAATGACCTTGATGAAAAGCTTGCAACGCTCAGAAGTGATTATGATAAAATTACCGAGGAGCTTAATGCACTTGAAAGAGAAACTGAGTGTCAGAAGCAAAGTCTTGTTGCCGCTCAGGAGGAGAAAATCCGCCTCGAAGGTCAGTTTAATCTTATTTCTCAGCAGTATACCTCTGTTAAGCTTGACCTTGAAGAGCTTATCAGCGAAAAAAATGATGCTGACGGCAGACTCAAGGAAATAGATGCTGATTATAACAGTGCGGAAAAAGCGATTAAAGATTTCACTGCAAAGATTGAAGGCGGTGAGGAAAGCCTTAAATCTCTTGGCGAGAAAAACGATGAAATTTCAAGAAAGAGTGAGGAATTCGCTTCAGTTATTTCCCGTCTTAATCTTGACATCCATGGTGCGGACAAGGATTTACAGGCACGTAATCAGGCACTTAACCTTCTTAAAGCCCGTTTGCTCAGTCATGAGGATAAGGATAAGGAGCTTGATAAGGAAATTGAGGCAATCAAGCTTAAAAATATTGAGATTGAAAATCAGATTGTTGAGCTTTCAAAGCTTTCAAAGACACTTGACGAAAAGCGAAAACAATCAAATGAAAACATTCTTGCGCTTCAGAAAAAGAGAAGCAGTCAGGAAGAAAAATCCTCAGCACTCAGAGTTTCCGAAAGAAACAAGACCTCTGAAAGAGAAAAGGTCAGCGGTGAGCTTGCCCGTCTTGAGGAAAGAAAGGAAACAATGCAGAAGGATTGTCTTGATACTGAAAACAAGCTCTTTGATGAATATCAGCTTACAAGACGTGAAGCAGAGGCAACCGTTGAAAAGCCTGATGAGCCCAGGGCCGCTCAGAGAACTCTTAATGAAATCAAGGGTAAAATCAGAGCTCTCGGTTCTGTTAATGTCGGAGCTATTGAAGAGTATAAGGAAGTCAAGGAACGCTATGAGTTTATGAGCGAACAGGTCGGCGATGTTGAAAAATCAAAGAAGGAGCTTATCCGTCTTATAACAGAGCTTACAGATAAAATGTCCTGTCAGTTCAGAGAACAGTTCAATAAAATCAACACAAACTTCAATGATACCTTCCGTGAGCTTTTCGGAGGCGGTAAGGCAGAGCTTATAATTGAAGATCCTACAGATATACTTGAAAGCAACATTGATATCAAGCTTCAGCCACCCGGAAAGAACGTAAAGAGACTTGATTCTCTTTCAGGTGGTGAAAAGGGTCTTTCTGCAATTGCTCTTCTTTTTGCAATTATGAAGGTTAATCCCGCACCCTTCTGTATCTTTGACGAGGTTGAGGCAGCACTTGACGATGTAAACGTAACAAGATATGCTCAGTATGTAAGAAAGATGACTGACAATACTCAGTTTATCCTTATTACACACAGACGCGGTACTATGGAAGAAGCAGATATGCTTTACGGAATCACAATGCAGGAGCAGGGTGTTTCCAAGCTTCTCGAGCTTAAAACTGCAGAACTTGCAAAACAGCTCGGTATCACAGGTTAAACCAGGAGGTAAATTATGGGAATTTTTAAAAAGTTCGGTTTCGGCCTTAAGAAAACCCGTGAGGGGATGACAGGCAGAATTGAAGATGTTCTCGGAGCATACGAGGAAATCACCGACGATTTATATGATGATCTTGAGGAAGCTCTTATAATGGGCGACGTCGGCATGAAAACAGCTACCGATATCGTTGAAGAGCTCAGAAAGAGAGTTAATCACAACGAAGTGCGTAATCCGAAGCACGCAAAGATGATTATTTCGGATATCATCGCTGATATGATTGACGGCGGTGAGGATATGGGACTTATTACCGTTCCTTCAATCATTCTTGTAATCGGTGTTAACGGTGTCGGCAAGACTACCACTATCGGTAAGCTTGCTGCAATGTATAAGAAGGAAGGCAAGCGTGTAATTCTCGGTGCTGCCGATACCTTCAGAGCAGCTGCTATTGAACAGCTTGAAATCTGGGCTGACAGAGCAGGAGTAGATATCATCAAACACAAGGAGGGTGCTGACCCTGCAGCTGTTGTTTACGACACAATAGAAGCCGGTATCTCAAGAGATTGCGATATCATCATCTGTGATACTGCAGGTCGACTTCATAACAAGAAAAATCTTATGGATGAGCTTGCCAAGATTTACAGAGTTGTTGAAAAGAAGCTTCCTTATGCTGACCGTGAAATTCTTCTTGTGCTTGATGCAACAACAGGTCAGAATGCGGTAAATCAGGCTAAAGAGTTTATGAATGTTGCTGAGCTTACTGGTATTGCTCTTACAAAGCTCGACGGTACTGCAAGAGGCGGTGTTGTTCTTACAATCAAGAACGAGCTTAAGCTTCCCGTCAAGTTCATCGGCGTGGGAGAGCAGATTGATGACCTTCAGCCCTTCAAGCCTAAGGTTTTTGCAAAGGCTCTCTTTGAGGATCTTACTGACGAGGATTGATGAAATGAAAATTATAATTGCAACACATAATAAGCACAAATTAGCAGAAATGGCACGAATTCTTGAGCCTATGGGATACGAGGTTGTAACTGATAGGGATCTCGGCATTGAGCTTACAGATGTTGAGGAAAACGGTAAAACCTTCCTTGACAATGCAAGAATCAAGGCTGAAGCAGGTTGCCGTGAAAGCGGACTTCCTTGTATTGCTGATGACAGTGGTCTTTGTGTAGATGCTCTTGGGGGTGAGCCGGGAGTATATTCTGCAAGATATTCCGGTGAGCATGGTAACGATGCGGCAAATAATCAAAAGCTTCTCTTTAATCTTAAGGATGTTCCCGATGAAGAAAGAACAGCACGCTTTGTTTGTGCAATCTGTGTTTCATTCCCTGACGGAAGTGAAATAACAGCGGAGGGTGCTTGCGAGGGTAAAATCGGCTATGAATACAGAGGAAACAACGGATTTGGCTATGATCCCTTATTTATGGTAGGGGACAGAAGCTTTGCAGAATTTTCTGCAGAGGAAAAGGATGCAGTAAGTCACAGAGGTAATGCACTTGTTAAATTGAAAGAATTATTACCTATAGTTTAAAAACAATGAGGTGTTTTTTGTGAATTTAGATAAGATATCCGAAATGTTTGAAGCTGGAGAAAAAATGCATGCAGTTGAAATGCTTGAAAAGTATGTATCAACAAAAACAAAACTCACTCAAAAAACAATAAAAGCTTACAGTGATTTACTTGAATTTAAATTCAAAATGGGTTTGGATTGCTCAAAAGAAGCTGCAGTGCTTGAGAGTCTAGATGAAGATGATTTATGGGGATTCACATTTTTTCTGTTAGGTTTATATTTTGAAAAGTCAGGAAACATAGAAAAGGCTCGTGATTATTTTAAAATGTTTGCCGAAAGAGTGAATGATCCGCAGGAGTTTTCTGAGATTTTAGGTTATCCAACTGAGTGGAGAAGGATAGAAAAGCAATATATCTTATGTGAACGTACTGTCTCGGAAGATTTGTTTGTGAAATGCGATTTTGGTGAAAATGCCGAAGTGCTTTCACAGGAAGAACAGATTTTTGTCCTTTGTACAGGCTTTGTTGAAGAAGTAAATTCCGGAGGCTTTGAAGCTTATTTTTCAACGGGTTATTCAAAGTATTGCGTAAAAACTGTAGAGTATCTTGAGCAGAATAAATCAAAAATATATCCCCGCATGCTGAAAAAGGCTATTGCACTTTTTCCTGAGGATTTCGACTTTTCAGATCCGCTTGCAACAGAAGATTATCTTTATGAACACGAAAAAATTCTTGATAAATTTGAAAAATTAGAAGAAAAAATATACGAGAGTACAGAAGATATTGATTCAATTTTAGAAAAATTAGAGGAGCAGATTAAATGACAGGTAAAGAAAGAGCAGCATTCAGAGCACAGGCAAACCACCTTGAGCCTCTTTTTCAGGTTGGTAAAGGCGGTATGTCCGACGCTCTTATCAAACAAACAGACGACGCTCTCAGAGCAAGAGAGCTTATAAAAATAAAGGTTCTTCTTGAATCTTCACCCATCACACCTAGAGAAACAGCTGACGAGCTTGTAAAAGCAACAGGTGCAGAGGTTATTCAGGTTATCGGCGGCGTAATCGTTCTTTACAGAGAAAGCCCCGAATTAAAAGAAAAGGCTTTGCAGAAGGAAAAGAACAAGAAAAAGGCAGCAAAGCTTCAGAGAGAAAAAGCTGCAGCTGAAAGACGCGAACAGAACAAAAAATTCCGTTTCACCGGTAAGGTGAGCGCAAAGGGAAAGAGATAAAATGCGAATAGGTATTTTTGGAGGAACATTCAACCCTCCGCATCTCGGGCATAAAAGACTGGCTCAGAGTATGATAAAGGATGCTTCTCTTGACAGAATTCTCATTATTCCTACGGCAACCCCTCCTCACAAAGAGTCGGGAAGTGATCTTGCATCTCAGGATGAAAGATTTGCAATGTGTGAGATTTTATTCAGCGAAGATATTTATAAGGTGAGCGATATTGAGTTCAATCGTGGCGGTAAAAGTTATACTGTTGATACAGTAAGGGCTCTTAAGGATATTTATCCTGATGATGAATTATTTCTCATAATCGGCTCGGATATGCTTTTGTCTTTTCATCGTTGGTATTGCTACAAAGAAATACTTGAAAATGTAACTCTTTGTGTTGCAACAAGAGAAGAAGAGATTTCTGTGTCACAGCTTGAAGCCTATGCAAAGGAAACTCTTGGTCTTGATAAAGATCAGATAATCTTTTCTTCTATAGAAGCTTTTGAGTGTTCTTCTACTGAAGTAAGAAAGCTTCTTAAGGAAGGGGATAGTGCAGAATCTTTTCTTGATGAGAAGGTGGCAGGGTTTATCAGAGATAATGAGGTTTATACTGATGAATATACACCCTGGCGTAAGCTTCTTAAAGGAAGACTTAAGCAAAAGCGCTATATTCACTCACTTAATGTTGCCGACAGTGCAGTAATTCTTGCTGAAAAATACGGCGGTGATAAAGAGAAATCCTACTTTGCAGGTCTTGTTCATGATATAATGAAAAATGCAAGTGAAGAAGAACAGTTGCAAATTATGGAAAAAGGTGGTATAATCCTTAGTCAGACTGAAAAAAACAACCCTAAGCTGTGGCATGCTATGGCAGGAGAGTGTTATTTAAGAGTTGAAATGGGTATCACCGACAAGGAGATTCTTTCCGCTGTCCGTTATCATACAACCGGCAAAGCAGGAATGAGTTTGCTTGACAAGATAGTTTACATTGCAGATTATATTTCTGTTGAAAGAGATTATCACGATGCAGATGTAATGCGCCACCTTTCAATGAATGAGGGACTTGATGAGGCTGCTTTATATGCGCTGAAGTATTCATTTACCTCACTTTCGGAAAAAGAAAAGCTTATTCATACAGACAGCGTCGCTTACTATAATGAGCTTATTATAAATAAATCAGAAAAGGAGAAGTGTAATGACTGATCTTGAAATTTTAAAAGAAATTGTCAGTGTCCTTGATAAGAAAAAGGCAAGAGATATCAAAGCTATTGAAATTACAGAGCATTCAATTGTTGCTGATTACTTTGTCATCTGCTCAGGTACATCAAATACTCACGTCAAGTCACTTGCTGATGAGGTTGAGTATGAGCTTAAGGAAAAGGGTGTGACACCCTATCATGTTGAAGGTAAGGCAACAGGTTGGATTCTTCTTGATTATAACAGCATTCTTGTTCACGTTTTCACAGGCGAAACAAGAGATTATTACAATATCGAGAGACTCTGGCAGGACGCAAGAGAAATTGATATTTCCGATGTTGTGACGGAAGATTGATTCACAGCAAAAATAACGCAGAAACTAATTTAACGGAGTGATAAATTTGCATTACGATTTTAAAAACGCAGAAAAAAAGTGGCAGGATAATTGGGAAAAAGCAGGTGTTTTCCATGCTGAAGATTATTCAGACAAGAAAAAATTCTATGCTCTTGTAGAATTCCCTTATCCCAGCGGTGCAGGTATGCACGTAGGACACATCAAGGCATATTCAGGTCTTGAGGTTGTTTCACGTAAGAGAAGAATGGAAGGTTACAACGTTCTTTTTCCTATCGGCTTTGATGCATACGGACTTCCTACAGAAAACTACGCAATCAAGACAGGTATCCATCCCAGACAGGTTACTGACAACAACATTGCAAAGTACACATCACAGCTTAAGAGAGTAGGCTTCTCTTTTGACTGGAACAGAGTTGTTGATACAACTGAAGAGGGCTACTATAAGTGGACACAGTGGATTTTCCTTAAGATGTTCGAAAACGGTCTTGCTTTCAGAGATAAGACTCTTGTTAACTATTGCCCTTCATGTAAGGTTGTTCTTTCAAATGAAGACTCACAGGGCGGTAAGTGTGACATCTGTCACAGCGACATCGTTCAGAAGTCAAAGGATGTATGGTATCTTCGCATTACCGAATATGCCGACAAGCTTCTTGACGGCCTTAAGGAAGTTGATTATCTTCCCAACGTTAAGCTTCAGCAGGAAAACTGGATCGGTAAATCAACAGGTGCTTTTGTAAACTTCGATGTTAAGAATACAGATGATACACTTCGTATTTACACAACACGTCCCGATACTCTTTTCGGTGTAACCTTTATGGTTATGGCTCCCGAGCATCCTATGCTTGACAAGTATAAGGATATGATTAAAAACTTCGGTGATGTAGAAAATTACAGAATCGAATGTGCCAAAAAGACAGAGTTCGAAAGAACTCAGCTCGTTAAGGATAAAACAGGCGTCAAGCTCGACGGCTTCGTAGCTATCAATCCTGTTAACGGTAAGGAAATTCCCATCTTTATTTCTGACTATGTTATGATGGGTTACGGTACAGGTGCTATTATGG
>JAZKYQ010000037.1:0-2603 GCA_045612205.1 Acutalibacteraceae bacterium | reverse complement strand
CTCCCTTGGCAACAAGGTTCTTGAGCTCAAGAGAGTGCAGATGGGTGCGCTCCCCCTCGACGAAAGCCTTCCCGAGGGAATGTGCCGTGAGCTGACGGATGAAGAGGTTGAAGCGGTAGCAGTAAAAGAGTAGTAAGTAGTGAGTAGTCAGGACACGAGAAACCGTGTTCTGGCTTTTTTGTTTGTTGGTGTGAAAATGTATCGATCGAGGTCTCTCCTACGCATATGTTGTTTCCAAGCCGCCCGAGAGGCGGCGCTACATAGCCTTCCTCCCCAAGGAAGGTAGCAGACCGTAAGGTCTGACGGAAGGAGAACAATGCCGACTTCAAACCCTCCCACCGCTATGCGGTCCCCCCTCCCTTTCAGGGAGGATAATTTTTCGCTCCCCTGAAAGGGGAGCTGGATTTGCTGAAAGCAAAGACTGAGGGGTTCTTCCTACTTACTACTCACTACTTACTACTAAAAAAATCTCCCTCATCCAGAGGGAGATTTTTGTTTTATCTTCTGAATATAGCTGAAACGCTCTTGAGAGGCTTCTTTCTTCTGTGCTTTTTCTGGAACTGAATGGGATTTTTGATAAGCATATCTGCCATTACAGTCCAGAAGATGATGAGGATGTACATTCCGAATACGCCGTAGAAGCCGCCTGAAAGGGTTGCTGAAGCAATTGTTACGATAGCCGCTGCAAGAGCTGCCCAGGTGCTGTCAGAGAAGGCTGTTACAACATCTGTAAGAGGGATTTCACCGCCCATAATCTTTGTGAATGCGCTGTTGCTGATGATGATTGCAATAAAGCAGATTGCAAGACCGCCTGCGCAAAGACCGATTACAGTCTTTCTCTTGTTGGTTGCCGCTGCAACTGTGCCGACAACAACAAGCATAACAAGTGCAAGAACAAAGAACACAACAAAAGCAACAAGCTGAGGAAGGATGGGCTCGATGAGCGCCATAATGTCAACATCGCTTTCCTTTGAGGTGTCAATACCGAGAAGAAGCTGAATGATGTCCACAACGGAAAATTCAAACTTTGTCTGAACATTGAAAGCCTCAAGAAGTGTTGTGAGCTGGCTGAGCTCCTCGTTTGCCGTTCCGATTGCGAAGTGGAAGAGCTTGAGCATAACGCCGATTACAATCGCACCGATTGAAAGAATCGGTGTGATAATTCTGTAAGCAATTTTCATTTTTTATATCTCCTTTATTTCCATGAAGAATTAAGTGCCACTGTTCTGTTGAACACAAGCTTTTCATCACTTGATGTTGTGTCAACGCAGAAGTAACCCTGACGCATAAACTGGAAGGTATCGCCAACCTTAAGCTCTGCAACACCGTCTTCAAGGCGACAGCCTGAAAGAATGGTAAGTGAATCGGGGTTAAGGTTATCCTTGAAGGAGCCTGCTGACTCGTCGGAGGGATTGGGATTTACGAAAAGTCTGTCGTAAAGTCTTGCTTCGAATTCGACGGAATTCTTTGCGCTTACCCAATGAAGTGTACCCTTGACCTTTCTGCCGTCGGGTGAGTTACCGCCCTTGCTTTCGGGATCATAAGTACAGTGAACAGCAGTTACCTCGCCGTTTTCGTCAGTGTCATAGCCGACACACTTAACGAAATATGCGCCTCTGAGTCTTACCTCGTTACCGGGGAAGAGACGGAAATACTTCTTGACAGGCTCAATCATAAAGTCTTCCTTTTCAACAAAGATTTCCTTGCTGAAGCGGATTGTTCTTGTGCCCATTTCGGGTCTGTCCTGGTTTACGGGAAGCTCAATTTCTTCAACGAGATCCTCAGGATAGTTATCGATGATAACCTTGAGAGGACGAAGAACAGCCATACATCTGGGAGCATTAGCGTTAAGATTATCTCTTACGCAGGCCTCAAGAAGGCCGAAATCAACAACGGAGAATGCCTTTGAAACGCCGACACGGTTGATGAAATCACGGATTGCCTCTGCAGGGTAGCCTCTTCTTCTCATACCGCTGATGGTAACCATTCTCGGGTCATTCCAGCCGTCAACGATGCCCTCTGTAACAAGCTGTAAGCACTTACGCTTACTTGTAAGGCAGTAGTTGAGGTTGAGTCTTGCAAACTCAATCTGTCTTGAGGGAGTTTCAAAGCCGAGCTCACGAAGGAACCAGTCATAAAGCGGTCTGTGATTTTCAAACTCGAGGGAGCAAAGTGAATGAGTAACACCCTCTCTTGTGTCGGAGATGGGATGAGCAAAGTCGTACATGGGATAAACGCACCACTTGTCACCTGTCTGATGATGGCTAACGTGAGCGATTCTGTAAATAACAGGGTCACGCATATTGATGTTGGGTGACGCCATATCAATCTTTGCACGAAGCACTCTTGCACCGTCGGGGAATTCACCGTCGGTCATTCTCCTGAAGAGGTCAAGGTTTTCTTCAATGCTTCTTTCACGGTAGGGGCTGTTTTTACCGGGCTCTGTGAGTGTGCCTCTGTACTCACGGATTTCGTCAGCGGTGAGGTCGCAGACATAAGCCTTGCCCATTTCGATAAGCTTTATTGCGCAGTCATAGATGAAATCAAAGTAGCTTGAAGCGTAAAGTACCTTGTCCCATTTGTAGCCGAGCCAGAGGATGTCC